>DBYI01000101.1 GCA_002310115.1 Ruminococcus flavefaciens
ACTGCGAACTTTCTTTGTTTTCTTACCGTTACGAGAATCGGGATTGTCGGAACGCTCATATTCTTTATATCCAAGGTGCTCGTCCATTTCGGATTCAAGCATTTCCTGGATCGTTCCACCTAGAAGATCTTTGAGAGCGTCTTCGATATCCTTTGCCGACTTGATGTCATACTCCTCAAACAGCATTCCTATGATGTTCTTCTTGCCTTCACTCATCGGTTCTCTTTTTCTTCTTGCCATAAAAAATCAGCCTCCTGTGATATTAATTCTATTTTATCACAGTTAGCTGACTTTTTCAGACTTTTTTCAGAGCCTCACTCCATCTTTTTTAGTGCAAGGACTTTGGGTATCTTTCGTATGCGGATAAAGTCAAATACTGTAATAACAAGATATGCCGCAAATACAAGAATGAACTCTTTTACAAAACCAGATAGAGGCATTATAAAAGCAAACCAGCCACTCATCTTCATCATTATCAGTTCCCAGAAAAACTGCATTAACTTGTAGCCTATGTATATTGCAATGAACTCTGAGAAGAGCACCACTATTGCTGTAGGTATGAGGTAAAGTGAAGCTATTTCTACATTTTCATATCCAAGTATCTTCGTCATGGAAATTGAGTTTTCATTCTTTTCAATTATTATTTTTGTGAGCAGATAGAGTATTATCGTTGCTACTATGAAGCATACATACTGAAAATACTGCATATATGCTCCCATTGAGTGATCAAGCTGGTCTGCTACTTTTATCATATCCTGAGTTGTTATCTCCTTAGCTATATACTTTGTGTCGATGTCGTTAATCTGTTTATCGGACATATATCCGCTGAATTCCCCATCTTTCTTGTTAAATTCCATGTTGAACTGCCCGTTTTCCATGAAAACTGCAACACCTGCAGAGTAGTCATAGATGTCATATACAGTCCAGCGATAGTCCTTGTGCTCATATTTCTCAGAAAGGATAATGGTTTCTCCGGGGTGTACATTGTATTTTTCGGCAAATGCCTTTGATATATATACGGAACCATAATCCGTAGGGCTGATATTAACATATCTGCTGCCGCTTTCAATTCCATAAACGGGAATCTCCTCATTATAACTATCAGACTTGCGTTCAAGTGAATTAATTGAGAAACGCTCTGCACCGTCTGTTTCAGTTGAAATCAGATTCCCGTACTCGTCCTCTGTGCTACTTAGTATTATTTGTTCACTGGCAAAGGTCATATCGCACATTTTCTCCTGATAGTAAGACAGAGTCTCTGGCATTCCCACAGCCATTGAAATAAGTAACATAACAAAGCTTATTCCTATTAATAGCATGATATAATTTGGAATATTTTGCAAAAATACACGTATTCTGAAGCGTTGAAGAAACTTCCATTTTGGTAGCCTCATTGCTTTTTTCCTCTTATTCCGTTTAAGATCGTGACGGAGAAAGCGGAGCGGTGAGAGCTTAAGCGTTTTTGTTATTACAAAGGCGTTTATTACTAACATTAATACTATCGGCACTAACGTCGTACGAATAAATGCTTCGGGAGTCCAAATGGTTTCAAAGCCTGGCAGGCTGTAACTGCTGTAGTACATTTTTGCAACAATATCCTTGAATACTGTATATCCAAGAACATTGCCTATGATTGAGGCAATAATTACAATCAGCAACGGAGCGCCCATATAGTAACGAAGAAGCTCGCACCTTGTATAGCCAGAAGCCCTGAGAGTGCCGATAACAGATGCTTCCTGTTCAAGAGTAGTACTGATAGTTACTGCAAATATAAATGCCAGAACAGCAGTGAGTATATATAGAAGTACTCCGCCCATAGCCTTATCCTTACCAATATCGTCTCTTGCAAAGTTCATGGCTTGATTTGCATAGGCAGGAACGTAGTCCTTTATTTCAAGATTATCGATATCTGATACTGCTGTCTGAGTTATGAGGGATTTAAGGAAATGCTCAGACATTTCCTTTTCTTCGAACTCATCAGCAGGCTTAACATTGTACATGAAGGCATAGTTTGCAATGGTATTTGCTCGGATACGCTCAAAGCCTTCGTTTGTAGTCATTCCAACATCAAAGGTCAACGCATCGAACATGATGTCGGAGTTATTCTCATACAGAGCGCTGTAATCAGAAAAAGCAGCAAGACCTACCACCTCAAAATCTGTATTACCCACTTTGAGAATATCACCAATTTTAATTTTTGAATTCTCGGCGTGCATACGATCGATTATAATCTCATTCTCTTTTTCGGGAGCACGCCCCTTTAGGATATCATAAAGGTCTATGTCTACACGTTCGCTGTAAACTCGAATAGTTCCAGAATAATTGATTTTTGACTGCAGAACTTCATCTGTATCCTTATATAACAACTCAAACACCGATACAGGCACGGGCTCGAATTTTTTGTTTAACTCATAACGTTCTTCAATTTCAGTGTATTTCTCGTCTATATCTTCATTGATCTTTTTTTCAGCCTCCTCTGTTGCATCTGACAGGGCTTTTTTATATTCTTCTGAGTCCTTGGCATTTTTGAATACTTCGTTCAGTGACTTTTCTATTTCGACTACAGCTTCGTTATAGGCACGCTCACGGTATACTGCGAGCACATCTGCCATTTCACCTGTTTCAATTGCTTTTACAGTTGCGTTATCAGCTATTTCTGAAAGTGTAAAATGACCATCTTCACGTTTCATTTCTGAAACATTTTTGTCCATAGAATAAAGCATACTGTTATTTGCAACGTACATTCCGGAAACGAATCCGATAGTTACAATAAGCATGAGACATATCATCAGATATCGCTTCCAGTCACGAAGTATGTCCTTCCAAACGCGCTTGTTCAGAGGATTTTTCGGGCGTTTGCCGAATGATATCTTATTATCCATAAAAGATCCTCCATTACCATTCTATTTCTGTCGCAGTAAGCTTGTCTTTATTGATGGTATCGTGTCTTATCTTCCCGTCGCGAAGCTTTATCACATGATCAGCCAGTTGCTTTATGGCTTCGTTGTGAGTAACCATAATGATAGTGTTACCGTATTTCTTATTGACCTCCTCTATGAGCTGCAATATTTCCTTGGAGGTCTTGTAATCCAGAGCTCCAGTAGGTTCGTCACATAGAAGTATATCGGGATTTTTTACTATAGCGCGTCCTATAGACACTCTCTGCTGCTGTCCCCCTGACAACTGATTAGGAAGCTTGTGACGATGATCGTAAAGACCTAGTATCTTTAGTAATTCATCAATGTTGAGTGGCTTATCCGAGAGATATGCACCTGTTTCAATGTTTTCCTTTACGTTGAGATTAGGGATAAGATTGTACATCTGGAATACGTAGCCCAGGTGCTTACGTCTGTACCTTGTAAGGCTCTTCTCATTCATTTCCGCAAGCTTATCACCATTTATGATAATCTCGCCTGCATCAGCGCTGTCAATGCCACCGAGAATATTCAGCAGTGTGGATTTGCCTGAACCTGACGGTCCAAGCAGCACACAGAATTCCCCTTTCCCAACTGTAAAATCCAGTCCCTTGAGGACCTCCTGTTTGGTTTCACCGCTTCCGAAACTCTTTTTTAGGCCTCTGACTTCCAAAAACTTTCTTTCTTTCTCGCTCATAGTACCATTCTCCTTACATCATTCAATTTATAAATCTATATATGAACAATTGAATATCTATTCATATGTTAGCATATAAATGCTTCATTGTCAAGAGCTTTTTTAAGATTTCGTCAGATTCGATATTATCAAAAGTTTCAGGTCATCAATAAATGTTAGTACGCACAAATATAATTGAATAAAAATATGCACGTTGATGACATAAAAAGTTAATTCGCTGAAAGGTATTACAATTTACTTAACCTTTAAACTTATTCTCTATAACAACTATGCCTTTATTTTTTAAGCTTATACTGATATCTTAATTGCATCTTAGTCCTTATATTTTCTCTCTCCTACATAATGAATCACATCAGCTGTATTTTCGTTGTTTCTAAAACTATATTCTTACATGACTTTGAATATTAGTCAACCTTTTATGTACGACGATCAAAGCAAAAACAACTGATATTACCTCATGCAAATTTTATTGGGAGATAAATGAAAACATATAAATGTCCTGTTTTTAAGCGAATTTTTAATCCATTTTATAATATCTAAAATGTAATATTTAAAAATTTTCGCTTTGATGTGTAACACTATGTTCAAATACTTCGATTGTTATTTATGAAAGGATAAATCCTTTACAAATAATTCTAACCAGATTAAAAAGTCAGGCGCCAGACTATTTAATATACTACAAACTCAAAATATAAGGAGATTTTTCCAATGAAGATAGACAACAAAATTATCACATCAGCTATGGCATTAGCAATCGCATTAACAGCTGTTCAAGAACCTCTCGCCAACGCCGCTATATCCGACAAAGCAGCTCCGTTCAATTCTGATACAAGAGATGCAGTATTAGAAGAGAATATGAATTATATCATTGATTCCTATTCAGAACTTGGCTGGAACAACTTTGACGGACAGAATTTCACAGGAAGAAATAAAGCTGTTTATTACAGAAGCGTTCCGCAGTATCAAGCAAGATCTATTTATAATCATCTTCTTATAGGTACAGAAGATGCAATACATGAATGCCCTTCAGAGGATATTGATACTATAGCTCATGAATTTACACACCTTGTTACTCAGTCAAAACTCGAGTGGTGCAATCCAGATAAAGAAACATTACCGCTTATGGAAGCATACAGCGATATAATGGGTGAATTATGCGGTAACACAGAGGATTGGGTAATCGGAACAAATGCATTCAAATCAAAGGATTGCGGATATTCTTTAAGAAATATCGCTGATCCAGATGCAACTCTCCAACCAGGTTACAACGGAAATCTGAAAGAAAATAAATTCTTCACCGATTACGACGAATTATCTAAGGCAATGAACGAAAATCCTGGCGAAACATTCGCAACTAGTGGTTCACTGGTGATATCTCACACCGCATATGTAATGTATAAAAACGGCATTGAAAGAGATGATCTGAAGAAAATATGGTTTGGATCAATGGAAAAGCTTAAGGATATAACAAAGGAAACACGCTTTGCAACATTTTCTGATTGCCGCAGAGCAGTTACAGCCGCTGTTTCTTATGTTGAAGAATACAAGCAAGCATGTTATCTTGAAATCATAAAGAATGCGTTTGATGAAGCTCATGTATATATCAAAGGAGACGCAAATGACGATGGTATTGTTGATACTAAGGATATTGCTGTCATTCAAAGCTATATTGACGGAAACAGAGATGCTCTCAGTTCAGAGCGCTGCTTGAGATCGGCCGATGTGAACCATGATTCACGCATTTCAAAATCTGATATCAGAAGTATCAAGAAAGAACTTGCAGTAACTGTTTCTCAGGAATATCTTGGTTCAGATAAAGCAATGAATACCTTTAAAAGAAGTGAAATGTACAAATTCCCGAGTGATAAATACTGGCTCACACCATATCAGACTGTAATGGAATCTGACCAGTATTCTTCAGATTATGAATTTTACGGACCCTACCCATCCTTTGAGGGAAAGCAGACATACAGCAACTATGTAACTATAAACGCTACTTTCTATGAAGGATATGATCCGTCATTCAGATACGAAAAGGAAGAACCATATTATGAATGTGCAGGATTTGCAAAAAAACTCCAGTACGATTACTTTGGAACGACAAAGTATTTGCAGCTCAATAATCCATATAAGTATGTTCCACGTATCGGTGATCACCTTCGTATTTCTGTTGGTGGAGGCAACTCTCACAGTATTTTTATAACTTCTGTTGACGGAAACAACTTCACTTATGCTGACTGTAACGGCGATGGAATGAAAACTAATACGATTAAATGGGATCAGACCGGCTCATTCAGCGAATGTGGTCCTGACGGCATTCTTTCGATCAGACTTGACAACAAAAGAACTCCTTATCAATTCGAATGGGTTGAGCGTCCAATCATGGTCGGTGATGTAAACGGTGATTCATTTGTTGACAATGGTGATATAGCGTTCCTGAATGATATGATACATTATAACTTTACCGATAATGACATTGCAGGTCACTACAGATTCCTTTCCGGCGATATTGACCAGAACGGTGTTATTGACAGCAATGATGTTGATCTTCTTGCAAATGAAGCATATGATAACGACGGTATAAGCTTCGGATATCTCAAATAAAACTGTTTTTATCATTTTATTCAATATTCACCATATAGTCGTTGATCTCAGATCAACTATAAACACACTGTAAATTGTGCGTGTAATTATATCTTTTTCACCAAATATGGTATTATATTTTGCATACGGTACCAATTTGAAAAACAAATAATAAAAAAAATAACAAGGAGGAACTATTTATGAAAAATATATGGAAAAAATCTACCGCATTTGCGATTGCAATGTCTTTTGCATCTCTAACATATGCACCAAAACTAAATCCACACGCAATCACCATTAACACAGAAGCAGCAGAAACAAATACTGCTGCAATCACAGTGGATACTGAAGCAGACGAATCTTCAATACTCATCACTGATGGCTCTGAATTCACTGATACCGCTTCATCAAAAGAGGAAGTTGATGAGTCATATTATGATGAAGATACTTTTACCCTTCATCTTAAGGGCTATATTAAAAATAGTGAAGATTGTTCAGGTATTATATTACCCGAAGGAGTTAACAAATGGGAAATACAGAATATTGTTGCAGAGGAAGGAACAGTATTCCCACAAGACTGCAGCTACTTATTCTGTAATTTGTCACACATATCATTATTTGATCTAAAGAAAGCAGACACCTCAAATGTTACAAATATGTCCGGTATGTTCTGGGGCATAGGTTCGGATAACCTTGATCTGAGCGCTTTTGATACAAGCAATGTTACTGATATGTCTGAGATGTTCATGTTTGCTTTTGTTCCTTATATCAATCTCAGCAGCTTTAATACAAGCAAAGTAACAAACATGGAAGGAATGTTCTCATATATTATTAATAGCACTCTGGATATCAGCAATTTTGATACTTCAAATGTTACATTGATGACCAATATGTTTTTTGGAAGCATCAACCTTGAAACAATATATGTAGGCGACAAGTGGTCTGTTGAAAACATTAACGGTGATTCTGATCTGGATATGTTCAGCGATTGCACTTGTCTAAGCGGTGGAAAAGGAACAGTTTACGATCCATTAATTACTAATTCAGAGTATGCACGTATAGACTGCGGCAAAGAGGCTCCAGGATATCTGTCGGCTGTTGGAGATAAACAGGATTTAAGTTATTTTGATGAGGAAACAAGTACCCTTCACCTAAAAGGATTAGTAAAAAACAATCTTTATACTGAAGGCATGATAATTCCTGATGGACTTAATAAGGAAGATATACTTCACATTAAAGCTGACGAAGGAACTATTCTTCCTGCAAATAGTGCTGCCTTATTCATTGGAATGGCAAATCTTGAAACAGCTGATCTGAAAAACGCTGTTACATCAACTGTTGTCGATATGAGCAATATGTTTTATGGCTGTGAAAATCTTGTATCTGTTGACTTAAGCAGTTTTGATACAAGTAAAGTTCAGGATATGAGATCTATGTTCGCATTCTGTTCAAAACTTGAATCTCTTGATCTCAGTAGCTTTGATACATCATGTGTCACCAATATGTTAGGCATGTTCGAATACTGTTCAAGTCTTACATCACTTGATCTCAGCAATTTCGATACCTGTAACGTTAGTGATATGGGCTTTATGTTCATGGGTTGTACAAATCTTAGTTCTATTACACTCTGTAATTTTACTACAGGCGCTGTCAGCTATTTTGATTATATGTTTGCTGACTGTGAAAACATTAAATCTCTTGATCTAAGCAACTTTGATACAAGTAATGTTTTATTTATGAGCGGAATGTTCTCGGGTTGCACTTCACTTTCAAACGTTGACCTTAGCAGTTTTAACACATCTAATGTAGCTTATATGGATTCTATGTTTAAGGGATGCAATAGTCTTGAAACACTGGATCTAAGCAAATTTGACACAAGTAAAGTTGAATTTATTGATTCTATGTTTGAAGAATGCTCTAGCCTAAAGACCATATATGTCGGCAACAAATGGGTAACATTAAATATTGATAAATCAATGGGTGGAGCATTAGACTTATTCAAGGGTTGCTATAACCTCACAGGCAGCAGAGGAACAGTTTATGATCCAAATAATACAAGCATCGAATATGCTCATATCGATGGCGGCAAATTGTTCCCTGGATACTTTACTGCAGAGCCTAATATTATAGAAAACACTGTTAAGAATACCACCAGCATTGTCAAGAAGTTATTAGGCAAGTATAAGCTTTTCAAAAAATTCTAAAGATAGATTATATAAATACACAGTTTTAATAATACAGAGGATCTGCGATAAGTTTCCTTTAATTCAGGAACTGTGATAAATAATACTATCTCGGAGCGGCTTTTTCATCAAGCCGCTCTTTTTTTTAGAAGTGCATATTTTTATACGCAGTGTCTCTGATTCATCTTTATACGTCATCGCAGAACAACAGTAAGAGTCAAATAGAATGTATATAGTAAGAGTAAATGTTTACTAAGCAAGGCATCATTGTTCCGTAATTCAATTAGTGTGGAATAGACAAAATACTTCGTGCCAAACATGTTATGAAAGCATTTCACATTCAACTTACCACATAAAAAATGCAACTTACCATGTAAAAATTACAACTTACCGATTTTTAGTTGACTTAATATATATAAAATTAGTATAATAATGTATATAAAACATTAATTATTTCCTTATATAAGGGGGACAATATCTCCCAATCTTGCTGCTTATATAATCCAATACAGAACGGAGGAATCAATATGAAAACCAAACCGATCGCACTATTGACAGCAGGTGTGATGTTAACTGCTTCAGCAACAATTATGCCTGTAAATGCTGCCGAACCTTCAGCAAATACGAAGGTTACTGACAAACTTCCTGAATGGGTACCTACTGACTTTGAATCCGCTCTTGAATTCCGTAATATCTATGGAGCAACCCATATTGATGACGGACTCATCTGTGCTGTCTTCTGGGAACAGGCAGAAAAAGTACCTGAAGGTGAACCACAAGGGGTACTGCGTTATGATCTGAGAACGACAAAAGGCATGACACAGTGTCTGAAGCAGGATATTTACGCTTCGAAGGACAAAGCCTTCAATTATGAAGTCGTAGTTTACAAGCCCATAACACAGGGCGAATTAGAAATCACTTTTACTGATACATGGGTAAACGCAAATGGCGAAAAAAAATACACATTCTCAATAGATGGTTTAATGAATGCAGTTGAGACAGATATTTACAGTTGGTTGCCCGATTGTTATGAAGAATACAGAGTTTATAAACTAACATATAATGATGTTTCTGTCAAGGATAATTATGTTGTTTTCTGTTTTGATTCAAATGCAGGCACAGCATTTGACTGGTATCATACTCCAAGTAACGATTATGACCGTTCTGTCATTGATTATGTAAAAACAGAATACTGTAATGAAGAAACATCTGAGCTGATTGACGGCGGTGAACAGCACAGGATAGAGTTATATCAGGCTAAAAAAGACGGTATGGCAAAATTATCCTATGATTATGTTGCGAACTACGGAAAGCCATATCTTCCTGAAGAGGTAGATAAGACCCTGGTCGCAGACTGCGCGATAATCGATAATGCTCAGAATATTTTGCTTCCAGGCAATATGAAAGTCACCGTCGTTGACTATGATACGGGCAAACCGCTGACAATTGACGAAAACTCGATGCTTGCCATATGGACGGATATCAGTTATAATACACCTAAAGGCGAAATGTCCACAGGACCTATCTACGAATTAAAGCCCAATCCTACAATTATCGATGATTTATGGAATTTTTCCAAAGCAGATCATTTTGCATTCCGCCTGGGTGACTATGATATTCCCGAAGGATATACTGCGCCTGACAATAAAGGTTTTATAGTTTATTCCAAAGGGAGTATTTTACCCGATTATATGACCGTTACAGAGTATGAAAACGGTTCTGCCGATGTTGTGTTTAGGCTGAAAAAAGAATCAAGAAGAGTGCCTCCTGAAGAAAAGTCTGCTGATCTCACCGACCTTAAAAAGGGAGAAACAAGGATCACAGTCTATGATAAAGATACAGGAGAGCTTATCCCGAGTGATCTGCTGGAACATCATTACTGTGGATTCGGAACCGATATTCGATTTGAAGAGCCGAATGTTCCTGGTGGATGGATGATGACTGGTCCAATATATGTCGTAAAAACCAATCCGCAGGTCTATCAGACTGATCTTGCAAATCTATATAGATCCGCAGATATCTTTGAATTCCTGTGTGATGACCAGCCCGAAGTCACACTATATGACAACGGAGCTATGGATCTTGTGATCAGAACCAAGATAACAGTATCCGGAAATATAAATGGAGACAGTGAATTCAATATCGCTGATCTTGTAGCATTGCAGAAATGGCTGCTCAATGCATACGATGAGGAGCTTTACAGTTGGTCTGAAGCTGACTTTGATCTTGATAACAAGCTTACAATCTTTGACCTTGTTCTTATGAGAAAGGAACTTATCAAGAAAAATACAAAGACTTATGTTGAACCTGATAAACGTACTACAAATGGTTCACCATTACTTGTTCTGGTAGACGGTCTGAAATTATATCTTGGCCCTGGTGAAAGCTATAAGTCGGTAGCCTCCATTCCTGAAGGAACAAAGCTTTACGAATTAGGGTATCAGAATGATAATGATGTGTGGCTGTTCACAGAATACAAAGGTCAGTACGGCTGGGTAAAAACAGTTGATGGTGAAAACAAGACAATGACACTTTATTTTGAGAAGTATGTTGATAAGCCTGTTATTTACCTTTATCCCGAAGAGGAGACCGATGTCCATGTTGAGCTTGAACTGACTGAATCAGAGCTCTCCACAACATATCCTAAGTATGATAACGGCTGGGACGTTGTAGCGTCACCTGACGGTTCTCTTCTTAATAAGGCTGACAATACACATCATAAGTATCTCTTCTGGGACAGTGCAAACTGTCGTACAAGATTTGATATGTCAAAGGGATTCTGCGTTGCAGGAAGCGATACCGAAAGCTTCCTCAAGGAAAAGCTTACATATATGGGATTGAACGAAGAAGAAATGAACGAGTTTATCGTTTACTGGCTGCCTAGAATGGAGCATAACAAGTATAATCTCATTTCGTTCCAGGGCGATGTATATACAAATTCTGCAAAGCTTGATATTACTCCTAATCCTGACAGCATGCTTCGTATCTTTATGGCCTATGTTCCCCTTGAATATAAAGTTGAAATCGAACCACAGCTACTTGAGACCTTCGAAAGGAATGGATTTACAGTTGTTGAATGGGGCGGCAGCGAGATCAAATCGTAAAGTATTTCAAAAATATGATATTAGCAGGATATAATAAGAATTGTTGGGGTACCGAGTTTTTAAAATCAATCTAATAAATTTCTCCTATGGTTTATATTAGACCATAGGAGTTTTTTTGTCATATCACAATTTTATGGTTTTGTTAACATTGCGAGGCTCGTGCATTCTAAAAGAACACTGTTTATACGATTACTATGTTACCGTTTCTTTGGCTTATCTTAATAGTAGCGAAAAATCATAAATTAATGAAAACCATCCTGCATTTAGGAATTGTTCACATAAATCAACAATTATTTTTGTTACAAATGATTGTTGATTCACTATTGACAAAAGGCCAAAACTGTTATATACTGTTTATAGAACACATAAACAGTTGTTCAGAAAGGGGGCATATATTTGAAAATCTATCAAAACAGCAACGAACCTATCTACAAGCAGATAGCAGCTCAACTCCGTGAGGATATTCTTTCAGGGAAACTCAAAGCTGGCGATCCGTTACCATCGATAAGAGTACTTGCGCAGAACCTGAAAATCAGCGTTATTACTACAATGAAAGCTTATGATGAGCTTTCAGATGAAGGACTTGTAACAGCTTCAAAGGGTAAAGGGTATTTTGTTAATGCTCAGGATAAGAAAATGCTTGAGGAACAATACATGAGACAACTTGAAGATGATCTCACAAACGCAATACATTCAGCTAAAATTGCAGGGCTTGGTCTTGATGAGGTCAGTGAAATACTAAAAACATTATGGATTATAGATTAATGTGAAAGGGTGAAAAATGATATGGAGAATGCTTTAAAAATTAACGGGGTCGTAAAAAAATACAATGATTTCACACTTGGAGAAATAAATAGTGCTATTCCAAGTGGATTTTCAACTGCTCTTATAGGTGCCAACGGTGCTGGAAAAACTACACTTATAGATGTACTATGCGGCGTTACAGGAAAAAACAGTGGAGAGGTTTTATATTTCGATAAACTTACTGATTCAGACAGTACTGAAGTTAGGAACAGTATCGGTTACTGTTCTTCTGCTAACTTCTTCCCTCTTGACTGGAATCTGAAAAATGTTGCAGCTTCAATGGAACTGGGATTTGACAACTTCAACAGGGAACGTTTCAACGAACTTTGCAAAAAGTTTAAGATAGGAGACCCGACTAACCGCAAGCAAAAAAAACTTATAAAAATGTCAGACGGAAACCGAATGAGAACTTACCTTGCAGCTGTGCTTGCAAGAGATACAAAATTACTTGTACTTGACGAGCCAGCCTCATCACTTGATCCCCTTGCAAGGGATATGCTTTGCGATATTTTCAGAAAATACATAGCTGATGGAAACGGAAACAGAAGTGTTCTGTTCTCGACTCATAACATAGCAGATATGGAATATGCCACAGACTATGCGATATTCATGTCTGACGGAAAGATTGTAGAACAAGGATTTGTAGAAGATCTCAAGGAAAAATACATATTAGTACACGGCGAAGCTGATAAGAGTGAATATGCCAAAAAACTCATGATATCATATATAGGAAACAGCACTAATTTTGAGGGTATTGCTCTTGCAGAAAATACAGTTCAGCTCTCTCAGCTGGATACGGCAGTTGAAAAGCCTAATCTCCAGCAGCTCAGCGTCGGTATACTTAGAAAGGCGGAGAAAGATGGAGAATAACAATTCAACTGTTTCGTATCCCGAAGCTTATAAAATATATACAGGACGTTCTTTCTCAATCGGCGTTATGTGGCTTTCAATTGCTTCGGTACTATTTTTTTCCGCCATAATGTTGCTTATGATGTTCCTAATGTATGTAGATAATGACAGCGACACAGTACCAGAGCCTTTATTTGGTATCACAATTGCCTCAATATATGGCACTATGCTGGTTTTAACACGTATGATGGCATCATATGATAAGAACATTCCCGGTGGAAAGTTTTTCAGGACTGTAAAAGGCGGATTCGATACATATGCAAAGGCCCAGAAAGCTTTTATTGTTGAGGGAGCGATATCACTTATCTTGTTCTGTATGTTTCTGGCCATACTTGATGCCATTGGTATAATAGAGATCGGGAATGGTATCGGAAGCTGTATAGCACTGGTAATAACAATATTCTTAGCACGGGCGATAGCTTCATTCAGCAGGATGATAAAGAATTCAATTACGCGTATGATAATGATAATGTTCGTATTTTTTGTAGTTGATTTACTAGGAGTATTACAGATTGAGGCATTTGGCGGAAAAATAGGCTTGCTGCATGTGGTTTTAGCGGTAGTAACGATAGTTTTAACTATTATTTCCGAAAAAGCTGTACTCCATAATTACAGAAAAAAATACTGGGATAATTAAGGAGAATGCTATGAATGATTTTATGAAAGCAATGAAAATGTATATCAGAGCGGCATTCAAACCGATTACTTTATTTATCGGACTTGCAATTCCTATTGCCTTTCTGACAGGTTTGATTGTCGATCCTTCAAAACATGGCGAAAAAGATTATGGCGATATGATTGGATGTATGGGAATGATACATCCAATGCTACTGATCATATTCTTCGTAGGTAATACCACTATTTCTCAAGCAAAATTTTTCGGTTCTCTGCCTCAGGCAAAAAAGATATTAACAGATGTTCCTATTGTAGCTATGGGTATTGTTTGCCTTGTTTTTGACATCAGTGCATTTATGGTAGGATTTTTCATATGTGGAAGCGGAACAGCAGCCGATCTGCTTATTATTGATTCAGTAAATACTATTATAGCCTGTTTCATTAATGCAACCATGTGTAAATGCAAAAGTAAACTATATACGGTTTTGTCATCACTTTTGATTATTATTTTCATGAATCAAGTGGTGCTGCTTTCGAGATTCAGTTTAATACGGAATGGTTTTGGGGTAAAGATTCATTTCGCTGCACTGATTGCTTTGACGGTATATATTATTGGATTTTCCGCCGTTCACCTCTTTATGCAATGGTGGTGGAGCAATTCGGGCAGAAACTATAGAAATTCCACCAACGTTATAGCACAGAATATGGTTTCAAGGGATTAATGATGATATAGGAAAAATCGGGGATTTAATAATATATTTATACAGAAAGGCTTATCTTTATGAAATTGCTTATTATCAGGCACGGTGATCCTGACTATACTGCTGACTCACTCACTGAAAAGGGACATCGTGAGGCTGAACTACTTTCGGAGCGGATAGCACCAATGGATATTACAGCTTATTATGTCTCACCTCTTGGCAGAGCACAGGCTACTGCCGAATACACTTTGAAAAAATGCAATCGTAATGCCCAAACTCTTGACTGGCTTCGCGAATTTGACAGAAATCTTATTATTGGTCCTGACGGTAAACGACGCATTGCATGGGATATGCTACCACAGGACTGGACGTCTGTTCCAGAATATT
Source organism: Ruminococcus flavefaciens (assembly GCA_002310115.1). Lineage (GTDB taxonomy): Bacteria > Bacillota > Clostridia > Oscillospirales > Ruminococcaceae > Ruminococcus > Ruminococcus flavefaciens_K. Next base: position 14,899 of record DBYI01000101.1, read on the forward strand.
ACGACAAAGAGAAATGGGCTGATGTTCCAGTAATGGCAGAGGCAGATATGCGAAACGGAATTACTTATGTCAATAACGGTCTGGATACATTACTTGCCAAACACGGTTATGTCAGAAACGGGAATTATTACAACGCCATTTGTCCGAACAATGATACCATAGTAATGTTCTGTCACTTCGGGGTTGAGTGTGTAATACTTGCACATCTTCTCGGCATCTCCCCGATGTTACTGTGGCATGGTTTTATGGCTGCGCCGACTTCAGTAACGAATATTTGCACAGAAGAACGACGTAAGGGTATTGCATACTTCCGCGTTACTGCTTTCGGTGATATTTCACACCTAAATAATCACGACGAACCTCCTGCCTTTGCAGGACGATTCTGTGAAATGTTCAGAAATATCGAACAAAGACATGACTGATGTGATTTTGTTCAGTACAAGCTTGACAACACTGTATGAAAAGTTTGGAAACTTTCCATACAGTGTATACTTGAATCCATTATATCAGGTCAAAAGTGCTATGACTAGACACTTTCTATTTGACGCTTACCATTTCTCTAAAAAAACGAGACCGATTGAAACGGTCTCGTTTTTTTGGATATATATGCTTTTTACTAGGAATCAGAATTAAAATGCAGAAATATCAGACTATTCTGTAAGAAAAGAATCTGTTAAACAAGCGTATCGCTGCATCTGCAACACCTTTTAATGTTGGATCATTAATATTGCTGTACAAATATTTAACTGTATTCATTGCTTCTTCCGGAATGACTAATGTATTATCTGTATCTTCTTCAGCATCCGTTTTGATCTCTGTAAAGTATCCTGGATTCTCATTGCCACCATCAATGTGAGCATATTCTATACCTGTATGCTCATCATCATATACTGTTCCCTCGCTGCCTTTGATTTTTTCACAACCAGAAAACATCCAATAACCTGAGTGTTCGCTTGACTTCGTTGACCATCCATCTCCGACTGTTATTGTTTCAAGCAAACAACAATTGTAAAACATCCTGTCAAAGTCGGTAACATTGTTTGTATCAAAGCTGCTCAGATCTAAGGATACGAGATTATTGCAACATTCAAACATCTGGCCTGTTTTAGTTACATTACTTGTATCAAGATTGCTCAGATCTATAGCTTCTAAATCATAACACCATGCAAACATTCCTAGCATATCATCAACATTGCTTGTGTTAAAATTACTTATATTGAGAGAATTAAGCTTATGACATCCAGCAAACATATATCTCATAGTAGTTACTTTACTTGTATCAAAACTGCTTACGTCAATACCTTCTAGTTCCCTACAAAATAAGAACATTTCATTAGTATTTGTCACATTTGCTGTGTTGAATCCGCTTAAATTACACTCCTTAAGCCCGCTACAATCACCAAACATTCTTTTCATATCCGTAACATTTGATGTATCGAAGCTACTCAGGTCAATTTCTGACAGTTGGGAACAACCCCAGAACATTTGACTCATATCTGTAACATGACTAGTATCAAAACTGCTAAGATCAACAGAATTAATCGAGCTTCTTTCAAACATTTCACTCATATCCGTGACATTGCTTGTATTAAAACTGCTCAGATCAAGTTCGTCTATTCGGCTTAATCGAAACATACCTTTCATATTTGTTACATTGCTTGTATCAAAATTGCTCAGATCCAGGCTTTTTATACCTTTATATTGTAACTCAGGGGCATCCCATTCAAGCCAACTGTCACTGAACATATAGCTCATATCTGTAACATTTGAAGTATCAGCATTTTTAAGGTCAATACTTTCAATATATGATAATCCATCAATGAAATAACTGCAATCAGCCGGAAGTATAGTTCCTTCTTCAGCAATTATATGCTTTACATCCCACCCGTCAACGCCATCAGGTAGAACTTTTTCAATCTTGCCCTTAAGGTGAAGAGTACCTGTCTCTGCATCAAAGTATGTCTTGTTTTTCTGGGGATCTTTAAATGTTAGATATCCAGGATCGTTCACGCCACCATCTACGTGAGCATATTCTTTATCATCATGACGGTAATCAAATAATGTTCCTTCACCGCCCTTGAGACCATAACAATCTTCAAACATTGACGAACCAACAGCTAATTCTGTTGTCCAATCAGGTCCGACATATATAGTTTCAGGGCCACATATGAACATATAAGACATATCAGTAACCTTTGAAGTATCGAAACTGCTAATATCAAGTGTACGGAAACCACTGTACCCAAACATTTCATACATATTAGTTACATTTGATGTGTCAAAATTTGTCAGATCAAAGATTTCTCCTCCTCCGAAATAGAACATTCCAGACATATCAGTGACCTTTGACGTGTCAAATCCGCTGATATCAACATAATCTGGAATATGCCACCAACCCTCGAACATCCTAGACATATCAGTAACGTTTGAAGTATCAAAGCTACTGAGCTCAAGTGACTTAATACAGAAACAACATGCAAACATTTCAGACATATCTGTTACATTTGATGTATCAAAGCTACTGAGATCAAGTGATTCTACGCTTGTATAATAAAACATTCCAGACATATCAGTAACACTACTTGTATTGAATCCGGTAAGATCAATTTCTCTTATACAACCACTTGGATAACTTGCTTCAAATGTTACTGCTTTTGTATAAGGCACGAACATATATGACATATTTTCAACATTTGAAGAATCTGCATTTTTTAAATCTACTGTTTTAACCTGATTCAAATTATACATAAGCCAACTGCAATCAACAGGGAGTACTGTCCCTTCGTCGGCAACAATATGTTTAATTTCTTCAGCATTTACGTCTTCAGGAAGAATTAGGCCAGTAAACTCTCCTCCGTTTCTTACATCACCTTTAAGATGAAGAGTCTGAGTTTCTTCATCATAGTATGATTCGTCGATGCGCTGCTCATTGGCAGCTGTAATTAATGCCGTTGCATCAATGACCTGAGCATTTGCTTCTGCGGCTTTTGCCACTGTTGTGCATGAGTTTGACAATGAAATTGCAGAATTTGCTGCTACAAGCGCTAAAGACATAGCAAAAGAGGCAGCTTTTTTCCATTTGTTTTCCATAAATGATTCCTCCCTTATTAAATTTGTTTCGTTTATGTTCAAGATACGGCACATAGAACCACGTACAATAATGTGCTGATCCAAGAGCATCAAAGATAGTTTGTTATATATTCTTAACTAAAAAAGTCTACACTTATAATAACGCATATTTCATTTAAAGTGTAACAAGATTTTAAAAAAATTTTTTTCTCAAAAAAATAATGTCATTAATCTATGACAGATATAAATATAATGTAATTATGTGTAAAAGACATTGACTCAAAAGCGAAGATCTATAGCATAGTAAATCCGATATAAACATCTGATTAGAGGAGTTACTGTGTAAAAAGCAGTAATAACATCAGTCATTCACCTTTTGAAAATCTGATATCCAGATTCAGATATCAAGTCAGACATGATTACAGCGCCTATAGAAAAAATCGTTGTCATTCTGCTGTTGGCTTCGAATACTGTTTATCATAATTCTAAAATTTTATCAATATCTTTGACTTTTCAGATAGATCTCTTATCTGTCTTTTCGTCATGCTTTAATTCATATTATACAACAGCAGGAGTGTGATGTTTTGTTTCATGTCTCCATCATACTCCCGCTTGTTTCTGTTATTTAATTAAATTAAATAGTTTTAAATCTTGAGCTTACTGCCTTTTTAAAACATATTTTTATGACTATTTTTGATTTATTACGAGAATATCTCCTGTCCGAGAAGATACTTCTGTATTTTAAGCGCATCGCTTACTGTAATTCCGTTACCGCGCTTATCAACATCAGCACAGTTGGTACCTTTCTTTGTAATGTGATGTTCGTCAGTACCGTTAATTCCATACTTGTTAGGATTCGCAAGGCTCTGCATTATGAGCACTGCATCGCTCATATCAACGTCTCTGTCACAGTTAGCGTCACCAGAGGCATAACCGTTCGGGTCATTTATATCTGTAATTTTTTCAACTATGGCTTTTGTTAAGTATCCAGTAGCATTGTCATCGCTGTCGATAATAGCATATTTTTTATCAATATGTTTTTCATCATATGCTGTTCCATCTCTACCCTTAAGATTTACACATTCATAGAACATATCCTCATCTTCGATAACTGATTCTGTTGACCATTTATCACCAACTATTATAGTTTCAAGAGAAACGCATTCTGAAAACATATTTGACATATCAGTAACATTTGATGTGTCAAAGTTGCTCAAATCAAGTGATGAAGCGCCACACTTCAAAAACATACCATCCATATCTATTACATTTGATGTATCAAAATTGCTTATATCAGGCATGATGTAATAAAAATAATCTTCCTTATCGCCAGCTCCAGCAAACATACCAGACATATCAGTAACATTTGATGTGTCAAAACTGCTGAGATCAAATGACTCAAGATGCGAAAAAGCAAACATACTACCCATATCAGTAACATTTGATGTATCAAAGTTGCTCAGGTCAAGTGATAGAATTTCACATTGTGAAAACATCCACGACATATCTGTAACATTCGATGTATCAAAACCGCTTAAATCAAGTGAAGCTATTCTTGACATATAAAACATGTGTGACATATCAGTAACACTCGATGTATCTAAACTGCTGAGATTAAGTGATTCTGCATATGCTCCACTAAACATGCCTGACATATCAGTAACATTAGATGTGTCTAAACTGCTGAGATCTAGTGATCCTGCTTCTATAGAGGCAAACATATTAGACATATCGGTAACATTTGATGTATCAAAACTGCCGAGATCAAATGATTCGCCATATGCTCCAGCAAACATTCCCCCCATATCGGTAACATTTGAAGTATCCAAGCAACTGAAATCAAAATCTCCGAAATATGCTTTATCAAACATTTCTGACATATCAGTAACATTTGAAGTATCAAATCTGCAATTGCCAAAAAAAGATGCAGCGTTTGAATAAGCAAACATATTACTGAAATCAGTAACATTTGATGTATCAAATTCACTGAAAACAATATCATTAAAACGTCTAAAAAGGAACATACCATGCATATTTGTTACATTTGATGTGTCAAAATTGCTTAAATCAAGGGTACAATAATAATCATCTTCATCGCCGGCACCCACAAACATATAAGACATATCAGTAACATTTGAAGTATCAGCATTTTTTAAATCAATTGTTTCAAGATATGGCAAATTGAAACAGAGATCACAGCAATCTTCTGGAAGTACTGCTCCTTCATCAGCCACAAGATGTTTGACCTCATATCCATCAACGCCCAAAGGCAGAATGACACCTGTCTCTAATCCGCCATTCCTTACATATCCCTTAAGGTGAAGGGTTTGTGTTTCTTCATCATAGTATGTCTCGTCAGCTCCCTGCTCTGGGGTAGCTGTGCTTTCTGGCTCTGTTTCTTCTGTTTCGCTTATTTGCAAATTTGCTTCTGCTGCATTTACCACGATTATGTTTGAACTTGCCATTGAACCTACAGAATTAACTGCTGAAAGTGCTAATGATACTATAAAAGCAGCAGTTTTTCTACATTTGTTCTTCATAAATGGTTCCTCCTGTTTTAAAATTTTTAGTTGTTTGTAACGCATCTGTTTTTGCTCGCAAAAACATTATATCATAATGCTCTTAATTAAGATATAATTTCACAGAAAATTTACAATTTATTCACATTTACTCTCCCGTCCGCGCTTTTGTTCATTTAATTTACAAATCAGACAGGTGAAGTTAAGAAAAAAATAATCAGTTCTACCAATCAGGTTTCAGTTAATTATTTTAATCTCGGCAAAAGGCTAATTATCTTGCTACAAAAAAAGGAATTCTCCACTTTCATGGAAAATTCCCTCTTTTATGATTATTCAAGCTATTTTATCTATACCGGCTCATTACTCGATTCCAAGCAGTTTTTTCTGAACCTGTAAAGCGTCATTTACAGTGATTCCGTTACCAGTCTCATAGATATCGCCATTAAACTTTCCTTTGTTCGTAAGCTCATATTTATCAGGATTTGCTTGTGACTGCATTATTATAACAGCATCTGACATATCCATATCACCATCAAGGTTGGCATCCCCGTTTCTATCTATATCTATATCGTCAAGGAGCTCAAAATTGCTGTGATATTCAGTAGATATATTCAGTTCCTCACAAGCGGAAGCATTAAATATATCATCATCAGTCATAAGCATATAACACTGTATTAAAACTATATCATATATATCGCCGCTCTTGCCATCCCCATTGATATCACATTCGTAAGCAAAATAATCATATTGCTTCTTGCTAAACGGCATATTATTTTCTATCTCTTCCTCTGTTTCTCCTATTATCGGAAAGAATGTCTGATTGAGATATGTAATTGAAGCGCTGTAATCATAGTAATCAAGTTTTCCGTCAAAGTTCAGGTCTGGCACAGACTTTTGGCCATTCTCTATGTCCTGACAGTATTGTTTGAAGTCTTCACCAAACTTTGCTTTGTCAAATGTGCTTGTATACTCAATATTTTCACTTGTTCTTGCTGCAAAGATAAAGGCTGCATTGATATCGTAATTTACGGCTCCGCTGTAAATTTGTTCAAAATAATCTTTGTTGAAGTATGCCTGATCAAGCGGATTATTCTGTAAATAGCAGTATGCCATATATCGTCCGCTGTACTTCCCGCCAAATTCTCCGAGCTTTCCAAAGAGATCAGCACATCTTTCAATTGTTGATTCTGGTAGTTTAATTACTTCAAATTCGCAGGGAAAAGCATGCTCGCACCCCTGAATGGAATCATCATATATGTAGAAAAGACCATCCTGATCCCAGTTGATTACGTCCTTTACAAGTGTATCTCCGTATTTTGCATAAAGCTCCGGATCATTGTAGAGCAGGTTTTCTATAAATATCTCATAGTCAATGCAGTCTCTGATATCGAATACTCCGTCATCGTTGATATCGAGTGATGCTTCTCCCCTGTCTACCATATCCTTCAGGAAACCATAGCCTGTACCGTAATATCGCATATAGAACTTAAGATTTGACACAAAATACATACTTGAGGTGTATGTAAGCTCCTTATCAACATAACCATCTTCTGCAAGCTGAGCTAGTTCTGCAGCCAATTCAGGCGTTGTTTCATGATTCTCGTAGTTATTGATATCAAATATAGAAGTATCAAGCGGATTTGACAAAATGTAATACTTCATAAGAAGCATGGCATCACTAAAAGGATAAACGCCTCCGTCGTGATCATAATCGGCTATCTTTTCAGCCCTTTCCTTTATTGTGTCATCAACAACATATCCGTCAGTGTATAGATAAAGCTGATAGCAGTCGTTTATATCAAATTGGCCGTTGCCATCTATATCAGTATCAGTCTGATAATTAGCCATTTGAGCAATGACTTCCTTTTCTCCGCTCTCCATTGAATACAATTTATAATTATCGTTAGCATTTGCCGTGAACGGCATTGTTGATAATCCTGTAAGAAAAGCTGTTGCGAATGCTGTAACTTTTTTCATTTCAAGGCTCCTTTCGTCATCGGATACTGTGTAGGACGCATCCGTACTGATAGTTGTTTGTGAAGTACTACTGTTAAAACCAGGATCCTTTGAATTCATTGAAAAAGTATTAACAGCAGATGTAGATTTAGATGAAACTGTAACAGAAACAGTTGACTTACTGCTATGTACAGTTGTATGGGTGGAAACAGTATTCGTTGTGGTATTCTCAACTGAATTTCCTGATGTGACATTAGTCACGTTCTCATTCGCCTCAGTAATGTAATTATCGTTATTGCCCGTTAGACCAGCATTGTTTTTGTCAATATTGCTGTGTATCGCATAAAATCCAACAATAGCGGCAGCACATATACCAGAAATAGTGCAGGATATCCTTTTTATACGACGGGCTCGTATTCTTTTGCTTTCAAGTATTGCATCGCCCTTTGCAAAGACGCTTGCAATAGTTTCTTCATAGCTTTTCATATACAAAGCCCTCCTTCAGCAGTTCTGCTTTCAAGTTCTTTCTTGCATTATACAAAAGATCGCGGACCTGCTTTTCAGTTTTTTTCATTATGTTTGCCGTTTCCCTGTTGGAGAAATCCTCGAAATATGTCAGGTACAGTGCCTGTTCATATTCGGGTTTCAGTTTACGGATAGCCTTATGTAAAACACGCTTCTCTTCGTTCTTAATAATATCGCCCTCGAGGTTATCATCATTGACTGTAAACTTCGCTTCTTCAAGAGATGTCTGTAAAACAGCGGAATGTTTCCTGATATAATCAACTGCCGTAAATCTTGCAATAGAATATAACCAGGTTTTGAATGAGCTTTTTCCTTTGAATTTTGGCTTATTGACGTAGAGTTTTACGAAAGTTTCTTCCATAAGTTCTTCAGCGATACTTATATTGCATACAAGGCTTGTCAGGTAAAGGGTAAGACCATCTCTGTAAATGCGCATTACATCTGCGAGACCTTCTTTATCACCGGAAAGAAAACGGCGGTAGCTACTTTCACCGTAATCCATGAATACCTCCTTTCGGCTATTTCGTCGCCCATCTACTTATTAGTCGTAATTGAGTCCGAAAATGTCGAAGCAATCGATAATTAATTTTTGTTTTAACTTATATCGATAAATGTTATATCATATTATAAGTATAATATAAATCTCTTTTCCTGTCAATCTGAAGGCCACCAAAACATTCTCATAAGCGCGTCACAGCATGATATACCGCTTGAAACGATAAACTCAGAACAGATGACATATGACGCGATTGAAGTAACAGACTATCTCCGAGAACGATTCAATCAGAAAAAGATATACCTTATCGGACATTCCTTCGGCACAATAATTGCTTTGAAATTAGCCGCAGAATATCCCGAAAAATATGAAGCGTACATAGCTATGAGCATGAGCGTGGACAAAATCAGGTCTGAGAGAAAGCATATCACTATATGCTTGATCAGTATAAAAAAGATGGTAATAAAAAGATGATCGCTGAAATGGAAAAGTATTATGATCTGTTCAGTGATGATAATACCGAACCTGATATGTATAGTGAGAAAATGCATTCATATTTTGCCAGTGTACGTGATAAGGCTATGCATGAAAACGACGTAGAAACACTTCATAATATGGATTCTGTAATCACAGGCATATTTTTTCCGACTCTGAAAATGACTGATTTCACGCAGACAGAAAGGCTGAATATATGGCGTGGTAAGTCTTTTGTCTCTAAAGCTGAAATTTCATCAGGGAATTTTAAAGCATCCGATGTAACCACACAGTTTGACATATCGTTTTATATATTAGCAGGCAAGTATGATATGACCACAGATTATGAACTCCAGAAAGAGTATTTCCAGCTTGTCCATGCTGATCTAAAAGGGTTTTATTTATTTGAAAACTCGGCTCACAGTCCTTTGTTTGAAGAGCCTGAGAGAGCAAAAAATATACTTATCGAAGATGTAATAAACAAAAAGACCTATCTGTCTGACACTTGATAAATGCCCTTTACTACAAAACTAATCAAAAACAAAAAGAGTATCAATCTTCTGTACAGGAGACTGATACTCTTTATATAAACCATAGTAATTTGTATTATTTTCAGTATTCAACCAAAACTTCTTTACAGACTCAACCTCAACGATGGGATTTTGTCTATAAAGTGCCTTCAAGATAATCATGTATGGGCAACACATCTCCGATGGCTGTGGAAATGTAAGCGTAATATGAAAGTATTTTTGCCGCGTCCACAGCATCGATTATTCTGTTATAATCTACATCTGCTGATTTTTTCTGACTATCACTATAACCACCATCTGAACCTGTGGATATGTGTGCATAATACGCAAGAACAGATGAAGTGTCAACTGCATTTATAAGGCCATCGTTGTTTACATCACCAAGATCATACTCAGCAGTTGATACACAAGTAGTTGTTGTTATAGTGGTCGTGGTTGTAGCAGTAGTTTTTTCTCACCAAGCATCTTGATATATCCATTGTATATGCCCTTGGTAAAAACATAGGTCATCTGAAGTTTCCCCGCATCATCGTTTTCAGAATTAATGAAAGTATCATATGCTATATCATCATCAACATATGCAATACCGATGGGATAGACCTCGCCAGGCTCTGCATTTTCGGGAATAATAAAATCAATGGTAAATAAACAGCTTGCGTTCAACATAGTGTCCTTTGAATATACATAAAAAACCAGCTGTCCTTCCTCTATCATTGAAGAACCTGTGGTGAATTCTTTTAAACCTTTTCCTGTAGTTATTACATCACCATTTGAGTTTTCCTTGACAGTCAGTCTGGTGTCATAAAAAATGTGGAACTTAATGTGACTGACAGGTTCGGTTGCACCCGTTATGCTAAAATATATCCGCTGTACATTCCCACGAGCGTTTTCAGGTTCAAGGCCGATCTTGTCAAAGAAGAGCATTATCCCCCTTTATAATCACTTGGCTTTATCCTCGGCATATTCCATTCCTTTGGCTGTATCCAGCTTTTGCTGTCATATGGCACTTCCATGTCATCCTGTTTGTTGAAGGGATTTTCAATTCCTTCAGCAACTGTACCATTACTTGCTGCAGCAGTCTCTGAAGCAGAAAGCGAATTTATTTTTGCGATACTTTCCGGGAAACACCAGTAAACCGATAATATAAATGTTAAAATTGTCATTACAGATATAAGGCGATTAATAACTGTTTTTTTCATATTGAACCTCCCTGTTACTGCTTCAAAAACAACTATTTTTTAGATGTAATATATCTGATCAAAATATGTCAAATCGTTTTTTATATTATATCATGTTTCTTCGGTAATAGCAATAATTAATTGGTTATCCTTCACCCCAAAAAGAGATATGAGACTTCTTGCTAAAAACTGCATATTATCCAGAACTCTTTTTACGCTTATGATACTATATACTAAAATATTTGATCATCACATACCTCTTGACAAAAATGTACACGAAGCATATTATTAGCTCATATTTGTAGTATTATATAGTTCTTAATCTGGTTTTTTGAAATCTAATAATTTTTTTAAATAATGTGAGAGAAATTATAAACTCATACGTCTAAGTTATATATAGTAAAACAAAGGGGGAATCAAACATTTTCAAACACAAAAACAGCAACGGAATATAAGCCAATAAAACATGTAAATTACAATTTTGTAAAGGAGAATCAGTATGAAAATAAGAAAAACCATATCACTGATTTTATCATCAGCAATGCTAACTTCAGTTTTTCCGCTTCACACGGCAACAGCCTTGACAGTTGATTTAGCAGAAATGGATACTAATATTTCCTACGAAATGAAAGGAGAAGCTGAACTTTATGCTGCAGTAACTAATACTACAAAATTACCATGGTACTATTTTACAACGACAACAACAACAACAACTACTACAACAACAACTACTGCCCCTAAAGGTATAACACCTGCACGCGGTACGTGCGGCGCAAACATCTCATGGTCAGTAGACAGCGATAATGTGTTGACTATCAGTGGTACAGGGCCAATGTATGAAGCGCCTTTCGCTAAATATGGGGATGAATACACAAGCTTGAATAAAGCAAAAAAAATAATAATAGAAAATGGAGTTACAAGTATTGGATCCTCTGCATTTTCTCATTTAGACCACGTTGAATCGGTAATAATCCCTGATAGTGTTACAAGTATTGGAAAATCAGCATTCAGCTCAACGAATATTCAATCAATTACAATTCCTGATGGCGTTGAGCGAATTGAAGAAAACTTGTTTAGCAACTGCAATAGACTTGAATCTATAACGTTTAATAATAAAATAACATATATCGGAAGTTATGCATTTATCGGCTGTAAGAATCTTGAATCAATAAATATTCCTGATTCTGTAACATATATTGGAAGTGGAACATTTTATGGATGCGAGAAACTGAAATATGCAACTATACCTGATGGTGTAAAAAATATCGAAGAGAAAACATTTTATGAATGCAAGGCACTCGAATCAATAAATATTCCTGATTCTGTTGAATATATAGGTAAAAATGCATTTCAATACTGCATCAGCCTAAAAAATATCTCTTTACCTAATTCTGTTTCATTTATTGATCGTGCTGCATTTGAATTCTGTAAAACGCTTGAATCCATAAATATTCCATCCTCTGTTATGTATATAGGAGATTATGCTTTTTACGGCTGCGAAAGTCTTAGATCATTAGGCTCAGACGTTAATGTTACATATATTGGCGAAGGTGCGTTCGAAAGATGTCAGGTTGACAGTTCGACAATAAAAACTGCTACAACTACAACTTTAAAAAGCGATGTGACAACTACCACTACCACAGGAAGATATATCAATCGTGCATCTATCAGTGTTACTCCTCCTACAAAAGTTGTATATCATATAGGTGAAGAACTGGATCTCACAGGAGGAAAAGCTATTGCTTCTGGTGGAACTTATGATTCTGTAGCCGGAAGAACTGTTATCAACTGGGATCAATTTGAAAGGACTCCTCTTGACAGTAGCATGTGGAAAATTGATTCATCAGAATTCGACAATACAAAGCCTGGATTATACACTATATATGTTTCGTGCACAGCCAATTCAATTGATGGTTTTTATGAAGTTAAGAGCGGTTTTCAAGTTATCGTAGTAGGAAATAACGGTACATCAGAAACTCTGCCTTCCGTATCAATAACTACAACTAAGGCAACCACTACCACGACAACTACGACAACAGAATTAATGGTCTCAACATATGCCCCTGTGTATCATACATTTAGTAAAGTACTTTCTTATCCTACTAAAACAGAGTATGCACAAGGAGAAAATCTTTCTTTTGAAGGCCTCGAGTGCAAATTTGAAGATGAAAGTCACGAATACTATTACTATAAAGCCCCATTTAACTGTGCCGTTTTTGATAAGGACGGCAACAGCGTAAGTGGCCTAAAATTCAATACTCTTCCTATAGGAGAATATACTGTAAAGTTTTATGAAGATATAACATGTAATAAGAATCCAACACATATTTTCAATGGAATGGATATATCATACAAAGTAACTATCAGAGAAGCTACTGAAGAAGAACTCGAGGAAAGAGAGAAGCAAAAACAGGAGGAAAAAGAAAAGGAACAGGAAGAAGAAAATGACCCTAATCCTCCGTACGGTTTTGTATGGGGCGATGCTAATCTTGACGGAGATGTAGATATGGCAGATGCTGTTCTTATCATGCAGAGCCTTGCAAATCCGAATAAATATGGACTCTCAGGTACTAGCGATAAACATATCAGAAAGAACGGACAGATTCGCGGTGATGTTGATACAAGTATAAACGGTCTCACTTCCAATGATGCCCTTTTTATACAGAAATACCTTCTAAAAAAAATACCTACTCTTGTGCCTAGTACAACTCCTGTAACTACAACAGTTACAAATAATTCTACAACTAAAAATACAACTACTACTTTAGCTCCATTGACCACACCAATCACTACTGCATCAAAACCTGAAAATTTTTATTTTAATTATGTAGTAACAGGCGGAAGCGGAAAGGCACAGTCCTATTATAATTTTAAGGGTGTTGAATCATATCCTACCACAACTGTGTTTTCTGAAGACTCTAACATAGATTTCAGTGGTCTTAAATTCAGGGTAGTAGACAAAAAAGGAGAAGAAAAAACTTTAGGATTAGATTTTCTGTCAGGACTGAGTAGTGAACATAAATGTGTTCTTGATAAAGACGGTAATATTTCAAGTCTGAACTCTCCCGGTGAATATACAGTAGTATACTCCAATACGCTTACCAAGTGGGATGATAAAACATATACAGTAATCAGAAATGTTGATATTGCTTTCAAGGTAACTATTCTAGCCAAATCTGACAATTATATATTAGATGATGCCAACCACGATGGTGAAATTAATATTGGAGATACTGTTTTCAGAATGCAGACCCCTGCAAATCCGAACACCTAATAAACAAAATAATATTGGCGGGTCATTGTGCCCCTCCGCAGTATGATAGGGTTGAAAGAGGATAACATCTTCTTCCACTTTGCACCATACGTACCAGCCAGGTATACGCTACTATATCAAAACATAATATTCAAGTACTTCTTGTGATATGGTACGCCAAAGGATCGACTAATACAGGTCGGTCCTTTGTTTATTTCCAAGTAATTGGGAGTTAATTATAATTAATCACCGTTGTTTTTGCCATACACCCCAAGGCGCTAATTTGCTACTTTGAATATATCTTCACCTTTGAACTCACATTTACCTATTCTGTTCAGTGTCTGGAGATTGCAATAAATACTTTTTTGTTTCTTCAACTGCTTAATAATTATTACTCTGACTTTATGCCCCATCAACGTTTCCTACTCTTGCAGGCAGCCTTTCATACTTCCTGTTACCATTCCTGACACCAGCTTGCAGTTCGCTAAACTTTGCAGTAACTACCTGTAGCTGAGCTTTCATCCTCAAGAACTGTACCATGTATAACATACTCAAAAAAGCCCTCTGCAAAAATTGCAAAGAGCTTTTTGTTAGCCTACAGATGCTATTAAACCGTCGACCTCTTAGTTGAGTAGCCAAGTAGTCTTTCACCACAAGTCTCTCATAAAACCGGAAATATTCCCCGTCAAATTGTTCCATGTTAATGAAAATACCAGCAACAGAGTCATTTATATCGCCGTTTATCACAAATACAGCAGGCACTGACCTTGGTTTCACTTTCCTACATACACTCTGGATGTTCTTTTCATTGCCGACAGGAACAAACGTTGACATATCATTTCTGATTTATTTTTAGGTTAACAGGATCCGCATTCCACATCAAGTTGTAGTTGTGATTTTGGATCCTCTTATTTAGTAACTGTCTTTATATCGTCAGAATAGCTCTCAGGAAGTGACTTTATGAGGCCTAAGAGATATTTCTGGATAGCAGCTGCATCATTTGTTGTAACACCGCCGCCTGCCTCATAAACATCTGCATTGAACTTGCCCTGATCTGAGAGCTTATATTTGTTCGGATTTGCAAGAGCCTGCATAATAGCTACAGCGTCAGCCATATCAACTGAACCGTCGCCGTTAGTATCGCCCCACTTTGAAACCTTTGAATTAAGTTCTTCCTTAAGATCAACCGCTTTAACAGTTGTAGTAGTTGTTGTTGTTGTCGTTGCAATAGTTGT
>DBYI01000089.1 GCA_002310115.1 Ruminococcus flavefaciens
ACTGTTTTTTTGTATTTCCATTATAAACGCTCCTTTTCGTTAATAGTCTTGACAGTTAAATGATACTATGATATAATAAGCTTGCTGCTACGGCAACAATATGACACTCCGATGCGCTCCATTTCCTGCACGGGGTGTCTCTTGTTATTTCAGGACACTGGATACTTTGATTTCAAGTGCGTCACATATCTTCTTATAGGTTGTTAAGGTTTGTGAACCTTTGGCATTTTCTACATTATATACCGTATTAGGGCTAACACCGGCTTTTGCAGCTAAATCCTTTTGTGATAGACCTAACTTCAATCGTTTCGCCCTTATTATCTCATTTGCAGCCGCTTTCATATATCTTCTCCTTGTTATGTCAGCCGTTGATATTTGTATCAACGGCTTTATTTTCATTGTTATCACTTTCTACCTCCCCTAATAGAGAAGCTAAATTACCTGATAATATTTGCTGTGCAAGCTGTTCTGCCTGCCTTTTTGAGAGTTTGCTTAATGCTGCGTTATCTAACAGTGTGAGAGCATCGGAGTATTCAGCTTTTTTAAGTTCTTCCTCTGCTTGAGCTAACTCTGATTTCTGCTTTTCAATGTCTTTGAGAAGCTCATTCAATTCATCTTGCATTGTCTTGATCTTCTCCCTTTTGCTTTCAGCATTGCTTTCAGATTTTGCGATTGCAGTTTTTAGAGTCTGAACCTTTTTATTCAAGGATTTTAATTCAACTTTGTTCATTTGATGTGTCCTCCGTTATTGTTTTTTCAAATAAGTCCTCGATAGCTGTTGGATAGCTCAAAGCCCCACTATCACTTCCAAATGTTTCAGCACTTCCAAAGGCAAAGCTACCTGTGAATATTTCCTTTGGATTTACTGGACTAACAGTATTCTTATTTATTACAGTTAGAATGTTCTGCTGATAATAAGCGTAATCAGGTGCTTGTCTTACCGTATCATCATATTTGGATTTCTGTGCTTTTCCGATAACGCTGTATTCAGCAACAGATACAGTATTTGTTATATTATGTCCGTTTTCAAATGTTCCGTCCATACCGAGAATACCACCTACAATACCCTCTTTGGTGAGTTGGTCTTTGGTGTATTCACCGCAAATAGGATAAAACTCACATGAATAGCAGTTTGAAATTATTGGACTTTCACCGTTACTACCGCCTACGGCAGCTATACCACCGGCACACAGTTCGCAGCTCAACGACGTATTACGTGATACACAGCCTTGAATATTACCACCGTAATAGTTTGGCAGCTCTCTGCCTTTGGCATCATACATACGTGAACCTGAAGCAGATCCTACAATTCCGCCGGCATTGAATATCTTACCTGAACAAGAGAAGCCACTGACAACGCAGTTTATGGAATTTGCTGATTTACCGCTTATTCCTCCTACATTGAGAATATAATCATCGGAATATACATTGACACTTACATCGGTTACGTAACAATCTTCTATCTGACCACCGTTACCGCTTATAGCTCCGACAGAATATCCTTCAGACTTCTTAACAATAACTTCCTTTTTTTCTTCCTTTTCTTCTTCCTTATCAATAGGATTACCATTTTCATCATATTCTATCTTCTCAGCCGGTACTATGATAGGAGCTGTTGTAGTAGGTTCTGCTGTATCATCAGGTATTTCTCCTAAGTTGATAGAGGAATGTGACACAGTACAATGCTTAATAAGCGTTTCGCCTGTCTCATAAGCTTCATTATTCTTATGATAACTGTAATTGAATACACGACATACAATTGCACCGTAATCCTTATATATTGTCTCATTTATGGAGGAATTCTTGATATTGACATTCTTTATGGTTGCACCTGATACATCACCGAATAATGGACTATCAATGTACTCTATCAGGAAACCACCACCGTCATATTCAAAATATTCCGAGTCAGGATCGTTTTTTAACTCATTTACGGTATCAATAGACTTATGAGAAGCATAACTCGGAAACTGTATATCCTGAGTCTGCTTAAAATATCCTCTTGCACCTTCATCTGCCATAAGTTCAAGCTGATCATAATAGTCTATACGATACGGATCATTCTTGGTTCCTGAACCACCACCATACTTTACAAGTACACGATATAGTTTCTTATTTTCTCTGAACTCATAGCTTTGTCCACCGTAGTACTCTATCTGCTTTCCGTCAGGGATTGAAGAAAAACCCCATGTATAACCGGGAACATGAGTAAAGAAGTCAGTTTTATCAAATTCAGGTAACGTAATTGTGGCTACTCCATCGACAATAGCTCCTTTTAGCTCAATATCTTCCATTGGAATAGCGGAATAGGAACGGTCAATAGACACAGTTATCTGCTCTGCACCGGCATCTAAATCCATTTGTTCAGGAATAATCATTCCGTCCTCATTTATCGGAAGTGTTGAAGTCTCTGTTGCTTCGGGAAGAATACTGTTGCTAAAAAGCTTCTTACCAATAGCAATACCACCAAGAGCAGCAACGGCAGCAATACCAAAACAAATTACACCGATAACAGCAGGTGATGTTTTTTTCTTCTTTGCTACTGCTTTACTCTTGTTTTTGAATTCAACAGCAAGCTCTCCTTGAGAATAAAAAGTTGAGTCGGTACTTATAATGTTTTCAAAGGTTTCAGGCTGCATACTGTTATCGAGTTTTTCCTCGGTATTATATACAGCATAATCGACGTAAACGACCTTTGGCTTGTAATCATGCATAAACTCTTTAAATTGCTGATTTTCCCGAATAATTTCTTCGGTCAATTGTTTGTCATCTCCAAGTATTACATAGGTCGTTATTGATTTGTTTTTGGAGCTTACGCAATTTGCACGGGCAAAATAGGTCATTACAGCTTTTCCCTCGCTTTCTTCTTTTCTTGCAGTATTTTAATCAGGCAAAATCCACCGCCACCAAGTAATATCCAAAGGTCAATCCAATAAAATCTCCAGTGAGGTTTTTCATTTTTTGTCTTACTTTCATTGTTGACATTTGTATCAACGGCAGCTGCTTCGTCGTTGATACTTGTGTCAACATCATCTTGCATTTCAATAATATTGGCGTCCACAGCGGTCTGTTCTTCGCTGATACTTGTATCGTTAGCCGATTTGTGTTTCATATAATCAGAAACTTTATTTGTAACAATACTGCCAATTATAATGAAAAGGAGAACAACGACTACAACGGAAAATACTTTGTTGTTATCAATAGTCTCTCTTATTTTTTCTACTCGGTCCTTATGAGATTTCATTAGATCACCCTTCCTTATCTTCATCGAGAATATCAGGATTTTGCATAAATCCTTCTATTGTTAAGTCAACCCATTCCTTATAAAGGTCATTGAAGCCCCAACTATCCATGATAGCATCTTTATCCAATGCAGTTAGCGTTATTGAATGAAGCGTATGTATGTGGTCACAGGCTTTTGTTTCTGTTACTATGGTTTCTGGTGTATTGTTCAGTACATCAATATAGTAGTCGGAAATACGGTCTAAATCTGCAAGGCAGTCAAGTCCATAATTTGAAGTATAAGCAGAACCAGTTAGCCATGAATAAACTAAATTCCAGTTGTCTATTCGCCAACCTATGTTGCCTTCCCAATACTGAGACTGAGCTGCACCATTAGGGATATGCATACAATGCTCAATCAGCGGTTGTATATCGTCTCTCCACTCATAAAAAGCATTCAAAGATGTATCACAGTTATATTTAGCAGTATCAAAATCGGGATTATGCTTTTCTTCCCGATGTACGGTACAATCTTGAAAAGGACAGGTTTGATTAGCTGATGTAGTATCTGTCCATGTAACAAAAGATGTTAGAAGATCGTCAAAAGCTTCTTGATTGAACACTACATCGTATATCTGCCCTTCCGACTTGTTTTCATCATTCTTTTCTTTCTCAAGCTTAACATACAGAAGCGATATAGCTGTTGCTTTATCAATGGAATTGCTGAACTTTTCCTTGATACCTTGCTTTCGGTTGTCTCTTGCAAAATCAGTAGCATATCCACCACCTTCAGGCAAGCTAATCAAACTTACAAGATCAGAATGAACACGGTCACTATCTGAATAATATAAACTGTCAATATCTGCATTAAAATCGTTTTGCCTGTTTTCACAGGCTATTCGATAGTATTCCTTTGCTTCATTGAAAATTTCAGTATTTTCTTTGTTGGTTCCGGCAGCTGTACCATATGCTATATTTGTATTAGTTCCACCGGCAGCACCTCCACCAAGTATGATAACTAAGGGATATAAAATCGTAATTACCAGTAAAATGAATATAGCTGCTATCCAAAAGATGGGATTTAAGACAATGGCAACAACATGAGCTGCTGCTGTAGT
>DBYI01000105.1 GCA_002310115.1 Ruminococcus flavefaciens
TCGAATCCGCCCTGACCGCCGAACTGGCTCATGTCGAATCCGCCTGCTCCACCTTGGCCACCAAACTGGCTCATGTCGAAGTCTCCGTTACCGCCCATATCCCAGCCACCAGCTTGACCGCCAAAGCCGCCTTCTACTTTACTGTCGGAAACGCTGCCTAAATCAATATTCTCTACAGCGGCAGTAGATGAAAATGGAACGCTTGATGCGATCATCATTACGGATACAGTTCCGCTGATGACCTTCTTGAATTTTGAAATTTTCATTTCAATCACTCCTTTGTTTATAATAATTAAATTTATGAGCTTAACAATAAATATTAATAAAATGATATTTCAATTCAAAGTATATCGTTTAACGTCGTGTGAGCCGATATCAGATAATTTTAGCTTACAGTCAAATATTTATTTAGCTAACATTTAAGTAGCTGATTAGCAATATATCTATAAATAAACTATTAGATTTTTTCTTAAATCTACGTTTTAAAAAAACAGGTTTGCCTTAGAGCCACTCTCGCACCAGCATCTTACCAGAAATCACATTTCTATGAAGCTTTGATACCAATAGCCATATGTCCCAGTATTTCATCCTCCTCGCCCCACTATTTCTAATAATCAAGAACGGGCATTGCCAATGTCCTTATGAGGAGAAAACTATAGAAGCTAAGTATTCTTTTGCATAGCCTAAAGCTAGATAAAAATATATAAGAATCAATAGATTACTTAACCTGATTTCAAAATAACATACCAAGCTTAATTTTATCTTAAAATTATCTTAAATTATTTCTTATTTTTTTAGATATCCTCAACTAAAAAAACTACTTTCACTACAATTACCATTCGAAAATACCAAGTAAACTAATACACGAAAATAATCTATAAGGCATGCATTTCTGTATTTTGTAAATGGAATATTCGAAATAATACATAATAAAAGAAAAAACGTCCACACAGATACTTCCGTATGAACGTCTTATATAATACTGATTTCTTAACATATGCCCAAACCGTGGTGAATATTGAGCATATTACATTTAATTTCAATCAGATAATTATTTTATCTATATCACGGCAGAATCCCCCCGCTTCTAAGCGAAGCAAAAGAGGGGGATGAATGCCGGATTTTCAAACCAAAACTATAGATAATCAGTAAAACATATGCTATAATAGATACATAGGAAATATCCTATATTTAGGATGCCATTATTCTTGAACTATGTAGTTTTTATGCAAAAACCAATAGATATCACAGCTAAAATCGTCTGATCATAAATGCATAATCAAAACCAATACGGAAATACTAACCTCACAAAGTCAGAAAGATTTTTGGAGGTTTTATTTATGAAAGCAACAGGAATAGTAAGACGTATAGACGACCTCGGACGTGTGGTCATTCCAAAAGAGATACGCCGCACCATGCGTATACGTGAGGGAGATCCACTTGAAATCTATACAAACAGCGAAGGTGAAGTAATTTTCAAAAAATACTCTGCAATAAGCGAAATGAGCGCGAATGCAAGCTACGTAGCGGATATAATGCATAAAATAACAAGCTGTGCAGTGCTAATATTCGATAAGGATCACGTAGTAGCTTCCGCAGGTGCAGCTAGGAAGGAATTTTCTGAACGACGAGCTTCAGGGCAGCTTGAGGAACTCATGGAAAACCGCGGACAGTTCTTTTGTCCTGACGGCAATACAAACAGTTTTTACCCTGCTGAAGGAGTAGACCGGACAGCCATCGCAGCGGTTCCTATAATCACCGCAGGCGATGTTTCAGGAGCAGTAGTGTTTCTAACAGGTGAAAAAGCACATGAAGCTTCAGATATGCAAAAAAGCCTTATAAACGCTGCTGCACAGTTCCTTGCTCGTCAGATAGAGGGATGATAGAGTCTCAGTTGACAGTAAAAATAAAGCCTCTAAACAGTTAATACTGTTTTGAGGCTTGCTTTATTTTAAGAATTTGGATAATGCCATTTTCTGAAATATTCCGCTAAACTGTCAGCATATAGTTCCTCATCTTCATCCAGATACTCGCGAATAAAAACCTTACCATCAGGCTTTAATATAAAAAATCCATCCGCGCCATTTCCGACAAAAACGATGCCCTCACCGCTATATTCTTCTCTATACCGCTTAGTCTGAGACTTAATTTCATCGAACGGATATATAATCCAGCCGATGATAATATTATCCTCTCTGTTAGGTAACTTCATGGTTTCGTTTATTCCGTTGCTTATCTTCAGTATCTCATACAATTCTTCCGGAATAAATGTCTTGGCATCAATATATTGGCTCTCGTCAATAGGAGAGCATAATTTGCATGAATCACCGTATAATTCCTGTATCAATTCAGTAATAGTCATAACAGTTCCTCTTTTGCTTTTTGTATATGCTTACGTACTGCTTTGCTTTAAAACGAAAATTCACATTATGTGAAGCCGATAATCGCCCTTTTTCTCCAAATAATAACATTAAGAAATATAATATGTATTATAAAAAAATGCCGCTGCTCACCTAATATCAAATATCAGTTGCACTGCGGCATTTCTTATTCTTATTTAACTTATGCCTCGTACTTAGGCTCACAGGTGAGGTTTATACCAAGACGCTTGAATATGCGCTCGTCAACCTGTGAAAGGATAACTGTTGAGTGAACTTCACAGCCGCGGAGCTTCGATATCTGCTCCATAGCCTTCTTTGCATTGTCGTCAGTATTTGCACAGATTGAAAGAGCAATAAGAGTCTCATCTGTATGCATTCTAGGGTTACTGTTGCCAAGATGATTTACCTTGAGAGCCATGATAGGCTCGATAACATGAGGCGACATAAGAAGTATCTCGTCATCGATTTCTGCAAAGTGCTTAAGCGCATTCAGCAACAAAGCCGAAACAGCTCCAAGAAGGTTTGATGTGCGGCCTGTAAGAATAGTTCCATCAGGAAGCTCCATAGCAGCCGCAGGACCGTCTGTAGCTTTTTCTTTATTTAGCGCGGCTGAAACTACATTTCTGTCCTCAACTGTGACATTAGCCTGTTTCATAAGAAGCTCCAGCTTCATTACCTCGTCCTCGGAAATAAGACCCTTTCGGTACTCACACATTCCTGTATAATAACGGCGGATTATCTCCTGTCTTGCAGCTTCGGAAACCGCTTCGTCGTCCACAATGCAGTTTCCTGCCATATTAACACCCATATCCGTAGGTGATTTGTAAGGAGACTCACCAAGTATTTTTTCAAACATAGCGTTGAGAACCGGGAATATCTCAACATCACGATTATAGTTAACGGTAGTTTTGCCATATGCTTCAAGGTGGAACGGATCTATCATATTAACATCATTAAGATCTGCGGTAGCCGCCTCATATGCGATATTGACAGGATGACGAAGAGGAAGATTCCATATTGGGAATGTCTCGAATTTGGCGTAGCCTGCGTCTATACCTCTTTTATGCTCATGGTAGAGCTGTGAAAGGCAAGTTGCCATTTTACCGCTTCCAGGCCCCGGAGCTGTAACAACAACGAGCCTGCGTGAAGTTTCAATATAATCGTTTCTGCCGTAGCCTTCATCGCTGATAATATACTGAAGATTGGAAGGATACCCCTTGATGCTGTAATGGTGATACACCTTTACGCCAAGTGCTTCAAGGCGCTTCTGAAAAGCATCAGCAGTGGGCTGACCGTCATAGCGTGTAAGAACAACGCTGCTGACATAAAGTCCTATCTTTGTAAAAACGTTGAAAAGTCGGATAACATCTATATCATAGGTGATTCCGAGGTCACCTCTAACCTTGTTTTTCTCGATATCATCAGAATTAATGACAATAACTATCTCTGCATCCTCCTTAAGCTGTAAAAGCATCTGCAGCTTACTATCAGGCTTGAAACCAGGAAGCACTCTCGAAGCGTGAAAATCATCAAAGAGCTTTCCGCCGAATTCAAGGTAAAGTTTGTCCCCAAACTGCGAAATACGCTCCCTGATATGCTCTGACTGCGTTTTGAGATACTTTTCATTGTCAAATCCGATTTTGGAACTCATTATTTCTTCCTCCCGTTAAACTATAATAATTTATTATATACCAATCAGTGTCAAATTTCAAGTACTAAGCCGAAAAAAAATTGAGCTTTGACATTTTTCAACGAAATACCTTTGTACTACTATGAAATACAGCAAAAAGCAAAAACTTTTTTCTCTTGACAAGGTAAAAAAGATATGCTATTATAAATGTACAAATACTGTGAACGAATAAAACCTGTGCATAGCCCGATTCAGAGAGTTCCCGTGAGGTGCGAGGGAATGAAGGCGCACAGTGACCTACATTCGGGAGTTGCCGTATTGAACGTCAGTAGATGCGGTCGGGTATGCCCGTTACAGCTTTTCGAGTTCCGTTATACGGAAAAATCGGGGTGGTACCGCGAGTAACTTCGCCCCCGAACAGTTCTATCGCTGTTCGGGGGCTTTTATTTTTCGGAAAAGAGGGAACGCCATGAAAAAAATCATAGGATACCTCAGCCTTTCACTGACAGTATTCCTTGTTTCGCTTTTATTCCTGTATATCGGATTTGTAAGAGCAGCAAAAAACAATATCGACTCTCCTTTTATCCGCATGACAATATGCACTCTTCTATCTCTGGTTTTTACGTCAATGTTTACGAGGTATATCCACCCTGTCACAGGACTGGCAGGACTGGACAGCGCAAAGCTCAACCTCGGATTTACTATCGCTATAGTTCTTTCCGTTTTCGTTCAGTTCGTCACATTAGGCGATGTAAATGCAGGTGCCTATCTTGATGTGCTTACGCAAAGGAACGAAGGCTCTCCGGGTGAAAGCTTTTACAAATATATTAAATATGTTTTCATAGGCGGACACATGATTATTGCTGTCCGAACCTTTATTCATTCCGCATTTCTTAGTCTGCTGAAAGCCATTATGAAGCACGCTAGATGAGCAAGGGAGATGAAAATATGGGCAGATTTGAAGAACCGCCGAAAAAAAAGTTTAATCCCGAACTTCCTCCGCTGAAAAGCAGAGTGGTAGCCTATATAGTTTGTATTCCCCTTTGCTTTTTTATGGGCAAATTCAAGGGCTTTTCCACATCGTTTTGCTTGACACTGACAGCTGTAGTTGCAGCTGTGCTCTTCATTTCTGTCTTTTTTGAGTACAGGTCAAAGTATAAGGACAATGAGTTTAAAAACGCAGTCATAAACGACGAATTCCATAGTGATGAGAAATGGCAGGAAAAGTACCATGATTATGTGCTGAAGAACGATTTTCAACAAGTAACGGCAAGTTCCATGAATGCTGACTTGAATCGCCGCTTTTTCAAACCATCAGGCGTATTCTGGCTGATTTCCGCATTACTGCTATTCGCAGCAGCTTTAATATGCAGAGATGCTCATAGCGATATACGTGGTCTCCTTGCTGTAAGCGGAATACTCGCATCATTATGGGGTAGTTTCAAGCTTTTGCATACACCTGTAAGGTCATTTATAGCCAACTGCGGTGAAAAGCTACCAGAGATAGATCGCTCCTATCTCAACGGTAAAATGCTTACCTATCGAAAAAACGGAGAGCACGCCTGCAACAATGGCATTAATATAGGCGGGAATTATGTGGTTATGTACACAAATAACCAGATAATCTGCATGGACAGAAATGAAATAGATTCAGTAAACAAGCATATAACAAAGACAAAGTACTACGGAAGCGGGGTATACACAGGCTCTGTCTTATCTTATTACCTTATAGTTAATTTGAAAGCTACGGATGGAAGCAGCTGCACTCATTATCAGATTGAACTCAACGAATTTCAGGTAAATATGGCTTATGAAGCTCTTTCCGTGAGTTCCTCGCCATCTCTTTCATCCATCAAAGAACAAAATGACAATTCTTATTAGCTGTCCATTTACATTGAAAGGACGTGATATACATGAAAACGTCAGATGTTTTCATTCTCTATGGCAGTCTGACTGTCAATTGTAAAATTATATAATATCAATATTTCACATTAAAAATAATGTAAAGGAGAAATAAATAATGACTACTTTTGAAGAACTCAAGCGCAGAGGACTTCTCGCTCAGCTCACAGATGAAAAGGAAATAGAAGAGCTTGTCAACGCAGGCAAGGCTACCTTCTATATCGGATTTGACCCTACTGCCGATTCTCTGCATGTAGGGCACTTCATGGCGCTCTGTCTCATGAAGCGTCTGCAGATGGCAGGCAATAAGCCTATCGTACTTATCGGTGGTGGTACGGCAATGATCGGCGACCCCTCCGGCAAGACCGATATGCGTAAAATGATGACTCCAGAGACTATCCAGCACAACGTTGACTGCTTCAAGAAACAGATGAGTCGATTCATCGACTTCTCCGAGGATAAAGCAATCATCGTTAATAATGCTGACTGGCTCATGAACCTAAATTACATCGAAGTCCTCCGTGAGGTAGGTGCACATTTCAGCGTAAACCGTATGCTCACTGCTGAATGCTACAAGCAGAGACTTGAACGCGGACTTTCATTCCTTGAATTCAACTACATGATAATGCAGAGCTACGACTTCTACCAGCTCTTCCAGAAGTACGGCTGTAATATGCAATTCGGCGGCGATGACCAGTGGAGCAATATGCTGGGTGGTACAGAACTTATAAGAAGAAAACTGGGCAAGGACGCTTACGCAATGACTATCACTCTTCTCCTTAACTCCGAGGGTAAGAAGATGGGTAAGACTGAAAAAGGCGCAGTATGGCTTGATCCAGAAAAGACCACTCCTTACGATTTCTTCCAGTACTGGAGAAACGTCGACGACGCAGACGTTATCAAGTGTCTTAAAATGCTGACATTTGTTCCTGTCGAACAGATAGAAGAAATGGAAAAGACAATGGAAGGCGCTCAGTTCAATGCAGCAAAGGAACTCCTCGCATATGAACTAACAAAACTTGTTCACGGCGAAGAGGAAGCTGAAAAGGCAAAGGCTGCTGCAAAGGCTCTATTCGGTGGCAGCGGCTCAAATGAGAATATGCCTATAGCTGAGATAGACTCCGCTGATCTAACAGACGGCACAATCGGACTTCTCAACCTCCTTGTAAAAGCCGAACTTGCACCTTCTGTTTCAGAAGCAAGACGTCTCGTACAGCAAGGCGGAATCACTGTAAATGATGAAAAAAAGAGTGATCCAAAGGAAATGATAAAGCTTGAGGGCGAAATTATCGTCCGCAAGGGTAAAAAAGCGTTCAAAAAAGTCGTTGTAAAGTAAAAAAGTCAAAAATTACAAATCAGAAACATTTGCACAATAATGTGAATTTTCTGTTAATCCCTATTGACAAACATCATAATAAAAAGTATAATAAAATTGATAAGTTCTTTTTATTTGCACGATATGATTTGGGGGAATGTAATATGGCAAATACTAAAAAGCGAGGCTTTACTCTTATTGAGTTGATAGTCGTTATCGCTATTATCGGAGTTCTTTCTGCTATACTTCTACCTGCAATGGTTGGATATGTAAAAAAATCAAAGAGAACGTCCGATATTGCAAGCGCAAAAACCATTTATGAATCAGTCATGACAACTATAGCCGGAAACGAGGAAGCTTCCGATTCACTTATTGCTCAAAGCATAAAGGATGAATCTGTAACCGTTAAATACGGAGGAACAGAGGAAAAATACACCCTCTGTATAGCCTGCACAAAAGACGGCGCTAAAAATGCAGGTGGAAACCGTTCATTATGGAGCGGCGGAGGCGAAGAAGCGGAAGCGTTTGAGAATGAGCTCAATGCTATAGTAGGAAAGGGAAAAACTCCAATAAAATATACTAAATCTGAGGCAGGAAAGCCGCTGAATCGATGGTTCATATGCTATCGCAAGGACGACAATTCCAAGATTGAGGTATGGATAGGAGACGGAAACAGCAATACTCCTATCTACAGAATGTATCCCGAAAGAGACAATGATTACGTATAAAATACCAGAGGCCATAAAGAATTATCATTCTTTATGGCCTCTTCTTTGCATATTAAATCGGACACCTTACAGTGTCCGCTGCTTTAAGTATTGTAATTGTAAAACGTCATAAAAACCGAAGAATTATATCCGCAGTCCGAGAATTTATTCTGTATACTGTCGGCAGTGACCGCGTTTTTTACGGTTTCCGACAGCTTCTGATATGTATTTTTCTCCTGCTCTGACATATCTGCCGCAGCCTTACCTAGAAGCATCATATTGAATTCCATTTTCAGATCGGCAACTCCATCTGCAACAATATACTCTCCGCTCTGCGTTCTAAGATAGTAGTAATCCACCTTATCCGAACTACAGATAAACATCATCTGGGACGGTATATATGAGTCGCAGCCAGAATATGCGCCACCATTATAGTCGCTTATTTTTTCCTTTTCCCTAAAAACCTTGACACGGGTTATATTTTCAGGATAATCCGTCTGCTCACAGTAGTTTATGAGGTAATTCTCCCCAAGCCCGTTTTTCAGTTCATAGGTATAAGTCGGATAGTCCTGAAGTCCACACCCCGAAAAAAGCAGACATAAAAGCGGTATAAGCAGGAAATATCCCTTTCTTAAGCACATATTATTCCCCCCTGCTAGATAAAAGTATCACCTGATACACAGATCGCTGAAATCTTTAACTGTCATCAGCATTTCATATCCCATGTACACAGCCATTAGTGCAAATCCACCGATACAATACTTGATAATGGTGATAAGCACCATATTCAGTGGCTTGACCCCGCCAACAGTCTTTATTTCCGCCGCAGGTCTGCGGCTTTTCTTTATTTTCTTAAGGGAGTTCAGAGAAAAACGATAATAGAACCAGTTCGAGAACAGTCCAAATATTACCCTCACAGCAATATCCGCCACAATGAATATCTCACTCATGAGTTCGAGGGTATGCTTGTTACTTTTAAGGAAACTCATTATATCAGAGGGAAGTCCTTTGTCGTACATCATAAGATTTGCAGGAAGATTGAAGATTATCCCCAATGCTGCTGCAAGTATTGCCCAGCCCCACATTTTTCTGTTTGCAAAGAAAAGAGATGGAAAAAGAAGACAAAACAGATTGAAAGTAGGTCTTATCCCCTCTTCTTTCATCTTTTTGAACTTAGGTATATAGTAAATAGTACTCGGCCCTACAAAATCTGACATTTCCTTGACAGTTGCACCACCCATATCCTCATCAGGATCAAGTCCCAGGTATTTTATCGGATTCATAAGATCCTCAGCGTCGGGCATGGGGAATGTGTCTCTCCACGATTTTTCACCGTTCATTCCGGTATTACTGCTCTCAGTTTGCTCCTGAGTAACTTTCAGTTCAGCTCCGCAGCGCTGACAAGATGTATCTGAAAGTCTGTTCGGAAAGCTGCAAACATGGCACACCTTATACCGTGAAGGCTTGCCCTTGCGCTCCCATTTCTCTCCACTGACATGAAGCTTCTCATTGGCACACCTGTTTTCAATCTGATAGCACGCCCTGTGATGCGGAGTTCCGCACTCTGGACAAACTACTATGTCATCATCGGCAGTAAAGATATTATCGCAAACAGGGCATTTTTCACCAATATATCTCATATTCATGCCTCCTTTCTTATATCACCTATCACAATATTTATATTATACCACTTATGCATGAAGAAAATCAAGCTTTTCAGCATATTATGAAGCCTAAGTCATAAAAATTCAAAAAAAATTAAAAATACTATGGCAATTCTTATCAAGTTGTGGTATAATAATATATAGTTTTGCAAAATAAAGCTTTAAATGATTGGAGTGCAAGCTTTATGACATATAACAGAACCGATCTTGGCAGTGGTATAGGTTTCACTTCCATTATCGACAGTAAATTCAAGACCTGCTCCATAGCTGTCTACTTTCTTACGGAGCTCAGCGCCGAAACTGCCGCTGTGAATAATCTGGCAGTAAGCATACTCACAGTATCAAACAGCAAATACAGAACATATGCAGCTTTATCAGAAAAGCTTTCTGAACTCTACGGCGCAGGTCTCAGTTCTTCCACTCGAAAAAAGGGTGACGCACAAACTTTATGCATTAAAGCCTCATGGCTTGATAATAAATACGCTATAGACGGCGAGGATATAGGCGGTGAGATGAAGGAACTACTTAAAGACTGCCTTTTCGCCCCAAATGCCGAGAACGGTGCGTTCGATGAGGAATCGTTCAGAATCGTACAGAAGGATCTTCTCGACAATATCAGCAGCGAGCTTAATGACAAGCGAGCCTACGCCATGATGCAGGCTGCAAAGATTGCATATCGCGGAGAACCTGCTGCTACTTCAAGCTACGGTATAAAAGAAGCGGCCCTTGCAGCTGAACCAAAGGATACTTACCGCGCATATAATGAGCTTCTGAAGAGTGCTCAGATAGAAATATACTACGTTTCGCCCGAAAAGGACGACTCTTTTGCTGAAATGTTCCGTGAAAGTTTCAAAAGCATAAAAAGAGCGCCCAAAAGCGTGGTGTTCCGCAACCATAGTCCTCTCAAATCCGAAGTTGAGACTGTCTCCGAAGAGTTCGACGTGAACCAATGCAAGGCAGTATTAACCTTCAAGACCGACTCTGATGACAAGTACGCACTGAAAATGCTCAGCATAATCTACGGAGAAATGCCATTTTCAAAACTTTTTCTAAATGTCCGTGAAAAGCTCAGCCTGTGTTATTACTGCTCCAGCACCTCCGTATCAGTGAAAGGCTCTTTTTTCGTAGATATCGGTGTTGAACGCACGAATATTGAAAAGGCAAAGGCAGAGATACTTGCGCAGCTCGAAGAAATAAAGAACGGCAATATTTCTGACGAAGAACTTACAAGCTCCATTATGGCGTTGGATAATGCAGTATTGCAGATAGGCGATACACCTTCCTCATATATAGGGTGGTACTTTGACTGCTTCTGTGACAAGGACTTAATAACTCCTGAAGAACACTTCAAGCGCTTTACCGAAGTGACCAAAGAGAGAATAATACAAGCTGCAAGATCACTTAGTCCTGACAGTATCTACCTCATGCTCAGCAAGGAGGTACGGGCTTAATGAAAAAAGAAACAATAACAAGTCAGCGCACCGGCGACAGCTGCGTGCACATCAAACATGACAGCGGACTTGATATCTATATTTGTGAAATGAATGGTTTCAGCGGTATCGACGCCCTAATAGGAACAAAGTACGGCTCCGTGAACACCATGTTTAAAATAGCTGCCGACAGTGATTATACAACCGTTCCAGAAGGAATAGCTCACTTTCTCGAGCATAAGCTCTTCGAAAACGAAGACTGTGGAGTTTTTGAACTCTATGCAGGTACTGGAGCAATGTGCAATGCATTTACTTCCTTTGACAAAACCTGCTATCTGTTCAGCTGCTCGAAGAATTATGAAGAAAACCTCAGAATTCTCCTTGAGTTTATTCAGAAGCCCTATTTCACAAAAGAAAACGTTGAAAAGGAAATGGGTATCATCGGCCAGGAGATACAAATGACTAATGACAACCCGGAATGGCGTGTTTTCTTTAATATGCTCGGATGCATGTACCATGCACATCCTGTAAAAACGGATATTGCAGGAACTGTCGAGAGCATATCGAAAATCGATGCTCCCCTGCTTTACAAATGCTACGACACATTCTACAACCTTAACAACATGGTACTCTCCATTTCAGGTAACATTAGTGCAGATAAGGTACTGGAAATATGTGACAAGTACTTAAAGCCCTGTGAAGACAAGGGACTCGAGACAGTCTTCCCCGAAGAGCCTCTCGATATCGTATCTTCAGAGATACGTGAAACCCAGCCCATAGGAGCTTCCATTTTCCAGATAGGGTACAAGTGCAAACCTGCATCAGGTATAGAGCTGCTCAGGCAGGTGGCTGCTGCTTCAACAGCTTCTTCCCTGCTAACCGACCCTGCACTTCCCATGTACGAAAAGCTCCTTAAGGACGGTATAATAAACTCCACATTCTGCGGAGAGGTATTTTACGGAAACGGTTATTTCACAGTAATTTTCTCTGGTGAGTCAGAATCCCCCGACGTTATACGCCAAGCTCTTTCTTCTGAGATAGACAGGCTTCTCACGGAGGGGATAAATGAAAAGGATTTCCAGCGCATAAAGAAATCGACCTATGGCATGATGGTAAGAGAACTTAACAATGTAGAAGCTGTTTCAAACCTTATGCTCAGCGCACATATGGAAAACGTAGGTCCCTATGACTCCATAGAGGTGCTTTCTGAGCTCACAAACAGCGATGTTACGAATTTTATGCAAAACGAAATGCAAAATGACAGATGTGTTCTGTCTGTAATAGGAAAGGAGACTGAATAATGACTACAGAAACATTTTTGGAAGAACACGAAATAGTCTTTCCGAAGCTTGGCTGGTCATTCCACATTGATCCGACAGCATTTACAATATTTGGCTTTGAAATACAGTGGTACGGCATAATCATCACTCTCGGACTTCTCCTTGCATTATGCTATGTTCTGCCCAAAATGAAACGCTTCGGCATTGACTACGACAGAGCAATAGACGTTATAATCAGCGGAGTTATCGGCGGCATCATAGGAGCAAGAGCGTACTATGTCCTGATGAAATGGGACGAGTACAAGGGAGACTGGAAAGCAATAATCAACACCCGTAACGGCGGACTTGCCATATATGGAGGCATCATAGGTGCATTTCTTGTCGGATATATAGTTGCAAGGATACGCAAGGTAAGGGCTCTCCCCATGTTGGATATAACCGTTATCGGACTTCTCCTTGGACAGGGTATCGGACGCTGGGGCAACTTCATAAATCAGGAAGCCTTCGGTATAAATACTGACAACTTTCTCGGTATGACCGGCGGAACTATACAGCGTACTATCAGCAATAATATGCAGATAGGCGGCGACATGTACTTCAACGGTATTAAAGTACTCTGGGAAAAACCCGTTCATCCATGCTTTCTGTATGAATCTGCATGGTGTCTGCTTGGATTTGTGATACTTGCGTTCCTTTCAAAGCGCAGGAAGTATGACGGACAGATATTCCTTATGTACCTTACATGGTACGGTGCAGAACGCTTTATAGTGGAGGGCCTCCGTACGGACAGCCTTATGCTAGGAAATATCCGCATATCACAGGCTCTTTCGGCAGTACTCTTCGTATTGTCCATTATTATGCAGATACTCCTCTTTATAAGAAGAAAACGCGACCCCGAGAGCATGAAGCTATATGTAAATACGGAGGAATCGCACCAGCTTATTGAGGAATCGCGCAGAAAACGCATGGGAATGTCAAATGAAGACGCAAAAATCGGTGATGACAAGGATCTCGATATACTTAACGACGACGATGACGACTTCGATATGTCGGAGTTGAACATTCTCGATGATGGCGAGGATGACAAGGATGAAGAACAAGAAGTCGACAGCCCGGATGAAAAATCCGTGGATAACAAGGAGGATAAATAAAATGGCACAGATCATTGACGGAAAAGCAGTTTCAGCAGCAGTAAAGGCCGAGGTCGCCGAGGAAGCTGCAAAACTCAAGGAAGAAAAGGGACTCAAAATAGGTCTTGCGGTAGTTATCGTAGGAAACAATCCCGCTTCAAGAGTATATGTAAACAATAAGAAGAAAGCCTGCGAGGCAGTTGGCTTCCAGTCATTCGAATATGCTCTTGAGGAATCAACAACACAGGAGCAGCTCCTCGATCTTGTAAACGTACTCAACCGCGACGCTAGAGTAAACGGTATACTGGTACAGCTTCCATTGCCGAAGCACATTGACGAAAAAGCTATAATCAACGCTATTTCTCCCGATAAGGACGTTGACGCATTCCACCCTATTAACGTAGGCAAGATAATGATAGGCGATTATTCATTTCTTCCATGCACTCCCGCCGGCGTAATGCGCCTTATTGAGAGCACGGGAACAGACATCACAGGAAAGCAATGCGTAGTTATTGGCAGAAGTAATATCGTTGGCAAGCCACAGGCTATGCTACTTCTCCAGAAGAACGGAACTGTTACCATATGCCACTCCAAAACAAAGAATCTCAAGGAAGTATGCCTCGGTGCTGACATCCTTGTAGTGGCTATTGGCAGAGCCAACTTTGTAACAGGAGATATGATAAAGGAAGGCGCCGTAGTTATTGACGTCGGCATGAATCGTCTCGAAAATGGCAAACTCTGCGGCGACGTTGAGTTCGAATCCGCTGAAAAGAAGGCTTCCTTCATCACTCCAGTACCTGGCGGTGTTGGTCCTATGACCATCGCAATGCTCATGAAAAACACACTTACAGCTGCAAAACAGCAAGCAGGTATCGAATAATATCAAATGATCAGGCTGTCGTTATAACCGGCAGCCTTTACTATACAACTCATAATAATCAAGTTTTACATTGATTGCTTTCAATAACATGATACAATTTAAAATTATTTGGAAAGGAATCCCCGAATCTTCAGATTTAAGGGACGAACTTACATACAACACCTGACGAAAGGACAATCACACCATGAAAGAAAAAACAAAGCCCTCGTCAAGGGGCGGATTCGGTTCAAAAATAGGTTTTGTACTTGCAGCGGCAGGCTCCGCAGTAGGACTTGGAAATATATGGCGTTTCCCATATCTTGCTGCAAAATACGGCGGCGGAATATTCCTGCTTATATATCTTATCTTTGCCATAACTTTCGGTTTTGCACTCATGCTTACGGAGATTGCCATAGGCAGGCGCACTAAAAAAAGTGTTATTGGTGCATACAAGGAAGTTGACAAACGTTTTTCGCTGCTCGGTATCCTCGCAGCTGTTATTCCTCTACTTATACTACCATATTACTGTGTTATAGGAGGCTGGGTGCTGAAATACATGACCATTTTCGCAAGTGGCAACGGCGAAGCTGTATCAGTTACTGAATACGCAGTATCAGACTCGAGTGAAACAATCACATTTTTTGAGCATTTTATCGGACTTCTTAAGCAACCCTCAATGTTTTTCATCATTTTTGTTTTACTCACAGCCATTGTCGTGTTTTTCGGAGTTGAAAAAGGCATAGAAAAAGTCAGCAAGTTCCTGATGCCCGTACTTCTTGTGCTCATAATAGGTATTGTCATCTACACTATGACCCTTAAAGGCGCAGGAGATGGCCTGAAATACTATCTTCTCCCGAATTTAAAAGGTTTCACATTCTCAAAATTCCTGCAAACAATTGCGGCAGCCTGCGGACAGCTTTTCTACTCAATGTCAATTGCTATGGGAATAATGGTCACATACGGCTCATATATGAGAAAAGAAGACTCCCTTGAAAGCTCTGTGCGTCAGATAGAAGTTTTCGACACACTTGTTGCATTTCTTGCAGGAATGATTATAGTACCTGCAGTATTCGTATTCTCGGGTGGAGATGAGACTGCTCTCAATAAAGGCCCAGGACTTATGTTCATAACTCTCCCGAAAGTATTTGCAGCAATGCCTGCAGGACAAATATTAGGTACAGCTTTTTTTATACTTGTTACCCTTGCAGCACTTACCTCATCAATATCTCTTATGGAAACAGTAGTTGCGGTAGTAATGGAGAAGTTCAGACTGAGCCGCGCAAAGAGTTGTTTTATAGTGATATTCTTGACTCTTGGCATAGGAATGCTGTCAGTCCTTGGCTATAGCACATGGTCTGATTTCAGTATATTTGGCATGCAGATTCTCGATCTTTTCGATTTCACGACAAACAATATAATGATGCCGGTACTTGCACTCCTTACATGCATTCTCATTGGATATACCGTAAAGACGAAATACATCGAAGAAGAAGTAATGTACGGTGAAAAGCAATTCCGCTCTAAACTCCTCTACAGCATTATGATAAAGTTCATCTGCCCGATATGTATGGTAATGATACTAATAACACCTTTTGTGACAGACATATAATCAATAAACCTGAAAGGAACGTCATCTGAGGCGTTCCTTTTTTCACATTGTCAAAAACACTGAAAAGCCGGCATACTGTCCTACCGTTTATTGCAAATTGCTACATTATTCCAAAGCTATTGACATTTAATTAGCAAACGTGTAAAATAATAATGTATGAGTTTTTATTATGCTATTTTGCGCAGATTTACAGGCAAACCAAACAGCGGAAGCTCTAACAAATGAATTAACTGAAGGGTGATATATTTGGTATTCAGCAGCTTGGAATTTATCTTCTTATTCCTGCCTGTTTTTATGATAGCCTATTCGGCATCTGAAAATAAATATAGAAATATTGTTTTAGTGGTAACAAGCGTTATAGCCGGCATAGATATGTTCTATATCATGCGGCTCATAAGGCCACTGCCTATACTTGTCTATTTAGCATCAGTAGTATGGCTCCTGTTTGAATCCGCTACGGCTTCGGAAAAGCGGTACCGATGTGTTGTAATACTATTCGGAAGTGCAGTTGCAGGATACGTCCTGTTCCATAATATGGAACTCTTCAAGCCGCTACCGGTAGCTCTCTTCCTTACAGCAACTGCTTTCCTGCTTATACAGGCTTATTCATCAACACGGATAGGATATCAGAACCTTATTATATTCACCGGAAGTGTCATATTTTACAGCTTCGGCGTAAAAAAACCGGTATACATCATGCTGTTCCTGCTGACGGTGCTCCTCAACTTCATAGTTGGACAGTTCATCGAAAACAGCCGCTATATCAAGAAATTCTGGCTGGCATTCGGCGTTATTTTCAACTTCTGGTGGCTAATATTCTTTAAATACTGGACGTTCGGTACAGAAAACATCAATCACTGGTTCGGGCAGAGCTTTACTGTAAAGGATATTATCCTCCCTATCGGTATCAGCTTCTACACCTTCCAGAATGTATCCTATATAATTGACGTATACAGAGGTAAAGCTCAGGCTGAAAAGAACCTCATAAACTATGGTGCCTACATCACCATGTTCCCACAGCTTATTGCCGGTCCTATAGTAACCTACGACCACGTTGCAAAAGAGCTGAAAAACCGTAATCACACCATACACAATGCTGAGGACGGCCTCAAGACATTTACAATAGGTCTAGGTTATAAAGTGCTAATCGCCAATCAGATAGGCGGACTTTGGAGCGATATCTCAACTATAGGATATGAGAGTATATCCTCGAGGCTTGCCTGGCTGGGAATATTCGCCTATTCCTTCCAACTTTACTTTGATTTCTGCGGATACTCCCTCATGGCAATAGGACTCGGAAGAATAATGGGATTCAAAATCCCTAGGAACTTCGACCACCCATATATGTCCCTGACCATGACAGAATTCTGGCGCCGCTGGCATATGACCCTCGGCACCTGGTTCAAGGACTACATATACATTCCCCTCGGTGGAAACCGGAAGGGCGAGGGAAGAATGGTATTCAACATGCTGGTGGTATGGCTGTTCACAGGTCTGTGGCATGGTGCAAGCTGGAACTTCGTACTGTGGGGACTTGTGCTTTTCGCAATAATTATGAGCGAAAAGTTCTGGACAGGCAAGGCCCTGAACAGAATAAAACCTCTCGGACATGCCTACATGATACTCATTATACCGATAACATGGCTTATCTTCGCTATAACAGATTTTCACGAGCTTGGCATCTACTTCAAGAGACTTCTCCCGTTCCTACCTCAGAAAACATATGCTATACTGGACGGCGACTATATACTGTACTGGACAAAATACTGGAAGTACTTCGTTGCAGCCATAATTTTCTCCACAAGGCTGCCCGAGTTGATATACAAGAAGATCAAGCACTCATTCATTACAGCTATAGCGCTGCTTGCAGTATTCCTTGCAGCAGTCTACTGTATGTACATGGGAATGGACGACCCATTCATGTATTTCAGATTTTAAGGAGAGTAAAAATTGAGCAAGTTAAAACAATGCATATATACACTGATACTACTGGTCACCTGCGTTGTGGCTTCACCGTTCATATATAAGCAGATATGGGAAAGCAGCAATATCAAAAAGCCAAAGGCTGCAGTAAAAGAGCCCACAGCGGTAACTCAATCCACTGATGGCACCACTACTGCTGCTCAGGAAGGTGCAACTACTGAAACTCAGACGACATCAGAAGGTGAAGAGGCAACAACAGAAGCCCCAACAGAACCCACTACACCGCAGAGCATATTTGTTGAAAGCGGTCCGGAATACTTTGATGACGCTCTGTTTATCGGTGATTCCAGAACAGTTGGAATAAGCAGCTACGGAACTCTGAAAAATGCAGATTACTTCTGTGATATCGGACTTTCAGTATACAAAATAGACGATTATAATGTTGGAGGTATGACCGTATGGGACAAACTCCGCAAGAAACAGTACGCCAAGATATATGTAATGCTAGGTATTAACGAGATAGGCAATGACCTTGAGGGAACTACCGCAAAATACAGACGCCTTGTTGACGGTATCCGAGAGATACAGAAGGATGCTCTGATTTATTTACAGGCAAACCTCCACGTATCAACCGAGGGAGAGACACAGTACATAACAAACGAGAGAATAAATATTCTCAACAGTAATCTTCAGGCCATGGCTGATGCCAGCAAGAAGATATACTACTTAGACGTAAACCCCATATTCGATGACGCTAACGGATACCTTACATCAGAATTCGCAAGTGACGGCGTACATGTTCTCGCAAGATACTATGCAACATGGTGCGACTGGCTCTGCAAGAACACGGTTCCAGCTACTCCTGTAGCGACTACAAACCCGACTGACGGAAAAACACAGACTGAAACCACTACAACTGAGGCAGGAACCACAACTCAGAACAAAAAGCCGCAGAATGAAGAATTCTCTAACCTTTAAGCTGAAAGTGAAAGGAGCATAAAATGGCAGAACTCAGAGTAGGCTACACAGGCAGAACAATTTACAATTCCACATTTACGATACTTGAATTTCTCGGAGGCGGCGGACAAGGAAACGTATACCGTGTTGAGTGCAACGGCAAGCAAATGGCACTCAAATGGTATCACAAGTCCACCATCGACAAGATGAAGAATTCGCAGGAATTTTACGAAAACCTCAAGGCAAACATAAAAAAGGGCGCCCCCACAAAGAATTTTCTTTGGCCCGAGGAGCTTTCCAACTGGATAGACGGTTCATTCGGCTATATCATGCCCCTTCGCCCTGCAGGTTATGAGGAACTGACTCGTTTCCTGCTCTGGGATCCAAAGACTCGCCGTATGAAGGCAAGTTTTTCAAACATAACCGCTCGCTGCAACGCAGCTATCAATATCATCGAGGGCTTCCGTGCCCTTCACAATGACGGCTACAGCTATCAGGACCTCAACAACGGAAACTTCTTCATTGACCCGAAAACAGGTGATGTCCTCATTTGTGACAATGACAACGTTTCTGAGCGTGGCGTAAACTTCGGAATTGCAGGTAAACAGCGCTACATGGCCCCCGAGGTAGTTCTCGGAGGAGCTCCTGACAAGCGGTCTGACCGTTTCTCGCTGGCCGTCATACTCTTCCGTATGCTCTTTATCGAGCATCCTCTTGAGGGCAAGTATTCAACTCCTCCCTGCATGACTCCCGAGCTTGAGAAAAAGTTCTACGGCTCAGATCCTGTATTCGTTCTTGATCCCGAAGATGACCGTAATGCTGCAAACAACCAGCTGAACACAAATACTCTTCGCTTCTGGAAGATATATCCTGACTATATTCGTGACCTGTTCATAGAGTCTTTCGGAAAGAAGTCGGTTCAGCCTCCATATGACCGCGTTATCGAAATGACATGGCTTGATGCCTTTGTAAAACTGAGAAGCGAAACAGTTCCCTGCCCTCACTGCGGAAAGGAAACCTTTATCGCACCGAAATATTCCGTGAACTGTATGTACTGCGGTGGTCAGCTGATCTGCACAGATAGTATCAAGTTCAAACGTTTTGAGCTTCCTGCATTTGGCGGAGCAAAGCTATATGAAGGTATGGCAAGTGATACTGAAGGTGACTTCCACAAAATAATTGGCGAGGTAGTTCGCAATAAGAAAGATCCCAGTAAACATGCTCTCCGAAACCTCACCAATGATACATGGAGCGTAAAGCTCCCAGACAATACGGTAAAAACAGTAGATCCACAAGGCATAATGCCTATAAATAAGGGATTTGTCCTTACTATAGGCAGAAGCGACGGCATTGTAGAATAAAAAACGTTGGGCTACCCAAAAGGTAGCCCATACATATTATTCATCATCTTCTTCTGAATCATCATCATCGGTAGGAAGCACCTCGATAATGACCTTTTCGACATTCTGCTCATTAACCTCTGCGGCAGTAATACGGAACACACCACACTCGGCAGTCTCGCCTGCCTCCGGAATATGCTCCATAACATCCGTTACCCAACCACCCACGGAGGTATAATCAGTGGTTATCATATCCTCATCAAGATCAAGCATTTCCAGCATATCACTTATGCTCATATCGCCTGCTACCTCATACTTGTCCGGAGCAATCATCATTATATTTGTCTCTATTTCATCATCCTCATCGTATATTTCACCGACAAGCTCCTCTATAATGTCCTCAAGGGTTACAATTCCCTTAGTACCGCCGTACTGGTCGATAACTACTGCAAGATGCACCTTTGAACGCTGCATATCACGCATAGCCTCACTTATGAGCTTGGTATCAGCAATATGAGGAACTTCCTGAATAATAGGCGTGATATCACTTCCGCCTTCTACCAGCATTTTAAAAAACGCTTTGTTTGTGATTATGCCCTTGATATCATCTAAACTTTTTTCATAAACAGGCAGACGTGAATACATCTCACGACTGAAAAGTTCCTTTATCTCGTCTATAGTCGAGCCAAGCTCCACCCCTATGACCTTAACACGTGGAATGAGTATCTCATTTACAGTTATCTCGTCAAATTCAAGCGCACTTTTTACCAGCTCGCTCTCCTGTTCCTCAATAACGCCCTGTTCCTCGATTTCATCGATCATATACTTTAGCTCATCCTCAGTAACGCTTGGGGATTCATCTCCCTTTGATACAAGGGACGATAGCTTATTGAGCAGCCACACAAATGGCTTGAAAAGTCCGACAAGAAATGTAAGGGCCGGAGCGAATGCAAGCGCGAGCTTCTCTGCATTTTTCTTTGCATATGATTTTGGCAGTACCTCACAGAAAACCAGCACAAGCGCCGTAACGACAATAGTCGAGATAGCAGGCCCCTTGCTGCCAACCAGCTTGATGAAAATGAGTGTACTCACTGACGAAGTGGCAATATTAACGATATTATTGCCAATAAGTACAGCAGTAAGCACTTCGTCAAAGTGGTTTGCGAGCCTGAGTGCTTTTTTTGCTTTCTTGCTGCCCTGTGCCTCATAATTCTTCAAGCGAAGCTTGTTAACACTGGAAAAAGCCGTTTCAGTTCCCGAAAAAAGGGCTGAAAATATCATCATAGCAATGACTAGAACTATCTTCCATATATCTGAACTATCCATATGATTCCTTTCCTTATATAATAATGTTTTTATTATAACATACATTACAGAATAATGCAAGTCTTTGAAAAACGGCAATAATCTTTCCTGTATAAGTGCATTTCTAAACATCGCTTTCACATTTTACACATACTCCCCCGAATTGTGATAAAATTTACACATAATATTCTTCAAAACGATACAAATGTCGCAAATCTATATCACAAAGCACTAATATAATATAATCACAGGCTGAGGGAGAACCTCAGAAAGAATAATTGAAAAGGAATGTGACTATTATGAATGAGTATAATTACAATTATAATAACAATGACAACCCGCAGAACAACAGCGAGGGTTACAACGGCTTCAGTACAGATGGACAGCAGCCGCAGGAACAGAAGCCAAAGAAAAAGCATTCCTTCCTGAAGATAGCTGCGTTTGTAGTAGCTATGGGAGTTGTTTCTGCAGGCTCTATCGAAGGTTATCGCATATTCAACCGTGAAAGTAATATCCGAAGCGCAGCTGTAGTCGAAGAATCTGAGAAGAAGACTGAAAAGGCAACAAGTACAACAAAGGAAGTAAAGACCGAATCTGTAACTGCTCAGAACGTCAGCATAATCAAGCCAGAAGAAGTAGGTGGAAATGCTCTTTCCACAGAAGATATAGTTGAAAAGATGCTTCCATCTGTAGTAGGTATCGAATCAACATTCACAGCAGAGGTACAGCAGTCATCGATGGACGACTTCTTTGACTTTGGTTTCGGTGGATTTGACTTCGGTTTCGGAGACGGCAGTAACAGCGGAAACGGTAGAAATAATACATCCAGGGAACTCAAGGGCACAGGTACAGGTGTTGTTGTCTCATCTGACGGTTATATTGTAACAAATGCTCATGTTATCTACGCCACCGAATATAATGCAGGCGAAGCTGACAGCGTTTCCGTTGTCCTTGACGACGATGAGGTATATGATGCAGAGGTAATCGGATATGAAGTTGATCTTGACCTTGCAGTATTAAAGATAGACAAAACAGGTCTTACACCTGCTGAGTTTGGCAACAGCGACGAGCTCAAGCTCGGCGAGTCTGTAATAGCTATCGGCAACCCACTCGGCTTTGATCTTATGGATACAGTAACAGGCGGTATGATTTCAGGTCTCGGCCGTCACATCACTATCAATGACAAGACCATGAACCTTATACAGACTGATGCAGCTATCAATTCCGGTAACTCGGGCGGACCTCTCATCAATAAGTACGGTCAGGTAATAGGTATAAACTCCTCCAAGATGTCTTCATCATATGGTTCATCTGAGGCTTCAATAGAGGGTATCGGTTTTGCTATTCCATCAAACTTAACAGCCAATGTTGTTGACGACCTTATGAATTTCGGCTATGTTACAGGCAAGCCAAAGCTCGGTATATCATGCTATCCTGTTACCGATTCAGCTGCAAAAATGTACAATCTTCCTGTCGGTGTTTTCGTAGTTGACGTAAATAAAGGCGGTGCTGCTGAAAAGGCAGGTATTCAGAAAAATGACGTAATCGTTGAATTAAACGGCAAAAAGGTAAAATCTGATTCAGACCTCGTTGCTGAGCTCAACAGCTACTCTGCTGGAGATGAAGTTGAAGTAACTCTCATTAGAAACGGCGAAGAAAAGAAAGTAAAGCTCATCCTTGACGAAGCTGAGCCTCCGAAGGAGGACAAAGAAAACAATGATACAAAGTCTGGAAAGAAGTCCAAAAAGAGTACTTCTGGCGATGAAGATATTGAAATAGAAACCGACGACGAAGATGAAGCTCCAGTAATAAAGAGAAGGGGCACAGAAGCTCCTGTCGAAGAATAATATAAGTTTTCTTCATTTCAACTCCTTTACAAAATAATAAAAACAGCACTCCCGATTGATTTGATTTTTCGGGAGTGCTGTTTTTTTAAGGTTATCACAATTCAATATTTTGCAATTAGTACCTAACGCAAAACTTTATAATTATTTAAAAGCTGCGATAGACTGCTCTATCTTAGCCATTTTCTCCTCTGCCTTAGCAAGCTTGGCCTTTTCGGCATCTATCAGCTGTGCTGGAGCTTTTGCGATAAAGCCCTGATTATTGAGCTTCCCACTGAGGAAATCGATGTCCTTCTGAACCTTTGCTTTTTCCTTTTCAAGTCGTGCAATTTCCTTTTCCTTGTCAACTAGCTCTTCCATAGGAATGAATATACGGGCAGAATCCGTAACAGCATTGGCTGAATCAGGAATATCAAACTTGTCGCCTGTTTCAACTGTGGAAGCTGAAGCAAGCTTTTCGAAAAATACTGAGCAGGAGTTGAAGAGTTCCTTATCAGCAGTTTCAATGAACAGCTTAGCCTTTACCGAAGGAGGTACATTCATTTCTGTACGAGTATTTCTTACAGCCTTAATAGCCGAGATTATTTTCTCGAAAGCCTTCTCCTCAGAGTTGAAGTCGATAGAAGCATCATATGTGGGATAAGACTCAAGGATTATCATTGACTTCTCATTTGTGAGAACTTGCCATATCTCTTCAGTAATGAAAGGCATAAACGGATGAAGAAGCTTAAGCATACCCTGCATAGCCCATACAAGAACTGCCTGAGCCTTTGCCATTGTCTCTCCGCCTGCCTGAATACGTGGCTTTGTAAGCTCAATGTACCAGTCACAGAATACATCCCATATAAAATCATATATCTTCTGTGAGGCAACACCCAACTCGTATCTTTCAAGATTATCGCCAACTTCCTTTGCAAGCTGATTGAACTTGTTGACGAGCCATTTGTCCTCCAGCTCGAGTTCAGCAGGAAGTCCCTTGAACTCAAAATCCTCAGGAAGATTCATCATAATGAAACGAGAAGCATTCCAAAGCTTGTTTGCAAAGTTACGGGCAGCCTTTACCTTATCGTCAATATAACGCATATCGTTTCCGGGCGAATTACCCGTTGCAAGCATAAATCTGAGAGCGTCAGCACCATACTCATTGATAACTTCAAGAGGATCGATGCCGTTTCCGAGTGATTTAGACATCTTGCGTCCCTGTGCGTCACGTACAAGGCCGTGGATAAGAACTGTATCGAAAGGTACCTTGCCCATATTTTCAAGACCGCTGAACATCATTCTGATTACCCAGAAGAAAATAATGTCATATCCTGTTACAAGAGTATTTGTAGGATAGAAGTACTTGAGATCCTCTGTATTCTCAGGCCAGCCTAGAGTTGAGAAAGGCCAGAGTGCCGAGCTGAACCATGTATCCAAAGTATCAGGATCCTGCCTCATAGGCTTTCCACACTTAGGACAAACTGCACTGCTCTCCTTTGTTACTACCATTTCACCGCACTCATCACAGTAGAATGCAGGTATCTGATGACCCCACCATATCTGACGTGAGATACACCAGTCCTTGATATTTTCGAGCCAGTGGAAATAGATCTTGTCAAAGCGCTCTGG
Organism: Ruminococcus flavefaciens; assembly: GCA_002310115.1. Classification (GTDB taxonomy): domain Bacteria; phylum Bacillota; class Clostridia; order Oscillospirales; family Ruminococcaceae; genus Ruminococcus; species Ruminococcus flavefaciens_K. The sequence goes on from DBYI01000105.1 coordinate 24,888, forward strand.
AACGAACTTGGTGTCGCCGTTCTTTACAGCAGCGATAGCAGGTTCTGCAAGAGGTTTCATCTTAACGAACCACTGAGTTGAAACCTTAGGCTCAACAGTTGTTCCGCAACGGTAGCATGTACCAACATTATGACTGTATTCCTCTATCTTTACGAGAGCACCCTCTTTTTCAAGGTCCTCAACTATCTTCTTGCGTGCTTCATAACGATCCATACCGGCATATGCAGGATAATCATCATTTATTGTAGCATCGTCATTCATTACGTTGATCACAGGAAGATTATGACGAAGTCCTACCTCAAAGTCATTAGGGTCGTGTGCAGGAGTTATCTTAACTACACCTGTACCGAAGTCCATTTCAACATAATCATCTGCAACAATAGGTATTTCACGATGTACAATAGGAAGTATAACTGTCTTTCCAACGAGAGAAGTATAACGCTCATCCTTGGGGTTAACAGCAACAGCAGTATCGCCGAGAAGTGTTTCCGGACGTGTTGTAGCAAGTTCAAGGTAACCATCGCTGTCCTTTATCTTATAACGAAGGTGCCAGAAATGGCCTGCCTGATCCTCATAGGTAACTTCTGCGTCTGAAAGCGAAGTACGGCATTTAGGACACCAGTTGATTATACGCTCGCCTCTGTAGATAAGGCCTTTTTCGTAATACTTTATAAATACTTCCTTAACTGCCTTTGAGCATCCCTCGTCCATAGTGAAACGCTCTCTTGACCAGTCGCAGGAAGAACCCAGCTTTTTAAGCTGTTCAACGATACGTCCTCCGTACTGCTTTTTCCATTCCCATGCACGCTTCATGAAGCCATCACGTCCGAGATCCTCTTTCGTAACGCCTTCCTTACGCATAGCCTCAACTATCTTAGCCTCTGTAGCGATAGCTGCATGATCTGTACCCGGAAGCCAGAGTGCACTGTAGCCGCTCATTCTCTTCCAACGAATAAGAATATCCTGTAATGTTTCATCGAGAGCATGTCCCATATGAAGCTGTCCTGTGATATTCGGAGGTGGGATAACTATAGTATAGGGCGTTTTCTTGGGATCAGCCTCTGCACGGAAGCAGCCCTTGTCATTCCATGCCGCATAGATACGATCCTCAAAGTCCTTGGGGTTATAAGCCTTTGCAAGTTCCTTTGCCATTCTATCATTCTCCTAATCTTTAATAATATCGGTCCGTGCAAAAATAAAATCGCCCCGAACCACTACGGTTCAGGGCGAACAAAAAGTCCGTGTTACCACCTGAATTCGGGAATATTCTCCCGCACTCTGTGAAGCCCATAAGCTTCTTCCCCTATAACGTGAGGATCACGCCGCATACTACTAAGACAAATCCGTTGGCACGCGAAGCTCCGAAGCTACTTCCGCAAGTCCCTCATGCTGCCTTTCACCTTACGGCAGCTCTCTGAAAATCGGATATCCTACGTACTCCTCTTCATCATCGCCTTTGATACTTTAATATTATACACGATAACATATCATTTGTCAAGACTAAGAATCAAAACGTATGTGTCAAGTAAAAGTGGGCAGCAAATTTCAAATTCGTCATAATGTCTAAAACCACGAACAAAGATTTGTGAATTAGTTGGTTGCAGCCATACGTTTAAGCCATGGCATTGTTGGAGGAATATTATAATTTTTTATTCCTTCATATCCTTTACCGGAAGTCGGTTTGATTTTTGAAGCCGATAATGGAGGCGTTTCAGATTTACAGAATTCAGTATCTGTTTTTATGATTTGGCATTTAGACGTATGATAGATGCAGAGAATAGCAGCCAGATTGTTTCCGCCCTCTATGCTCCAGCAGGCTCTGCCACCTTTCATACGATTTCCAATCAGTGTGAATACATTGCTCTCCATACTTCCGAGACGTGCGTGATGTATAACGCCTGGTTTCCTTGTTTCCGGGATCCTTATGCCTCGATCATAATATCCGGGTAATGCATCAAAGTTTTCTGAATAATAATTATACAGCTCTTCCAGTTTTTCAACTTGTACGTTATCTTCAATTGAGTTTATGTACGCTTCGATCACTTCAAG
>DBYI01000075.1 GCA_002310115.1 Ruminococcus flavefaciens
AAAGCGACGGGTTTCGTGCAATGTTCGACGAATACTGGAACTATGCATACACTATCGTATACAATACTCTTCGCGGCGTGGCAAGCCGCAGTGATATCGAGGATTGCACTGCCGATGTTCTCAGCGACGTGGCTCTCAGCTACAATGCCGACCGCGAAGGCTCTCTGAAGGCATATATAGGAACTTCCGCAAAACGTCGGGCTATTGACATGAAACGCTCTCTTTCATCGAAGAAAAATGTCCCGCTTGACGACGAAAGCTCTCCAGAGTTCACGTCGGACATCGATATCGAAGCAAAAGCCGAAAGCTCGAGCATATCGGCTATATTGCTCAATAAAATAGAAGAGCTTGGCGAGCCTGATTCATCAATAATCATACAAAAGTTTTTCTATGACAGAAACTCCTCCGAGACCGCAAGGATACTCGGAATGAATCCCATAACCGTAAGAAGCAGACTCCGCAGAGTACTGAAAAAGCTGAAAACAGCCCTTACGGATATGGATATCACACTGTAAAGGAGGATAATTATGAAAAAGAGCATTTCAGATATACTGCATAACGCCGACGATAAGACCTTAGAGCGCATTGCAGCAAAAAAACAGGCTGCTGACAGCAGGACTTCCAACCTCATATACCGCAAATGCATTTCGCGCATAGGTGCAGACGCGGAAGAGGTCGAAGTAATCAAGGCAGAGACCGTCCGCAGAGCTCCTAAGCTCTATCCCGTTCTAGGTTCGGTATTATGTCTAATGATAATATGCGGAACTGTTTTAGCAATGATTAAATTCAAGGGTAACAAACCGCTGCCTGTAGACGTTACTCCGCAGATAATGGCAACAGCAACTGACGTGACCGAAACGACCATTGTTACAAGCGCCGATGCAACTATAAAGTCACCTGCCAAAACAAATACTACCACTGTTTCCGTGGCTGCAACTGACAAAAAGACTGAAACTGAGCAGTTAAAAGCTGAAAACGATGACATAACGCCTACTGCCACTCAGAAAACAGTAATTGCTGTTCGCCACGGCACTACAGCAAAGAAGACTACAGCTCAAAAAACAACAAAGACGAGCAGTACAACTGCAACACCTTCAACAACGGTCCCCATTAAGGTTCAATCCGGAACAAAACAGCTCACAACAAAGGATATCATTACACTTTCCGCAAAGAAGAACGCCCTGACATGGTCTGATTTCGAGGAATATATCCACGAGGACATCGGTTCGGGGCTCTATATATGGCAGTTCTGCACAAGTGAGGGCTATACCCTTAAAGTGGGCGGAGGCGATCTCACGGACAAGCCCATTTATATCAATCTTGTGAGAGATTTTACGGGAGAAAGCATTGATATCCGTTATAATGACGTTCCCGGCTTCATTGATACTCAGCTGTCAACCTCAATAAGCTCAATATTCAGCACAAAGCTGCATTACAGCGATCTTACAGCCGATAGTGTACAAAGCCTTGAGGTGTCAAATACTTATTACGGCAATAACATACCCGAAAAGCTGACATATAATGAAATAAATCAGATATTATCGCTCATCAAAAATGTTAGATTTGTAAAGAAAGATAAGTATTTCGGCTCATCGAGCATAAACTACAGCACTATAAAAATCACCACACATAACAGCAGTACAGTTGACTTTGTTATACAGGGAAATTCCTTTGGCATAGGCAACTATGAGGGATACGAAGCAGAGCCGGAATCCCTGAGAGCGCTTGATGATTACGTTATCTCGATACTAACTAATATTCCCGAACCAATTACAGTAAATGTAAGCGGCGGCGCGGACTGGTGCTGGTTCAATGATGTTTCAGATATGAGAAACCACAAAGAGGCAGTCAGAATATCCGCATTTCCCAATCTTGTATTCAAATGGAACGGACACGAGCGAATTATAAATATCGTGAAGAACGGCGGCATTATCGCATCAGTAAGCGCACAGTTTGATGCTTATTTTGCAGATTTGAATTCGGACGGATATCCCGAGCTCTGTTCAACACATGCCATTGGAAGCGGAATAACTCACCTTGAAGTTGGTGCATCTGATATCAGAAACGATAAGGGCTACAGCCTCTCTGAAAGAATGGTAAATGATTACCGTCTGATTTACGAAAACGGCAAAATGTTCGTACTGAAAACAGATCCGGAATTTGAAAGCTACAGAAGCGCACAAGCTAACGGTGAAAAAGGCATACTCAAAATAGAGAACGATACGCTTGTATTCGTTCCCGTTTCATAAACCAATGTAAGCAACGTGAAAGCTCCGCATTACGCGGAGCTTTCACGTTATGATCATTAAGGGGCTGAAACTTTCTGTGTTCTCACATTTATGTTATATCTTTATTCCTAACTAATGAGAAGTGGAAACCTGTGCATAGTAAGCGAGGATATTGGAAGCGTCAACTGCGTCTACCATTTCGTCGCCGTTGAAATCCGCAGCTCTCTCCTGCTTTATGCTGAACGTGATATCGCCTTCCGCTGAACGCTTCGCATAGTACGAAAGCACCATTGAAGCGTCGATAGCGTCCGTTCTGCCGTCAAAGTTTACATCGCCGTTGTTTACACGGTCGGCCAGAGTGGCAGGGCTGTTCTTCTTCAGGAGCGCAAGTGTTCCGTCATCTACGCCTTTTTCCTTCATGAGCTTAATTTTATATCTTGTAAATCTGCTGAAATTGTTATGCGCCTTTTCCCTGTAGTTCTCAACATCGGTTGCAAAGTCGTCGAGGCACAGATAATATATCTCGATATCATGTACATCGCCGCTTATTCCGTTTTCATTTATGTCGAAATCCCTCATAAAGTTTTTCCATATGTCATCGGGGAGTATGGAGGTCTCCATGCTTGCCCCTCTTTTTCGTCCGTTGATGAATATCTGCGAATTCCAGTAATCGTAAACGTCAAGCACTCCGTCCCCGTTTGAATCGGGAAGCTTGGCTGTTCCACTGACAAGCTTATCATAATAATCCACATACTCAATATAGAATAATGCAGAACTGTAATCCAAAGCACGCTCTGCAGGGTGAAGCGTATCATATGCCGTTTTTATTTGTGTATAAACCGAGCCTTGAAGCTTTCCGTTTATACAATCGCTGAAATGCTGCATTTCCACCTTATCCGTAACAAGCTCAGACTGTTCCAGATAGTACCAAAGCGGATATTCATGATAATACATTCCGCCTAATTTATGAACAGCCTCCTCAAATCCTGACGGAACGTCAGGGTAAAGCTCAATAAGCTTTTCATAATCTCTTATACTTATAATACCGTTTTTATCTACATCAGGGTCAACAGTACCATTTTCAATGAGCTCGCAGAATACATAATATCCTGCCCTCTTTTCTCCTATTGTGCCTTTAAGCTTACCTGTAAATATTTCGGAAAGCTTTCTGCTTTTCAGATAATCCCTGAAATCTGCTTCATATTCATCAAATTTTTCAGGCTGGTAGCTCGGTCTGTTTCTATAGTCATATCCGCCGAAACGGTTCCAGTTATCAAAATCAATTACACGTATCATTTCGGGCTGTGAATAATCCTGATATTCACTGGGATCTGAAGGGTCAAGCCATACGAAGTTTTTTACCTGTTCGTCAGTGGCTAACTTGTCCCACTGACTGTATGTCTCTGGTTCGATATCTTTCAGAGTAATCTTGTTTCTCACAGCATAATATGTGAGCAGGTATTCAGGCTCAGGAGCATAAACATGACCGTCGCCATTAAAGTCATAATTCTCATTTATTCTTGCCGCAACTGGTTCGTCGGTCTCATAGCCGTACTCATATGCCACTATATCAAAGCAGTCCTTGATATCGAATTTGCCATCCATATTGATGTCTGTTTCAATTTTTTCATTGTCCATATCCTCAAAAATAAGGTACTCCGAAGAAGATATCATCTTTTGCGGATAATCCTGAATAGAAGCCCTTACATTTTCTGCGCTCAGGCTTGCAAGCACCAGTAATGATGCTGACATAGGTGCAAGTTTATTCATACTAAAACTCCTTTCTACAACATAGATAGTTGTCTCAGTGGTCTGCTGACCGTTTACGGTTTCAGCAGTCGTGCGAAACGCATTTCCATTGCCTGATGACGAATCCTTTGCTGCGGATGTTCCTGTGGTTTTAGTATTGCTTGTAATGGTGTATTTCGCCGTGGTTAAATCACCTTTGGCGCTGTTTTGTGAAGTTGGTGCCGTGTTCTTTTCGTTGTTTTCATTGGTCGGAGCGTTATCCGAGCCATTGTCCTCAGCGATATCCTCAATGATATCTCCGCTGTCAATGCCGTGAAGCTCGGGCTTGAAATAGTGCATTGCAGAAACTGCGCCGCTCAGAACAGCTATAGCAGCCGCTGCAGACGCTATCATAAATATCCTGCTATGCTTTTTCTTCGGAGTCTTGTCCTGTTCCCTTACGATAGCTGACATTTTTTCCTTGAAGCCGTCGGAGAAATCATAGTCAGGCATATTGCTTTCATCAAGCTCACTGTAAGACTCTTCAAGTGCCTTTTCAAGGGCTTTTTCGAGAGCCTTATCCGAATTATCCTTAATCATGACCGACCTCCTCTTCAAGAATTTTACCAAGCTCAGCCTTTGCGCGCTGAATGCGCTTGTAGGCATTATCAGCAGAAATATCCAGCATACCAATGATTTCCGTCACGGAATAGCCGTAGACGTATCTAAGCGTGAGGATATCCCTGTATTCGTCTTTCAGCTGTCTGATACCGCTGTATATCGATTCAAAAGGATAACTGTCAAAATGAACGGTGCCTGCTTCCTCATCGGGAGCTTCACAGGCAGTTACCTTCTGATTCTTCCTGTATCTGTCAAGAGCTGCGTTTCTGACTATTATAACGAGCAAGGACGTCAGTTTTGGACGCTCAAGCCCGGAAATTTTCGGAAAAATTTTCATAGCCTTCATAAAAGCTTCCGAAACGCAGTCTTCTGCGTCTGCAAAGTTATTGAGTATGTTCATTGCCGTATACATCATGAGTTTGCGGTTGTTAATATACATCTCTTCAAAAGAGATATTGCTGTGTTTATCATCTGTCATTACTTCATCTTCAGTCTTTTCTTTTGCAGACACCCTATCACTCCTTTCAATATTATCCTTATTTGTTTATTATAACGTATAAAGCACAGGTATTTGGACATCGGAATTATGAATTTTCTGTAAACTATTCAGAAGATGTAAAAGTATGCATTTACTTTTTCAATTATAGGTCTTATAATAGTTTTAAGATAAATAAAGGCGGTGAGGTATGAATACTCTTGAGATCAAAACAATTACGACATCAAAAGGCTATAAAAACGAAGTTTTTCTCATAGATAAAAAGCCGCTCCACGAATATCTGTGCGGAACAGACAGTGATCTTTCCGACGGACTTGCAATTACGTGGAATGGTGAATTTGAAAATGACGGCGATGCACGTTTCATGCGTTTTCTGCTGCAAAAAGACAAGCTTAACCTGCCGATACTGTCCTGTCCCGAGGATATGGACTTTTCCTGCGTTGTAATAGTCGCTGACATGGAAAAGACTGAAAATACTGTCATATGGAAGCGTATCGGCAGAGTAAATCACTCTGTCGAGAGCCATAATGAACAGAAAGAGCATGGTATCGTCTTTGTTGACACATTTTCAGACAAGGACTGGATAACATACAAGGATGCCGCTTTTCTTGAAGTTGACAGCTATGAATGGCGTGAATGGATATCCGCAAACTGGTCGGAAGAACTCTACCGCAGACATATCAACTACACTTACCCATGCTATCAGACAGAAGAGAATATCGACTGGTTATTCTACTGCAACTGGTGCTTTGATAGAGAAGAATACGAAAAACTCGTGGCTTCGTGCAGACCACACTGGATAATGGATAAATAAAAACAGCCATAAAGGAGCAATTGCTTCTCTATGGCTGTTACTGTTATAATATTTCGTTTGTTACTTTGCGCTTCGATTATCGTTCTCAACGATAGCCTTGAGACCTGTTGCAAGTCCTGCAAGTCCCTGTATCTCGCTTGGAATGATGATCTTTGTAGCCTTGCCGTCAGCAGCCTTTGCAAAGGATTCAAGCGACTTGAGCTGGATAACTCTGTCGTTAGGATTAGCATTGTTCAGCTTTACGATACTTTCAGCAAGAGCCTCCTGTACCATTTCTATAGCCTTTGCTTCACCGGTAGCCTCGAGTATCTTCTGCTCTCTTACAGCGTCAGCTCTGAGAACCATTGCCTGCTTTTCAGCCTCTGCTTCAAGGATCTGAGCTTCCTTCTTAGCCTGTGCGCGAAGGATCTGTGACTCCTTTTCACCTTCAGCAACAAGAATCTGAGACTTCTTGTCACCCTCTGCCTGAAGTATTTTCTCACGGCGCTCACGCTCAGCCTTCATCTGCTTCTCCATTGCATCCTGAATTTCACGAGGTGGGAGGATATTCTTGAGCTCTACTCGGTTTACCTTGATACCCCAACGGTCTGTAGCCTGATCAAGGATAGAAGTAATCTTAGTATTTATAACGTCTCTTGAAGTAAGAGTTGCATCAAGTTCCATTTCACCGATAATGTTACGAAGAGTTGTGGCTGAAAGATTCTCAATAGCTGCTAGAGGCCTTTCAACACCATAGATATACTGCTTTGCATCAGTTACCTGATAGAATACAACTGTATCTATCTGCATCGTTACGTTATCCTTTGTGATAACAGGCTGTGGCTTGAAGTCTACAACCTTTTCCTTGAGTGAAACCTTACCTGCTATTCTATCGATGAAAGGAACCAGTATATGAAGTCCAGTTTCCCATTCAGCGTGGAACGAACCCAGTCGCTCTATAACAAAAACGTGAGCCTGTGGAACGATTCTGAAACATCTGATGATTATGAATAGTAAGAAGATTATTACCAGGAATACAATAAATACGCCCGGATTATCCATTGCCATAAATAAGCATAATTTGTCAAACATTTCTAAGTACCTCCAGAAAAAATAAATTATTTATCAGATATGTAGCTATTTTTCGGATGCAACAAGTAATTTGGCACCCATTACTTTTTTTACGATAACGATAGCACCTTCTGAGATGACTTCGTTTTCGTTTTCAGGAACAGCACTCCAATTTACCCCATTTAAAGTGACTCGTCCTGTACCCTTATCACAGTTTATCTCTTCGATGACTGTGGCGTGCTTGCCAACATCAAGGTCGGCGTTTGTGGCAACTGCTCTGTTTATTTTTCTCTTTTTTATGAGCGGTAGGCTCATAACCAAGAATATAGCAGAAGCAATAATAAATACTCCCAGCTGCTGTATCCATGACAAGTTAAAGAAGTAGGTTGCAAGCAATGTAACCAATGCACCTGCTGCGAACCATATGGATACTAGTTGTATCGTCAAGACCTCTGCAATCACAAAAGCAATAACAGCCAAAGCCCAGAACAGTATCTCCATGGCGAGACCCCCTTTCCGCAATATTTGTAGTAATCCCTACATAAGCATATTATATCACCAAAGTATGAACTTTTCAAGTATGAGCAGCAATATTTCAGCAGATTTTTTATACGTGCAGTACTAGTTGTATAGCAAATAACAATTCGTAAACGCAGACCATGTTTCAGATGCTGTTTTTTATTAATTTTATGGCTCCTTTTTCAAGTCTTGAGACCTGCGCCTGAGATATACCTATCTCACCTGCAACTTCCATCTGAGTTTTCCCTCGAAAAAAGCGAAGATACAGGATATTCTTCTCACGCTCACCAAGATTTCGAATAGCATCACGTATTGCAAGCTCATCCATGCAACTTTCAACGTCATTCATGTCACTGACCTGATCCATGATATAGAGTGTGTCATCGGATTCAGAATAGAGCGGTTCATAAAGCGAAACAGGGTCGCTTATACTTTCGAGAGCTATGACAACATCAGATCGTTTTTCATTTATTTCTTTTGCAATTTCATCTGTATTAGGCTCACGGCATAATGAAATCGTCAGCCTCTCTTTGGCTTGTATGGCTTTATAAGCGAGATCTCTCAATGAACGGCTCACCTTTACATGACTATTGTCACGAAGATAACGCCTAAGTTCACCACTTATCATTGGTACACAGTATGTTGAAAAACGGACTTCCTTGGACAGATCAAAATTGTTTATCGCCTTAATAAGACCAATAACTCCTATCTGAAACAGGTCATCAACGTCCTCTCCTCTACCCGTAAAACGCTGAATTACACTGAGAACCAGCCTAAGATTTCCTTTTATAAGCTTGTCGCGAGCTTCTTTGCTACCTGTTGCGCGAATCTTTTTCAATAAAGCTATTTTTTCTTCTTCTTTCAAAACCTCTAGCTCTGAAGTATTTATCCCTGAAATAACTACTTTATTATATGCCATAATATATCCTCCGAGTAAAATTACAAGGATATTATTGCCGTTGAAACACACAGTAATCACAGGAAATTAATGGCATAATTAAAGAAAGAGCAGTTTATAGCTGCTCTTTCATAACTATTAAAGGGAGCTTTGCCCCATGTTTCTTATTATACTTCATTATATATATCTTATTAAACGAGGAAACTGCCTTTTTATCTTTAAGGTATTCATTCGTTGGAAGAGCCTGCAGAATATCAGCAATATCATAAGAAAGTTTGAAATCTCGCTCATGAATGGCTTTTTTGAGCTCATTTATGGAAGTAACTACAAAAGCAGTTGCCACGTTAGGAACACAATCCGTTATTTCAAATTTTCTTTTCAACAAGGAAGAAAAAACAAAAACGGCTTCTTCAATATTTATGACACCGTCAGTCACATCCGCAAGGGCGTCAGCAGCATTCACAGCTTCGATAGATTCAACATTCGCCCTAATAAATATAGCTGTAAGCCTGATAAGATTTGTCATAGATATTATTTCTCCTTAACGTATTCTATAAGCTTACTAATACATAGCTCAAAACAGCTTCCGTACCACATTTCTTCAAGCTCTGGCACTGTAGCTTCAATACAGTCGAGAGTGAATTTAACAGCAATATCAAGGCATTGCTGAAGCCCCATACCTAGAGCACACGCTCCAGTAAAAACACTGCTGAATATGTCTCCTGTACCGTGGAAGCGATAATTAACATTTTTGTCAAAAGAGAAATAAAACTTATCATTTTCTGAGTCGTATGCCGCTGCTCCCTGCTTTTTATCGTCATAATGAACTCCAGTTATAACAGGAACTTTGCAGCCGAGAGTAGCAAGATTACGCAAAACCTCCTTCACATAAGCCTCGTCATATGTTTCCGTGTACGGAATACCAAGAAGAAATGAAACTTCAGTCATATTCGGCATAATATAGTCAGCTTTTGCACATAGTTTTTTCATTTTCTCAACGAAATCCAAAGTAAAACCTGCATAAAGCGTTCCAGCATCGCCCAGTACAGGATCAACGACTATCACGTTGTCAGCTCTGCCAAAGTCATTGAAAAAGTCAGAAACTATTTCTACCTGCTTAGGTGAACCGAGGTATCCTGTGTACAGAGCGTCAAATCTAAGCTCCATTTTTTTCCAGTGCTTTGCAATGGCAGGAATATCACTTGTGAGATCTCGGAAAGTGTAATCCTTAAAACCAGCACCTGTATGAGTTGAGAGCACTGCCGTAGGAATTACCGCAGTTTCAATACCCATTGCTGAAATTATAGGCAAAGCTACAGTAAGCGAGCATTTTCCAAAACATGATATATCCTGAATCGTTACGATTTTTTTCATTATCATCATTCTTTCAAAAATAACTTATATCAGCTTCTTATTATACAGCAAACAGTATTTTTTGTCAATAAGTATAGAAGCATCGTGCTGTGCGCTATTCGCCACAAATCATCATAGCATAATAAATATGTCATTAAATTGCCCGAAATGTCATGATTTTACTATTAGCTATTTGACGCATTTGTACTATGATGTTAAAATAAATATAGAGTATTTACTTCCAGTTATTAGGAGGAGCGGTTTATGAGAATTGAAAATATTTATTCGAATCATAAAAGAGAACGTGTTTTCAGCTTTGAACGCAGAGATGGTGCAGGCTTATGGATGCTACTTGTTGTCAAAGCAAAAGCAGTTTTCACAATCAGTGAAAAAGAAATACCTTCTCCCGAGCATTCTTTCGTTCTGCTTACACCCGAACAGCCTTTCAGCTATAGGAGCGATGATATAAGTTTTTTAGAAGATAGTATCAGCTTTATCCCCACTCCTGATGAGATGGAGCTCATAAACGAGCTCAATATCCCCCTCAATAAAGTCGTTCCTGCAGCCGATCTATCACAGATTTCATCTCTTATACAAAGCATGAGTTTTGAATACTACTCAAACAACAAGAATCGAGAGGAGTCTGTTGATCTCTATTTCAGACTACTTCTCCGTAAGCTGAACGAGAGTGTTTCAAATTTGAGAAGGTTCAACACCATCCATGAAGGGCTCTATGTTGAGAAGTTATTGTGGCTTCGTGAAAGCATATATCGCTGGCCCTCAAAAGCGTGGACCATAGACGAAATGGCAGCGGATATTTCCCTAAGCCGTTCAAGATTACAGCACCTCTACTCCGAGACATTCGGTGTCAGCATATCAAAGGATATCATCAACAGCCGTCTCGACAAGGCTGCAGAGCTCCTCAAAAAGCCAGAATATTCCATAAATAAAGTGGCAGAACTTGTCGGATATCCGAATGCTTCTTATTTCAACAGGCAGTTCAAGAACGGTCTTGGCATGACGCCTACCGAGTTCCGCAGGGAATGGCTGGACAAAGAAGCCATATGACAATAAATCAACTATCCCCTTGCTTCCGGCAGGGGGATTTTTTCAGTTTCTGCCGTAACGCAGAAAATCTTAAAAAAATGAAAAACTCTGTCTTTTGCTCTTGCAATTGTTCGGATATTGTTGTATAATTAATATAATAGCATAAAATATGCTTTTATAAAAATCAGATAACAAAGATATAAACAATGATTTTTATTGCTGCGACTGCTTTTACGCGGTAAACAAACAGATATATAAACAAATGCAGCAAGGCGGTAGAACAAAATGGTATTTTCGAGACTATTCTTCATATATATTTTTCTCCCTGTCTGCCTTTTGTGCTATGCACTGGCAAGAGGGACCAAACATAAAAATACGGTGTTGATCATTTTCTCGCTGATTTTTTATGCCTGGGGCGAGCCCGTTTATATTTTCCTTATGATTGCGACTGCTGTAGTCAACTACGTTGCCGCACTGTTCATCGGAAAGTATCAGGGCAGGGCCGGAGATACTGCCGCGACTGTTACCGCTGTGGTATACGACCTTCTCATGCTCGGCGTATTCAAATACAGCGGTTTTATCGTGGAAAATATCAACGCCCTTTTTTCATGCTCAATACCTGTCCCCGACATACGTCTACCTATAGGTATCAGCTTTTACACCTTCCAGACTATTTCATATATAATCGACTGTCACTGGGAAAAAGTAAAGCCTCAGAAGAACTTCAAGAACTTTCTGCTATTCCTCACGCTTTTCCCCCAGCTCATAGCAGGCCCTATCGTAAGATACAGCAAAATTGAAAAGGAGATCAATGATCGTACAATTCAGATGAGTGACGTTTCCTACGGACTAAACAGAGTTGCCCTCGGCCTTGCAAAAAAAGTTCTTCTTGCAGATCAGCTCAGCCTTATCGCTGAGAGCTTTCTCGGCAATATAGGTAGTTCGACCATGCTTGGAGCATGGTACGGTGCAATTGCCTACGGAATGCAGATATATTTTGACTTTTCGGGATATTCCGATATTGCTATCGGTCTCGGACGTGTTTTCGGTTTCCACTTTGACGAAAACTTCGATCATCCTTTTATGTGCAAAGACATTACGGAGTTCTGGCAGCGCTGGCATATCTCTCTCGGAACTTTTTTCCGTGATTATCTCCTCTACATACCAATATTCGGCAAACGCAGAAAGTACGGCGGACTCTTCCTTGTATGGCTCTGCACAGGCATATGGCATGGTGCAAGCTGGAACTATGTCATCTGGGGACTTTATTACGGGATTTTCATCTTCATTGAGCTGCTTATCGGCAAGAAAAAGATGAAGAACATACCCGTCGTCATACGCCATATCTACAGCAAGTTCATTATAATCATCGGATTTGCGATATTCTATTTCGAGGATCTCGGAAAGCTTGGTACATTCTTCAAAACAGCCTTCGGCTTCGGCAAAAACGGATTTATCGCAGTACAGGACAAGATATCATTTATAAACAATATCTTCCTAATAGCTGTGGCTATCATCTGCTGTTTCCCACTGATACGCACTATAAAGGATGTTACGGACAAGCGTTTTGCCGCAAAAGCTACTATCTCCTCGGCAGCTGCCGTTGTTTCAGCACTGCTGCTGGTTATAACAAGTATTATACTTGTTGACGCGACTACTTCCCCATTCCTTTATTACCAATTCTGACAAGAGGAACACAAAATGAGCAAGAACACAAAGAATACAGACGCAGAAAAAGGAAAAAAAAGCTTCGCAGAGACAAACGACCGTCCAGAGCCGGCTATTTCTATAGAGGCATCTGACCGTCAGGGAACTTCCATAGATATTCCCATAAAAGCAAAAAAGCTGAAAAAGCAGCAGCGAAAAAAGGCTATGAACCGCATTTCACTTGCAAATATTCTGCTTATCAGTGCTGTTTTTGCAGGCGGCTTCGTATATGTAACGCTTCTTCCACATGAGACAAAAGCCGACGACGAGAACCGCTTACTCACAAAATTTCCGAAATTCAGCATTAAATCTTATACAAGCGGTGATTACACAGACGGTATCGCGGATTATTTCGACGATACTGTCCACGCAAGAGCCGATATAAAGGAATTCATCGCCGATATGCTCATGCCCCTTAAAGGCATGAAATACGGTGGTGAAAAAGCCGAGCTCTACGGCAGCGGCTTTGAAAAGCCCGTGACTACTACCACAGCCGCAACCACGGCGTCAGTCTGCACTCTTACCACTATTGCCGTACAGCAGCCGACTACCACTGTTGCCGAGCCGGAGGAAGATAAAACTGCCGACGGAGAGCTCACAAACAATATACTGATTGTCAACAAGCGCGGTATTAACCTCTACGGCGGCGCATGGGGCTCAGAACAGGAATACGCCTCATATCTCAATGCCTATAAGGAAGCACTCCCGAATGTGAATATCTACTCAATGGTACTCCCGACCTCAAGCTCATTCTATCTCCCCGAGGAGTACAAAAACCTCGCTCAAAGCGAAAAAGAGGACTTTGACAGGATAGAAGCCTCTCTCGGAAATGTTATGTCCATCGACGCATACATGGCTCTTAACGCACACAAGGACGAGCCTATCTACTCACGTACCGACCATCACTGGCAGCCTCTCGGCGCTTATTATGCCGCACAGCAGTTTGCTCTGACCGCAGGTGTGCCTTTCCCCGATATCTCTGAGTACGAAAAGGTAACTCTTCCAGGATATGTTGGAACTCTCTATATGTACACACAGAGCGCAACTCTGCTGAACAATCCCGAGGATTTTGTGTACTACAAGCCAAAGACAAACGTCAGCGTGACACAATACGACACTCATTTCAGCAATCCTGTTGCCGCCGATCTGCTCCTTGACCCTTCACAGATGCCAAATTCCGGATACTACATGGTATTCGGCGGCGATGAAAGAATAGTCCATGTGAATACCGAATGCAAAAACGGAAGAACTCTCGTTATATTCAAGGACAGCTACGGAAACGCTCTTCTGCCCATGCTTACAAGCTCTTTTGAGAACATTTATCTCTGTGATATAAGGTATTTCGACCTCAATGCCGCAGATTTCATCAGAAACGTTCAGGCTACCGACCTGCTTTTCTCAATGTGCTCTTTCTCGGCAGTCGGTGTGAACCGCCACAATATCTACAACAATCTCATAAAATAGGAGAAAAAATGAAAGAACTCTGCTTTCCTTTTGACAGTCAGAAAATATTGCGCCGCAGACCTGCCCTCAAAAAGCAGCTCCTGTCTGACGGAACGGTCCGTATAAAAAAGAAAATAGCCGTACTTGGCGGCTCCACTACAGACCATATAGTTGCCACACTTGAGCTTTTTCTGCTCAACTTCGGTATAGAACCTGATTTTTACCAGTCTGAGTACAATAAATTCTATGAAGACGCCGTTTTCGGCAATCCTGAGCTTGAAAGCTTTGCCCCCGACGTCATATATATCCATACGACCTCACGCAATCTCACAAGGCTACCTGCCAGTCCTTCCATAAAACACGAACAGATAGAAAACGACCTTAATGAGCAGTTCGCGTATTTCCGTCAGGTGTGGGAAAGTCTTATGGAGCAATTTAACTGCCCCGTAATACAGAACAATTTCGAGCTTCCACTTTTCAGGCATACGGGAAGCTATGACTGCTGGGGGAATACAGGCCATTCAGCCTTCATTGAAAGACTGAACGTTATGCTCTCGGACTACGCACGTTCGGTAAAGGGACTGTATATACACGATATCAACTACCTTTCCGCTGTCTGCGGACTTACAAACTGGCACGACACGGAGGCGTGGTATCTCTACAAATACGCAATGAGTACATCTGTTATCCCCGACCTTGCCTACAGTCTCGCCTGCATTATCAAGTCACTGTACGGAAAGAACCATAAGGTCATCGACCTTGACCTTGATAATACCATTTGGGGCGGAGTTATCGGTGACGACGGTCAGGACGGTATCGAAATAGGCCCCGAGACCGCTGTGGGACAGTCTTTTTCTGAGTTTCAGAGCTTTATCAGGGGTTATAAAGACTACGGCGTGCTCCTTGCCATATGCTCCAAAAATGATGAAAAAAACGCACTTTCGGGTCTTGAACACCCCAGCAGCGTGCTGAAAAAAACAGATTTCGTATCTATAAAAGCTAACTGGGGGCCCAAAGACCGCAATATTGCAGAATCGGCTAATGAGCTGAATCTCGGAACGGACAGCTTCGTATTCATAGACGATAATCCTGCAGAATGTGCTATCGTCGAGGGACAGCTGCCTATGGTTCAGACCATTAATTTAAGCACCGTCCACGACGCTATGTATAAGCTTACACGAGGCGGATATTTCGAGGTAACTTCGGTCTCGGACGATGATCTGCGCCGCTCGGAGATGTATGCTGCAAATGTTCAGAGAGCTACTCAGATGAAGAGCTTCGGAAGCTATGAGGACTACCTAACAAGCCTTGAAATGAACGCTGTTATCAGCGGTTTCAAGCCTGTTTACATACAGCGTATCACTCAGCTCACCAATAAGAGCAACCAGTTCAACCTCACCACTCGCCGCTACACCGAGAATGAGATACAGGAGGTCAGTCAAAGTTCCGACCATATATGTCTCTGTGGAAAGCTTATCGATAAATTCGGCGATAATGGCATAGTTTCGGTCGTTATCGGTAGGATAGAGAGCGATACTCTTCATATGGAGCTGTGGCTCATGAGCTGCCGTGTACTCAAAAGGGATATGGAATTTGCGATGCTGGACGAGCTTGTGCGCCATGCAAAGAAAAAAAGTATAAGGACAATAAAAGGATATTACTATAGAACGCCAAAAAACAGCATGGTTGCCGAGCTTTACGGTACTCTGGGGTTTACGCCCGATGAGAAGCATGAAAACGGCGATTCCGTATGGTATTTAGACCTTGAAGGCTATAAAAACAAGAATAAAGTCATAAAAATTCTTGAAAAGGAGAACGAAGATGAACACAAATCAAATAATCCCACGTCTTAACGAAGTTTTCAGAGATGTATTTGATGATATGTCCATTTCTGTCAACGAAAAGACTACCGCGGACGATATCGAGGACTGGGACAGCCTTGCACATATCAATCTTGTTGCGGCAGTCGAGAGTGAATTCGGTCTGCGTTTCAAGATGCGAGAGGTCTCATCTATGAAAAATGTGGGCGATATGATAAGCATAATCTCCGAAAGGGGCAGATAATGCCGAAAAAGATGAAGAAAAGGCTCATTATTGTCGCAGTACTGCTGATCATGTCTGCTCTTTCCGCATGGGGCTTTACCATGAAAACTGTCAGGTATAACGTGAAAACGGACAAGCTTGACGGAAATATCAGGATAGTTTTCATTTCAGACCTGCATAACTGCTTTTACGGCGACACAAAACAGTCAAAGCTCATACGTGAAGTTAAGAAAAGCTCACCCGATATAGTAGTATTCGGAGGCGACGTTATAGACGCATACGGCGGTACAAAATATGCTCTGCGCCTTATCTCAGAACTAAGCAAAGAGTATCCCTGTGTTTATACTCCCGGAAATCACGAGGAAATGCGCGACGATAAGGAAGAGTTTTACGAAGAAGTCCGTAAGCTATGCCCTGTACTTCTCGGAGACTATGAAGAAATAAACGTAAAAGGAAATAAGATCCGCATTTACGGAACCCTTGATGATACAGCTTGGGGAAAGAAGAAAACTCAGCTCGAGGAATGCTTCGATACTCTCGACAACAGCTTTTACAATATACTTTTAGCCCATCAGCCGGAGCAGATAGACAGCTATCTTAACAGCGAGACAGGCGGATATTTCGACCTTATCCTTTCAGGACACGCACACGGCGGTCAATGGAGACTTCCGAAGCTGCTGGATCAGGGGCTGTATGCTCCGGATCAGGGAATACTTCCCGATTATACAACGGGTATGTATGAATACGGCAGCACTACTCATATCATCAGTCGCGGACTTGCAAGGCCTCTGCGTATGATATTTATTCCCCGTATCTTCAACCGTCCTGAACTTTCGGTAATTACAATAGGGCAATAATTATTTGGTATACGCATAAGAATGTCTGTGCGAAAAAAATACTTGTAATTTCATATCATTAATGGTATAATGAAAATATCGTTTCCTTTCCGGAAATATGCAGTAAACTGAAATATACAGAACAAAAGGAGCATGGGCGCTTCGTGCCCGCTGTAAGATATGGAAAAAGATAAAAATACTACCGAAAAGTCCGCAAACCTCATATGCGGCAGAAATCCCGTCATCGAGGCGCTGAAATCAGGCGCTAACATAGATACTGTCTACATAAACGGAAACGGAGGAAGTCTCGGTGTTATCCGAAAGCTCGCCAAAGATAATGGTATTGTAGTCAAGGACGCTGATGATAAGAAACTTTCGAGGCTTTCCGACGGCGCTTCTCATCAGGGAGTCGTTGCCGAGGGAGCCTGCGGAGAATATGTCACCATTGAGGATATCCTCGAAGTTTCACGTAAAAAAGGTACTAAGCCATTTATCATCATATGCGACGAGATAGAGGATCCTCACAACCTCGGAGCTATAATCCGTACTGCCGAAACATCGGGAGCAGACGGCGTTATCATACCGAAACGCAGAAGCGCTTCCCTTAATTCTACGGTGTTCAAAACATCAGCAGGTGCAGCAAGCTATGTTCCGGTTGCAAGAGTCTCAAACCTCGCTTCATGCATTGACACTCTCAAGGATAACGGCGTCTGGATATACGGTACTGACGCTTCAGGAGCCGACTACACTGCAACAGACTTCACAGGCGGAGTTGCTCTTGTCATAGGCTCTGAGGGCTTCGGCAT
Organism: Ruminococcus flavefaciens; assembly: GCA_002310115.1. Lineage (GTDB taxonomy): Bacteria > Bacillota > Clostridia > Oscillospirales > Ruminococcaceae > Ruminococcus > Ruminococcus flavefaciens_K. The sequence goes on from DBYI01000075.1 coordinate 17,590, forward strand.
GAGCCAGCTCATTCAGAAAAAATGCGATTTTATGATAAAACTTCCGATGCTCGGAAAAATAAATTCACTCAATGCTTCCGTTGCGGCAGGCATCTTCATGTATGAGGTGCTCCGCCAGCGCAGAAACCCTAAATAAGGAGATAACCATGTCGGATCAGAAACCATCGCTTGAGGATATTCTGGACGAATATTCTCCGGACAGCAAGGATCTCAGGGCAGCAGGAAGAGTAGATACTCAGAAAATACTCAATTCAACTGTCAAATCACCTGATATCGTTGAGAAAGCTAAGTCCAGACCACCAATTTCACATGAAAAATCAGCATTATTCGATAATGCTCTCAGAAATCCCAATCCGGCAGACGAGACCAAGCCTGCCGATATCGCACGGCATAAGATAGCCGTTGTAAGCGCTGACGCAATCAGCGAGATACAGTCAAATCCACAGAGGAAAGCCATCCAATCAGGCACTATAACTCCTGTTCAGATGAAGCCAGACGAAGCTCCTAAAATCAGGCGTATGAGCGAATCTACAAGAGCTAAGGAGATGGAAAACAAAAAAAACAAGAAAAAACGCCGCGGTAAGGATAACGACTATACTTACGCAAAGGAGACTCTTGATGGAGAATATATGTACACTCCTCCAGAGTTCAAAAAGAAAAAGCGTAGCCGCATACAGATTATCAATGAAGCAGAAAGTCCTGAAGGGAAAAAGCAAATAACCGATATTGTCCCTTCTCCTGCCGCTGTTGAAGCTGCAAAGCCTGTTGAACCTGCGCCGCGTGCGGAGGTCACAAGCATCAATCTCAGCGAAAAAGCTGATATCGATGCAGGACAGCTCGACGTACACATCACTCAGGAAGCCGAGGAGTTCATGTCGGTACACTCAAAGAACAAGCGTACCAAGAGGATAGTCGATTTCAACTATTACGGTGACGTTGAGGACGTGGGAAGAGATATCTACGAGTTAAAAAGTACTATCTCAGTTAGAGTAGTTATACTAGCAATGACTTCTTTTCTAAGTCTTTTCATCACTCTTGCCAATCAATTTGACTTGCCTATAATAGATGCCTTCAGTATGTCTCATATTAAGACATACCTTGCAGTACACCTCGTTCTCGGAGTCGTTTCTTTACTTTCGTCTATGGCGGTCATCACAAAAGGAATCAGGAAGCTAATAACCATGAAGGCAGACAGTGATTCCATGACAGCAGTCACTGCTTTATCTTGCCTTATCGCAATAATTCCAGCTTTTCTCAGCCCCGAGCTTATAAGAGCGGAAAACATCCACATATATATGCCCGTGGGCATACTTGCACTTTTTATCAATTCTATCGGGAAGCTGCTAATTATCAGACGTGCAGCACGTAATTTCAGATTTGTATCTAAGAATTTTGACCGACACGGTATTACATATGTCACTGATGAGGATCGCGCAGAACGTATTACAAGAGGAACTCTTGGTGACTTCCCTATTTTAGCTTCAATGCGAAAAACAGACTTCCTTACTGATTTTCTAAGATACACATATTCTTCAGATATGACCGATGAATTTTGCAAAAAAGCTTCACCAATATGTCTTATCGCTTCAATAGTAGTATCATTTTTCCTAACATTGTTCTGTAAAAGGAACTTATTCTCACTTGACTCCGCAGCATTTGGTTTTTCCATATTCAGTATGATAATATGCGCAACTTCTTGTATTGCAATGCCTTTCGTTGTTAATATCCCACTTGAGAATGTTTCCAAAAGCGCTATCAAGAATAAGGGTATAATGCTGGGCTATCAAAGCGTTGACGACTTTTACGACACTAATTCAATACTTATCGATGCAAATACGCTCTTTCCAGACGGAACTGTTCGACTAGACGGTATTAAGGTTTTCTCAAATACCAAGCTTGACGAAGCCTTTCTTGAAGCAGCAAGTCTCACCTCTACAGCAGGAAGCATAATGTCGCAGCTTTTCAGTGATGTTATCGCAGGTAGGAATGGTTCACTTTATCCTATTGAGAACTATTCATATGAAGAAGGAATGGGTATGTGCGGCTGGATAAACAACAAGCGTGTGCTCTTCGGCAACCGCGATCTCATGACTAGTCATAATATTGAAGGAGTTCCGACGAAATCACAGGAAGCTGAGTCCGTAGACACGGACAAAGAAGCTCTTTATCTTTCTATCTCAGGAAATCTCGCAGCTATGTTCGTTGTTGACATAGTTCCAGACAGATATGTAAAGCGCTGGGCAAAAAAACTCTGTAAAAACAAGATCTATATGTTCATAAAGTGTATAGATCCCTGCATTACAGTCAAAAAGCTTAACAAGCTTTTTGGTATCCCCGAAGAAATGGCAAGAATAATCCCCAAGAAACATCATGAGGACTTCTACGAGGAGACCAAAAAAGCTGTACGTCTTAGCGCCTCCATGGCTACAACAGGAAAGTTTTCATCGCTTGCAGAATTACTCATAGGCACAAAGGTCGTACATATTTCCGCAATAATCGGACTTATCCTGCAAACAGCATCAATCCTTCTCGGATTTGTGCTATGTATGCTATTGATTCTTTCAAAAGCATTCAAATCAAACTATGTTTATATGTCATCAACTGCCTTGACGGTCTATAACCTTGCATGGACAGTACTTACATATATTGCTGTGAAATTTAAGAAAACATGACATAAAAAGAACCTGTACCACTAACGGTACAGGTTCTTAAAGCATAGAAAGGAGCTCATAATGCCACACAGATATAACGGCAGAGATGAAAACAACATTCCTAATACAGACAATGAAGAAACAATATTGATATCGGGAGTCACTGATGAATATGAACAAGAAAAGCGTGAATTACCGCCTCTTAAACGTATAAACAGACGTGCTTACCAGCAGAATACACATCAAAAGCAAGAGTATAATTCAACTCGAAAAGAAAAAACCGTATATTCGCAGTCTCAGTTGCCACCACAATTTCCACATTCCTCTGCACCACCACCGCCAATACATCATAATGGCAACGAAGAAAACTATTACGATTATAACGATCAGCCCCCAGAAAACTATCTTGAAATAAGAAATTCAATTTCTCCAGTTGCACCTATCCCGACTTCTCCGTCACAAACCCAATCCAAAACGAAAAGCAGAAAAAAAGCAAAATCTATACCAGAAATTCCAACAGAACAACCTAAATTAAAGAATAAACGACATCATAAATCAGGGTTAAAAAGTATTATAGGCAGATTATTCAAAATAGTCCTTGTTCTTTTTCTTATAATGTTCGGCGTTTATTCTTGCACATCTGTCAGTCTTATAAAAAAGGTAAACCAAGTGCCTTCTGAGGGACGTAATCACTATTCTAGCAATGTCGGCAGAGGACATGTAAGAAGCATTCTTGTCATCGGTACAGACGGCAGAAATGCTGAAGAACGTGGACGTTCGGACTCTATGATACTTGTTTCCTTGAATAGCAAAACTAATGAAATAATAATGACATCATTCATGCGAGATAGTTATGTCGAGATACCGGATAACGGTTGGGATAAACTAAACGCCGCATATGCATATGGTGGTCCAGACCTACTTATGGACACTATCGAGTACAACTTTGATGTTCGTATAGATGACTATGTATCTGTAGATTTTGCTTCATTCGTATCGGTAGTTGACGCTGTAGGAGGCATAGATATCGAAGTCTCTGATGCGGAAGCTGAGCAGATAAATATCATTCTTATCTCAGAAGTTAACTATCTCATGGGCGATGATATAAACTCCGACCTCCTAAGTGGAGGAGGAAAACTTCACCTCAACGGAAAACAGGCCCTCTCCTATTCGCGTATAAGAAATGTCGGCAACAATGACTTTGAACGTACAGAGCGTCAGCGTAGGGTAATGTCGCTGATTTTCGCAAAGCTAAAATCCTTCAAGCCTTCAATGTTCAAAAATCTTGCTTCTGACGTTATTCCAGACGTCAGCACTAATATGGACGAGTTTGAAATGTATCTCCTCTCGCTGAGAGTTCCATTTGCGGCAAGATATAAAACAAAGCAAATACAGATACCTGCTGAGGGAACCTACTACGGAGCTGATGTTGACGTAGGAAACGTTCTTCAGGTCGACAGAAATGCAAATATAGACATCATTGATAAAGAAGTATTCGCAAAAGGATAAAAAAAACCTCTCAATTTAATGGAGCAGTTCATTAAATTGAGAGGGCTTACTTTTATTCATTTAAATATTTTTCAGCAGCTGCTATCTTGACGCAGATAACAAAGAGCTCCATTGCCTTTTGGAGATCGTCTATAGGAGGATATGTAGGAGCAATTCTGATATTTCTGTCATCAGGGTCTTTTCCATATGGGAAAGTTGCACCAGCTCCTGTAAGAGTTACTCCAGCCTCACTGCAAAGCTGAACTATTCTCTTTGCACATCCGTCAGGAGCATTGAATGAGATAAAGTATCCGCCTTTGGGATCTGTCCAGTTTCCGATGCCAAGAGGAGCAATCTCCTTTTCAAGCATTTCACAGACAAGTCTAAATTTCGGAGCAATTATTGCCATGTGTTTCTTCATGTGATCAAGCATATTTCCAAAAGTACCAAAGAACTTGACGTGACGAAGCTGATTCATCTTATCATGACTTATAATACTTACTCCAAGGAACTTCTTAAGCTCGTCGATATTCTTCTTGCTTCCTCCCATTACAGCTACGCCTGCACCTGGAAAAGTAACCTTTGAAGTCGAACCGAAAACATAAACTATGTCTTCATTTCCAACTTTTTTTGCTTCTTCAAGTATATTGAGTATGTACTTTGGATCATCTGTAAGGTGATGAATGCAATATGCGTTATCCCAAAAGATACGGAAATCCTTTGCTGCCGGCTTAAGAGTTGCAAAACGCTTTACGGTTTCGTCACTGTAGCAGATACCATCAGGATTAGAATACTGTGGTACACACCATATACCCTTAATGGATTCATCGTTTTTTACAAGTTCCTCTATTAAATCCATATCTGGACCTGTTGGAGTCATAGGGATATTTATCATCTCAATGTCAAAAAACTGAGTTACCTTGAAGTGCCTGTCATAACCTGGAACAGGACAAAGGAACTTAACATTTTCACACTGAGACCACGGCTTATTACCGAGTATACCCTTATTGTAAGCGCATTGAACTGAAAAATACATTGCATTAAGGCTTGAATTGCCGAAGATGATTATCTCGTCCTTACCAACACCTATCATCTCAGAAAAGAACTTCTTAGCCTCAGGAATACCGTCAGGTACACCGTAATTGCGGACATCTGTACCGCATTCGCTCATAAAATCACCATCGTCAAAAACTTTAAGCATATCAACGGTAAGTTCTAGTTGCTGCTTGCATGGGTTTCCTCTTGCCATATTCAAGCAAAGCCCTTTTCTTCTGAATTCGCCGTAAAGCTTTTCATTTTCGCACTTGAAGGTGCTAAGCTCTTCTTTTGTCATCTGAGATAACATCATTTCTCCGAATCTCACCTTTCAAATATTATTAAGCGCTGTAAAAGCACCAAATCTCCAAATAAAAGTATATCACAGCATAGCTTCGTTTTCAAGTGACAATATAACAAATTATATAGTAAGAAAACTATTTTTTTTAGTGCTTAAAGCACTAACGCCTATATATAGCGATATTCTCTTTTGGAATAGTATTTTCCGTCCCCAACAGCTTGTTAATTTTAGATGAATATTAAGTGAAAGGGATTGACATTTTAGGTGATTTTGTGTATAATTAATATATAGATAAAACATAGGGAATTGGAATCAAATGTTTCTTAGGAGGGCTATGTATGAACAAATTGATCTCTTTGACAATTTCAATCGTGACATCGGCCGCTGTGTTAATATGCTCAGAGTTTAGCTTAGGTTTTGCGGCATATGAAGAGCCTGTTTATTTTGATTCCGAATCTGCAGAAGTATATCTCAGCGACCTTGATGACTTTAGTATCACCGTAAGTGATCAGCCGAGGATACTTTCAAACTTCAAAAACGGATTTTATAATTACGGAGACACACTTGATGGCAATAATCTTGCTGTATACGATGCCTTTATGACGCTTGACGAACCTACTGACCAACCTTTTAATATCAAGCTCCCCAAGTCTGTATCCATAAAGCTTGAGGAACGCGATCCTACAAAATTCACAGAAAAAGACTCAGAGACTTATCAGGAAGCTCTATTCACAAACTGTAAACCAGGCATAGACTGTGCTCTTTTTGACCGTCCAGAGCTATACTGGATAGATCCAGCAAATATATCAATATCCGTAGGAACTGACACAACTATAGCACGCGATTTCTTTGCAGGAGGATATACCATAAAGATACGTTCTCTGACAATAGTTCCGTCATGGCTATCAGGTTTCAAATCTCAAGAAAACGCCGTTGAATATGGTAAACTTCTTGAAGAAGCTATTGAAAAAGTTCCTGTAAACGGCGCAAACAGGTATGAAATACTCAAAAACATACATGATTATATATCAAAATTCACATATTATGACTTGAATGCAAAGTTCAGCAGTTCCGCTTTAGGAGCACTTGTTGAACCAGGAGTAGTGTGTGAGGGATATTCCGAAGCTTTCAAAATCATTTGTGACAGACTGGATATTCCTTGCGTATGCGTATTTGGCAACCTCATTGAAGAAGATAATGCAGGTCATATGTGGAATTACGTTCAGATGGAAGATGGCAAATGGTACGGAATGGACGTAACATGGGACGATCTTGACGGTGCGGGAGGAAAAGATATTAAATATGAATACTTTCTCAAAGGTTCCAAAAGCTTCTACAATAAACATTTTCCTGTCACCGATTATAAAATAACTCAGCTTATTTATCCCGAAATATCTGAAACCGACTTTGATCCTTCAGTATATTCTGAGATACTAACGAACTCAACCACTACGACTACAGTTTTAACAACAACAACAACTACTACTATCCCCACTACTTCAATTGAAGGTGATCTAAACCACGATGGGGATGTAAACGTTGCCGACCTAGTGTATTGTCAAAGTTCAGTTCTTGCTAAAATCAAGCCTCACTACTCCTGCGACGCTAATGAAGATGGAGTAGTTGATGTATTTGACATAATTTATATGAGAAAGCTACTTATCTGACCATTCAGATTTAATCTTTATTCCTTTCAAACGGCAAAAGCTCCTGAAAACAGGAGCTTTTGTCGTTTTATATTAAACTGATATTTTTATAATTAAAAGGTCCTTCCTGTTATCTAATAATTTCATCTTATTTATAGTAAAATGTACTATATTCACATTATATCTATTGACAGAAAAAGTATATTATGTTAGAATTATTTTGAAATGTTTTTTACTCATTTCAATGGGGGGATATGATATGAGCGCAATACTAAAATCTCTTGGTTTTGAAAAACACACTCCTTATGTACGTGATTATTTTGACAATGTAAATATGCGAAAAAGCATATATATGTCTGCAATTATCATTGTACTAGAGGTCTGGATGATAATCCGCCTAACACGCACTATCTTCCGCGAACATCTTCAAAGCAATTTCTGGCACTATTTTGAAAAATATTATTCAAACTACATTATTCTACTCACTATGGGCTGCATAATGCTTTTATGTGCTGTCAGATACTTACGCGGCAAGCTAAAATGCCGTAATGTGCTTGTAATTACAAAATGCGTATTCATGGTTGTATGTATATACTTCGGTATAAAAGTCTCACTTAACGATTATGAAAAGGGAGAACAGATACTAACATTTCTCACAATGGAACTATTCTCCTTATGTCTGCTAACATGGAGACCATATGCAGCTTTCCTTATATCTGGAGTTTCATTCCTATATTTTTTTTATAGAATGGATCAAATGGTAGCTTTAAATAGAATTGTTCTCTACAATACTAATGATACTGGAGTTACGGAAGCTACAAAGATCAACTTCTTCTTTATGTGGATATCCACTATTATGGTTTGCATAGCCAATTACAACGGTATCAGAGCTCAAGCTCTGAAGGCTGGAAATCTGCAGGAGATAAACACCTATCTCTCAAAACTATCCGTTGAAGACGAACTAACAGGAATACATAATATGTTCTATTTCCGAAATGAAGCAGAAAAGCTTCTTAATTATGTAACAACTGACAAAGAAAACGTCGTTTTCCTCTTCTTTGATATTGAAAACTTCAAATCTTATAACGAAAAATATGGTTTCCATGCTGGAAATGACTTGCTTATAAAAATTGCTCACATGATAGATGACTCCTTCAAGGGCTCACTTGTTTCAAGATTTTCCGATGACCATTTCGTTGTTCTCACCAACTTTGATGGCTTTAAGAACACTATCGGTCAGCTTTCGGGAGAGATAAAAAAACTTCAGAAGGAGGTTCACCTTGAACTCAAATGCGGTGCTTATAAACCAATAGGCGACGAAGCCGACGTAAGCTTAGCCTGTGACCGTGCTCGTTTCGCCTGCAACAGCATAAAAAAGCACTACGACCGTACTTTCAGAATGTATGACAAAAGTCTTGAGGATAGATTTCAACTTAAGCATTACATCGTCAACAATATTGACACCGCTATTGAGAATGGCTACATAAAAGTGTTCTATCAACCTATCGTGCTAACTGAAAATAGCGAGATATGCGGACTTGAAGCTCTTGCAAGATGGCAGGATCCCCACTACGGGTTGCTCTCTCCAGGTATTTTTATTGAGATTCTCGAAGAATACAGACAGATACATAAACTCGACCAATTCATAATCGAGTCTGTTTGCAGGGATTACCGCGAATCTATTGATAATAATAAGCCTTTTGCTCCTGTATCAATCAACTTCTCAAGACTCGACTTTGAACTATGTGATATCGTTAGTTTTCTGTGTGAGACTGTTGAAAAATACCATGTTCCAAAGGAATATATTGATGTTGAAGTCACTGAAAGCGCTCTTACAGACCAGCAAGATTTTCTGCCCTCTGCTATCAAGAACCTGCGTGAATTTGGATACAAGGTATGGCTAGATGATTTTGGAAGCGGCTATTCATCACTAAATGTACTTAAGGATTACCAATTTGACGTCCTTAAGATAGATATGAAGTTCCTTTCAGGCTTCAGCAACAACGAAAAGACAAGACCTATACTTGAAAACATTGTTAGTCTTTCAAAACAGCTTAAAATGATTTCACTTACCGAAGGTGTTGAAACAAAAGAACAGTTCGACTTTCTTACTTCTATCGGCTGCAATCGCGTACAGGGATACTTGTTCAGCAAACCAGTTCCAATCGATAATCTAAGAAAAATGATAGAAAACGGTGAGTTAAAAATATCAAGCCAATATGGTAATTAATACTTATTTAACGGTGCAGCTTATACTGCACCGTTTCCAATTTAAATAAAGGTTACGTAATCTTGCGCAACCTTTATTAAAAGCTTAAACAAATATTTTAAAATGCCAAATCTCATGATATTTTTTATTTTTATCCGACTACAACTTTAGCCGTTATAATTTTATTGCTTTCAGCAAGCTCTGCTTCATCACTAAGATTGATAACTGGTGCACCATTTCCGTCAAATGCTACACGCTTTATACGCGTATGTCTGCATGGATCGTAAAGCGGATCCTTGTTATATGTTCCGCAATTCCCCGACGAATGCGAGTCTGGTCGTGCATGGTATACTATCAGCAAATTGCCAAGTTCATCCCTTACAAAGCTATTGTGTCCTGGTCCTGCACAGCCATTTACATCAGCAGTTGACAAAACAGGACTACTAAGCTTTTTCCAGCTATAAGTATCCATAAGATTGGAATTAATATCTGCTTCAAGACGGCCTACACAGTATTCCGAGCCGGTTCCAGACGCAGAAAAGAATATGTATACCTTGTCTTTTGTTTTCAAAACTGCCGCCCCTTCATTAACGCGGTTATTCACTAACTCCCAGTTATATTCTGGCTTTGTAAGTAAAATAGGCTTAGAAATAAGCTTCCAAGGTTGCGACGGATCAATCTCAGCCATAAAAAGTGATGAATCTCCCTTTATTTCTGCCCAGATAACATAATGTCTTCCATTATTTTCAAAATAGGTCATATCAAGTGAGAAACTAGTAAAAGATGAGCTGTCCCCTGCTGAAGCCTGCATTTGTCCGCATTCTATCCAGTTTCCAATATACGGATCACCGTCACATTTCAACACATAAGGACGTATCGCCCAAATATCACTGCTTGCGCCTGCTGCAAAAAACATATACCAGCTACCGCCGATATAATGCATTTCCGGAGCCCATATATGCTTAGCAAGAATGCCACTGGTATGAGCTTTCCAAATTGTTTTTTCTTCTGCTGAGGCAAGCCCCCTAACAGTATTACTACGCCTGAGTATAATGCGATCATAACCCTTATCAACACTACCGTATGCAGGATATGAAGAGGTAAAATAGTAGTAGCCGTCACCGCCGTCTACGATGTAGGGATCGGCTCTTTCCTTTATAAATGGATTTGAATAAAGGTCAGAGCTGGATTTTACCGTACCTCTTACCGTATAAACACCTGCTTTCGAGGTATCTATACGCGATATATCTGAACTGTTCCATTCGACGCTCATCTCGCAGAATCCGCCACCAGTATATTCGGCAACAACCGTATTTGGCATATCCTTGCCACCACCCACTGTCACATTAACTACGGGAGCGTTCATTCTAGTATTTATGGGTGAAATACCTTCAGACGGGTAAGCGTTTATGAGTGCGGTGTACTGATCTCCGTTTATTGGAATAACATAGCCGTGACGAGGGGTAAAATTAAAGCTGTAGTTGTCTCTGCTGACAGTCTTAAAGTTTACAAGATCGTTAGTCTCCTGCATTACGTAATATCCGTCTCCGTATGCATCAGACATCATTAGCCACTTATCGTTTCCTATAAGATTGTAAATATTAGGCCCCTCTACACCAATATTCCCTTCTGATATCTGCTTAATCTCGCTGTATGGGCCGCATGCGTGATCAGAAGTTGCAAGGTAAATACGCTTATTGGTCTCATTCTTGTAGTACATATAATACTTACCGTCCTTGAAGATTATATCTGAGTCTATTGCATCATCACCATTCTTAGGTGAAAATAGAAGCTGCGGCTCTGTATCAAGATTTTTCATATCTCTGCTATAGGCGAAATACATAATTGTCCTGTCATCGCGGCCAGGAACTCTAGCTGCAAAATAAATCATATATGCCCCTTTTTCAGGATCATATATTGCCTGAGGAGCCCATGCGCGATCAGCCCCCTGCATATTTGAATATTTGTTAGCTATCTCAATGCTTGCTTCATCAAACCAATGAACAAGATCTGTAGACTTTGCACTGAGTAAATTACGGTTGCTGTTCCAGCCAAGAGATGACTTCATATCCGTTGCAAGTAAATAGTAAAAACCGTCCTCTCCCTTGAATATGTACGGATCACGGAGACATTCGGTGCCAACTCCTGATTTCCATACCGCCTTTCCTCCATTTAATGCCTTGAAATTGTAGCCATCGGTGCTTACTGCATAGGAAAGGCGCTCCTGATCAGGAGAATTTCCGAGAAAGTATGCAAAAAGATAAGCTACATCAGGCTTTTCAGTGGAAACAGTACTATAAGTTTCAATATTTACATCATTTCCAGCAAGGAAGCTCGTTAAAAGCACAAAATCTGAGGTGTTTACTGCTCCATCGCCGTTCATATCTGCAACTGCAGACATATTACTGTCAAATCCAACAAATAATCCACGCTGCATTATGATACGATCAAAAATATCGGTCATTCCATCAAAATTAAGATCACCGCGAACAAATTTAAAATTTCCATCTACAGGTCGGATATAGAACTTCTGTCCCTCTCCTGCCCAGTAATCCCACTGGTCAATATTCGCACCATTCTCATAGCTTATATCGTACACGTCAAGAGCAGCATTTCCTGAGCACTCCGCAGTAATATAATATGCGTCATCTGTACGGTGAAGAATAAAGTGCTGAGCAGCAGTATCTCTATACTCAGAAAGATAGATATTGTTTCCATTAGTACTATCTCCGTTCTCAACGGTAAGAGACATTCTTCTGTCACTTTCAGAGAGTATACAACATTTTCCATTCCCTATACTCTCAATGTGCCATATTTGAGAGCTGTCGCCCTTTTTTTCCCACTGCATTACGTTTCCATCGCTAGCAACAGTTATGTACTTACCGCTGAGCCTTACCATTATATTATAGTCAGCTCCACTTATTACATCGCCATAGCTATCGGCAAAGCTAGCTGTAACTTCTGCATAAGCAGTCATAGGGCATAAAGTTATGACCGATGCTGCCGTAGCCGCAACTGCAAGCGCTTTTCTCAGTCTGTTCATTCTAAAACCTCTTTTCACAATTAATTTCTGTTAATGGAATATACTAGAACTTTATCGTACATATCGTCCAAATAAGTATCAGTAATGTGCATCCCCATAGCTTCAGCTGTTTTGGCAGAAGCGATATTATCAGCTTTCATGTAGGAATACAAAATCTTAAAAGGTGTATGTACAAATCCCCAGTCTTTTACAGAATGTGCTGCTTCCTTTGCATATCCATTGTGTTGCTTATCAGCACGTATATGATAACCTATCTCAGGGAGTATGGTTCCATTAATATTCTGCATTGTAATCCCACAATCGCCTATCATTTCACCGCTTTCTTTCAAGCATACCGCCCATAAACCGAAACCGAAAACTCGATACCGTTCTATATTGTTTTTGATCCACCTTTGCACATGTACTTTATCGAAAACATACGGATAATACCGCATATTTTCCTTATCGCCCAATACTTTGAAAAGCATATCCAAATCATTTTCTTTCATTTCCCGAAGGAAAAGCCGTTTTGTTTCAATAATCATCACTTTCTCCATTTACGTTTCATATTTCTTATTCTAAGAACATTTTAACTTATTTTTTTCTAAAAATCAATAGTTTTTAGCACTTATTAATATCTTTTGATTCTAAACTTTGTTTTAAAAAAAGCTCCGAAAATAAATCGGAGCTTTTGAATATTAAATTTACTTGATAAGGCCCATGCCCCAGATAGTGAAGCT
>DBYI01000029.1 GCA_002310115.1 Ruminococcus flavefaciens
GTTCAGCATGATAGTTTTTCATACCGGCATTCTCCAAACAGATCTGCTTTCACTTAATACATACAATTCAAGTACTGATATTGTGACACGGTTTTAAAAATTTTTTATCAGCGAGAACTTCACGTCAGAATCACGGATACTATGCTGACCTACACATACATAAGATTTTTCGTAAAAGAAGAAAACTTGGAGGAGTAAGATAAGTGTTAGCTAATTCATGCCTCAAAATCATTTATATATAAAGAAGTTCTCTGTAAGATTGTACACATGTCACGCACTCAAATAAAAAAGGACAGCATATAAAAGCCGTCCTTTTCTATCCGTTAGTAATATTTGCAGCTTTTGACGCAGCAACAATTGAGCTTATATTTACAACCTCGCCGGTATTATCATCAAATACAAAAATATTACCTTCACAGTAATCAAAGGTATATGAACCATTTTTTTCGTAACCCTTGATCACTTTTTTATAGACTTCTTTGTTGTCTGGGATCATATATCCGATAATCTGTCCGCTGTCATAAACATAATAGGTATCACTGATAACTGCTATTATCCTTTTATCAGAATGTACTGACGAAATTATATTGAATTCCTCATCATTTTTACATTGATAAAATTCTTCAAATTTTAAAATACTCATTATACACCTCGACGATCTCACTTGCAGCTTTCATGTTACCAGGATAATACCGACAGGATAGAAGTGGAGCGAAAGTTCAGTCTTGCAAACGCAAATTCACTTTACTACAACGCGTTCTAATGCCTTGCCGCTGTATTTTTCGATTTCCTCAGCCCATTCTTTTCTTAAAGAATCAGTTATAAAAGCTTCGGTTCCTGCTTCAATCATCGTACGTTCACGTTCCTCGATCGATCTGGTACGTAACTCAATGAGTTTACTAGTTTTGCATTTCTGGATAAACATTTTAAAAGTATCAGTCAGCTTTTTTGCACACATATGTTTCTCATGATCCAGAAAGAAAATTTGACCAGCTTCATCCGTCCCGATTCCTATGGCAATATAATTACCAAAGGAATCGTTTGCAATCGGAAGATAACCCTTCTTCAAAATGAGCTCAAAATCATAAATTTTATCAAAACTGTACGTCACATTTCCAATTCCATAAAATGCTCGGACATCAGAATCCTCACGATTAATTCTGAACTCTGTATCAGGAGTATCTCCGCCATTATAACGAATCAAAAAAAGCCTATAAGATTCTGGAAGCGTTAAATGATACTTTTCTTCAAATTCTGATACTGTTTTCTCCATATCGATATCATCTGTGCGATACTTAAAGATAAACATTTTTCTTCTCCTTTCTGTCAGCATTATTCATGCTGAAAAAACTATTATTTTATTTGGCTGTGTCCGCCTCTCCGCTCGGCATATCCTGACCGTAGTTGGCGTACAATATATATTCGTATGTAGCTTTGTCCTTGCTTCTGCTTCTTTTCTTCCAAATTGATTATACATCACTATCTCTCAGCGGTACTTCCGGCAGTTTAAATCGTTCCTTATCTACATGATTATTTTCATCCAGAAAATATTTTGGTATTTCCGCAATATCAAAATGATAGTCCATACCACGTTTTCTTGCAAACTTTATCATCATTATTGAACATGTATCCAATATAAAAGAATAGTCATACGTATATCTGCGGTATTTTTTTATACGATACAGCATTTCGGCTTCAAAATCTTTTTCATTTCCGGATATTATCGCCTGATATATCTTCTTCAGATAAGGTGATGATGTATAATAGACTTCTTTTTTCTCATCAGGATTATCAGGTATTTCGTTTAAAATCTCTTGCGCTTTGTCATATTCTTCATTCAGCATATAGAATAACAGTTTATTGTTATCCTGACATATTTTTTTCGCGGTTTCAAATTCATTTATTGATATCAATGCATAAACTACTGAATTCAAATCAAAGCCAAGATCTATTGCACGCTGAATCGCTGGGTTTTGGCCGCACACCTTTACCTCGTCGCTTCTTAGTTCATACGCCTTCATAATAGATGCAGCATATAGATACAAATATCCAAAAGCTTCCTGCATGCATTCTTCTAAACAATAATACTCATAAATCAGTCTATATGCGCCGCTGATCTGATAGAAAACCTCTGATCTAACTTTAATCAGCGGAAGACACGAATTGGCAGGATCCAATGGTTTTAGATATCTATCAATCGTCCTCTCAATCGGAAAAAAGCGATCCTCAATAGGTGTATCTTTGTAATCTTTTTTTAATTTCTTCCGTTTAGGTGTAGAATAGTCAATAGTCATTGTTTCACACTTCCTTTCTAAACTCAATTTATCAGATCTTATTTGAATGCGGAGCGTTTTGGGGGAATTTCAGGCATTGGGTGCACTTCCTTCTCGTAAATTATTCACCCATTCTTTAGCAGAACCAACACCTATTAATTGATCATGATGATTAAAACATATTAAATAACTAACACTTGAGTCAAAAACATAAAATTCGAATCCATACATTTCACCAATTAAAGTTACAAGTTCATGTCCTGAGTTTATCACTGCAGCATTCCATTTTTCCAAATCATAAAAAAACAAAATACACGGCTTATCGCCAATAAATTGACCTAAATATTTCCATCCTGAGCTATCATCTACAAATGAATAATCAGATAATCCATCCCATAAAAAAGAATGATAGTTACCCAACAAGTACTTTTTTTCGATTTCAGCAAAATATTCAGTTGTTATTTCTTCCGAAAGAATCTGAACTTCTATTTTCAATTCTTTTGAAACAGATAGGATTTCATTACTTATTGACCACATATGATTTTCCTCATTTACCATATACTTCAGCACTTAAATAGCATTTTTCACACTTGCCCACTTATTAAGAACCTTCTTCTGAAGAATAAGCATGATTAATTATACCATACCCACGCCGAAAAAGTAAAGGGGGCATTCATGTTTTTTACACTTATACTTGAAACCAAAGCGGCGACCGTATCGACATGACGACTACAGCAAACCAATATATGACCTAGCAAATTGAAGGCTTTTCACCTCCAACCGGAACGATAAGCACTTCCGGCTATGCAGGCATGGACGGCAGCTACCTGAACAATGCCTTCATCGAAAAGCGTAATGTAGTAATTCACTTTGAGATGCGCGGTACAGATGTGCTCGGCACAGTTTTCTCCCAGATTTTTCAAGCTTACATTTTCGTAGCACGCTTTTCTGTCATTGCAGTAAAACGAGCAGCATTCATTACACAGAAATTCGACTTTATCCTTCTGGATCTGCGAGAGTGTATCAAGCTTATCATACAGCTTATTCAGCCTGAAATCAGGAACAACATATTTAAAATCACTCCGTTCTGTTTCCTTTAAAAACTGATCAAAATCAGTCTGTACCTTTGTAGTCGATGAAACGAAATAGAAATCGAGATAATTATTTTTAATATATTCAAGCAGTAGATCCGAGTAAATTATCACACCGTTCTGTACACCGTTGCTTTCTGCGAAAATCTCACATAGTGCGTTGCATTTCCTGTCGGTGAGATGTTC
>DBYI01000031.1 GCA_002310115.1 Ruminococcus flavefaciens
TGATAAATCGGAATTTACAGAGGAGAATGCTTGTATGTACCATAAATCAATCATCGTGTTAGCTGGCTTGCTGACGGCTGCTATTTTGTTAAGCAGCTGCGGAGAGCCAAATGTGAATACAAGTGATACTGTTGTAGAAACATACACAACTGATTCAACTACATCTTCCATTAACGCAGAAGTGTCAGTTCCGGTTATAGAAATTGGTGTTTCAGGCGAATTTCTGACATTCCCGTTCAAATATGAAGAACTTGAGAAACTGCTTGATCTATCTGATTGTCAGAATGTATATTTTGAAGAAAAAGGGTTCTCAGTATGTAACGTCTATCAGGGAATGAATCGTATCTGCACTCTTTTTGTTACCGGAAATGTTTCTGAACATACAGCGGAAACCCTTGTAACGCAAATCACCATTGACGATCCGTCGAACGGAATATTCACTCTGAACGGTTTAAAAGATGACAATCCTGAAGATTTCAAATCAATACTCGGGGAATCTGAAACAAAATCGGAGTATCTTTATGATCACACCTGGGGAAATATCGTACTGAGTGTTCTGTTTGATAATGAAACGGGGAAAGCAGATAGCATCCAGTTGTTGGACATGGATTATCCCTACTCCCTATAAATTCTGATTTATCTTAGTAACATAATAAACATAATGCCCCTGAGCTCTTTGTAACACTCAGGGGCAAAAATTCTATATGGGGATCTGTCTTTGTGGAGAAGGAGCTTCTTGTTACTTTGCCTCTTCCTTGCCATTGTCATGATGAAAGGGATTGAGTTTTCCGTCTATCACATCTGAGGATACTTCATCAGCTGACTGTATTGCATGGACATATATCTTGCTCGTTGTAGTTATAGAAGAATGTCCAAGACGTCTTGAAACAGTGGGTATAGATACTCCTTCAGCAATGAGAAGAGTAGCGTGTGTGTGTCTGAGCGAATGAGGAGTAAAATGGGGCAGCTTATTACGTTTTACAAAATTACTTGTCCAGTCAGTCAGACTGTCGGGGTTCATAGGTGTAGTATCATCCTTTATGAATAGTCTGTCGTTTCTGACTGTCTGTGTACTTCCGTCTGCAAGAGTAATTGTGATGAAGTGCTCCCAGCGATCGAGCATATCGTTACGCAATTTATTCCAGTAGGTTTAGCGATAATTGATTTTAGTGGGAATAAGTTTAGCAACAAATCTGATAACAAAAAAAATGCCCGAAATCCTACTGTTCAATACATGTAAGATTTCGGGCATTTGCTGTCTGATGTATGCGCATAGCAGTGCGCGAGCCTCGGGGCTTTTCTAAGTGCAATTATACCATGAATTTGTGACTATACAGTTTGAGAAACAGTATACAGGAACTTCAATGAATCGACCAGAGTTTGACAGACTTGTAAAGGCAGTAGACAGGGATATAGCCAAGGGCGACAATGTTATAATCATATTTGATAGTGTATCACGAATGAGTCGCAACGCAGCCGAAGGCGTAGAGCAATACTTTGAATGGTATAACAAGGGCGTAGCGCTTAAATTTTTGAATGAGCGTTACATCGATACAGAGGTATTTAAGGCTGCTATTGATCAATTGAATATGCTTGTAAAATTATGCAGTCTGCTTTTCAAGGAACTCCGTAAAGCTGAGAGTTCCGTCTGTTGAAACATAAGAATAGTATGCAAGGACCTTTGATGCGTCAACGGAATCAATATATCCGTCGCCGTTTACATCGCAGACTGCAAGGTCTTCCGCTGTCGGCTCTGCCGCTCCTGTGGAATACTTTGTATACTGTGAAAGGATATTTGAAGCGTCCACAGCGTCGATAATGCCGTCGTCGGTGGGGTCACCGAGCTTTTTCGCGGTCTGTACAGGCTCGCTTCCGGGATCCTTTTTCTTCTCTGTAAAATATCCCGGATCATCAGGTTCATCTATGTGTGCGTAAGCTGCGTCAATTTTGCTTTCATCGAACTTTGTACCGTTTCCGCCTACAAGATTTACACAGTGGCTAAACATACCTTTGCTTTTTTCAGTTGGTACATTAAACGCTTTGCCCGCATAGATAGTTTTTAATGCTAGGCAGTTACCAAATATTCCCAGCATATCTATAACATTAGAAGTATCAAAGCCTGACAGATCAAGTGATGTCAATGATGAACACGCGAAAAACATTAACTCCATATTGGTTACATTGGAAGTATTAAAAAATGACAGATCAAGTGATTCTAAAGAGGAGCAGTAACCAAACATACCAAACATATCAGTTGCATTTGAAGTATCAAAGCCTGACAGATTAAGGGATGTCAAGGATGAACACTCGTAAAACATAAATTCCATATTGGTTACATTAGAAGTATCAAAGCCTGACAGATTAGGTGATGTCAAGGATGAACATTTGTTAAACATATACCCCATATCGGTAACATTGGAAGTATTAAAAAATGACAGAGCAAGTGATTCTAAAGAGGAGCAGCCTGAAAACATAGCAAACATATTTGTTACATTTGAAGTATCAATGCCTGACAAATCAATTTCAACTAATGAAGTGCAAGAACTAAACATACGGTTCATATTTGTAACATTGCTTGTATCAGCCTTGCTGAGATCTATCTTTAATGCTCTTGACCCAATAAACAGGCTATTACAATTTTCAGGCAGAATAGCCCCTTCCTCCGCGATTATTGCCTTGACCTTTTCATTTTCTCTATACGCTTTTACATCTTTTGTAGAAACATTCCCCTTTAAAGTCAGTGTTCCGGTTTCTTCGTCAAAGGATACACACTCTGCTGTCTGTTCTTCCTTAGCGGCAGCGAATATACTGCAAGAGATATACGGTGAACGCATAGCACAAACGGAAAGATATAATGCCATGATCGGAGCGATCAATCTTCTGAGCTTCATTTTACAAGCCTCCCATATAAATTAATATGCTATATTATAGCACGTTTCATTAACATAATCAAATACTTTTTTGCTTGACGGTATATGATAAGCGGTATATAATATAAGTAAAGGAAAAGCACCCCACGAGGGGGTGCTCAAGAGTCATTTTTCGTCATCAGGCGGAATATCGATGATATCATTAAACATCAAGTGTAAAAGCATTGACCTCAGATGCTTTCCCGCATTTTGATAAGATCTGACAAATCGAATTGAGAAAGGAAGTGTGAAACAATGACTATTGACTATTCTACATCTAAACGGGAGAAATTAAAAAAAGGGTATAAAAAGAGAACCATTCAGAGTTACCTTTTTCCAATTGAGTGTGCAATTGAAGAATATCTAAACCCATTGGAGCTGTCCGATCCGTGTATTCCTCCGATTAACGTTAGATCAGAGGTTTTCTTTGAGATCAGTGGCGCATATAGACTGATTTATGAGTATTATTGTTTAGAAGAATGCATGCCGGAAGCTTTTGGATATTTGTATCTATATGCTGCATCTATTTTGAAGGCGTATGAACTGAGTCGCGACGAGGTAGAGTTGAGCGGCAAAAACCCGGCGATTCAGCGTGCAATGGAGCTTGGCTTTGAGATGAATTCATTATTTTATGCATTGATATCAGTAAATGAATTTGAAACCGCGAAAAAATTATCTCAGTATAACAATAAACTGATATTCTATATGCTGAATGAAGAATATGACAAAGCGCAAGAGATTTTAAACGAAATACCTGATAATCCTGATGAGAAAAAAGAAGTCTATTATACATCATCACCTTATCTGAAGAAGATATATCAGGCGATAATATCCGGAAATGAAAAAGATTTTGAAGCCGCAATGTTGTATCGTGTAAAAAAATACCGCAGATATACGTATGACTATTCTTTTATATTAGATACATGTTCAATAACGATGATAAAGTTTGCGAGAAAACGTGGTTTGGACTATCATTTTGATATTGCAGAAATCCCAAAATATTTTTTGGATGAAAATAATCATGTAGACAAGGAGCTATATAAACTGCCGGAAGTACCGCTGAGAAAGAGTGATGTATAATCAATTTGTAAGAAAGGGAGTGAACTCTCCATGTATGATGAGCCTTATTTGATTCATATTTGGAGGACGTATGAGAGATAATACTAATTTTCTTGATGACTTGAAAACCATAAAACATTTTTCACTTGTGTTACACTTGGAAAGATAGATAATTTCCTTGTAGTGAACAAAATGGAGCTTGACGAGCTGCTTGCATTGTGATAATAAGCTTCTGTGAAGGTAATGCCCGTACAACAGTTGTATTCATGATCAATTATTTGCCAATAATTCTTTGTGTTTTTTCAACGCTCTTGTCAGGACAAACTATAACAATCTAAAGAATGATACGGAAAGTGATACAAAACTAAACCTAAATAGAAGCTATTTTAGAATGATTATTTAAGAACTTGCGAAATATCTATCTCGACAGCATGCTCAATGATTTACCGTATCTTTAAATACTGATATCATGATAGAAAATGGTGAAGTAAATGAACAAGCCAAAGATGATACTTTTTGATTATGGCGATACCTTGATGTATGAGCCTGATTTTGAGCCTTTTAACGGCAATAAAGCAATATATCCATATATCGTTGATAATCCCCATAATATCGGTCTTGAGGAATTCAGTGAATATCTTCTGAATCTCTTTGATGAGATAAAAGCACTACGTGGAGAACTGATTGAAATACATGAGCATGTTTTTCTGAGAAATGTGCTTGAACACTTTGATATGAAGCTTTCGGTATCTGTAGAAGAAGCAGAATGGATAATAATGAACGGCGTATCTCATGCTGTACCTTTACCGAAAACCGCTGAAATGCTGAAAGTATTGAAGGACGTCGGGATACGGACAGGAGTTGTCAGCAATCTGTGCTGGTCAGGGAATGCACTGGCAAGACGGCTTCAAGAGGCATTTCCCGAGCATCACTTTGATTTTGTAATAACATCAAGTGAGTATATTTTCCGCAAGCCCGATGAGCATATTTTTGATATGGCAGTAAGAAAGTCAGGACTTGATAAAACTGATATATGGTACTGCGGAAATAATAAGGAAGCCGATATTATCGGAGCATATGAAGCAGGTCTTTTTCCTGTGTTCTATGATGACCGGAGCGTTCCAAGCAGACTTCACGAGAGAAATGATAAGATTATGATTGATTTCCCTTATCTGCATCTCAGCAGTTGGGATGACCTTATTAATGCCATTATGCAATGAATATTAATCATTTGAAAAAACTAGCTTACAATAGTGATATATCTAAATATCTTTGATGATTATATTATATGGATTAATGATTATATGAGTATTAATAATAAGATTAAAGGAGAAATAGGCTATGAATAATATTAAAAGACTTGAAGTTGATGAGTTTTGGGCAGATTCAACTGTTATTGAAGCTGGTGATTATGTTTTTGTCGGATATTGTATGGGCAATGAAGGGCAATCAATTGAAGCTCAGATAGACGGTGCGTTTTGTACATTGAAAAACAGGCTTGCTATGGCAGGTCTTAAATTAGATTCAGTAGTAAAGATGGATTGTCTGTTCAAAAATATCAGTGATCTTAATTATCTTCCCGATATTATCAAAAAGCATTTTAACGGAAAATATCCAACAAGGAAAGCGTATACAACAGACTTTATCAGAGATGGCATTCTTTTTCAAATTGATGCAATAGCTTATAAAGGCAAAGTCATTTAAAGTCGATGAAAAAGTCATAAATTGAATTGAAATATGGAGCTATTATGGGAAACTTTTTTACATCAACTCAGATATATAATAATGAAAAACTAAACAGAGAAGAATTTATAGAGTATTTCTGCAGAAAAATGGCTGAAGAAGGATATGTAACCTGTGACAGCGATGAAAGCGAACTCTCATATATATTGAGATTTGCTGATAACTGCAAATGGGTAACTATAACTTCTGAAGCATATGAGCAAGGTAATGAAGTATCCAAAAAGGATACAGGCAGAATAGCTAAAATGCTTGGGGCACCCTGTGTTAACACAGTTGTTATTGACAGTGACTGTGCTATCCTTGAATTATATGACAAAAACGGTAAAAAAGCTGATATGTTTACCATAGGACGAGCTGATGATTATTTCGGTGACGGTAATCCGCAGCCGTCGGAAAAGGTATGGAAACCGTTTATAAGCAAGGAAAGTTCATGGGAGCAGTTTACGCAAGTATGCGGCTCTGATGAGGTTTTTGCTTAAGACGGATTATCAAAGTTTGCACCAATTATTGGTATGAACTCGTATAATATAACTTTTTCGGCAGAAGATGCAGATGAAATAGATACAAGTTGTGCTTTCCTTGATTTTAAGTCTGCAAGGTCTTTTATAACTATGTCTCGAGATGGCAAAACTGTGGAAACTCAGCCCCAAAAGTTTACTATCAATGCGGCTTTCAAACAGATATTCGGCGAAGCGCTGGAACCATATGGATTTAAGGCAATTAAAGGCAGATATCCTTATCTCGTTAGAGTGATAAACAATGAAATATTGCATATTATAACGTTTTATCCTACTGATCCTAAATATCCGAATGATAAGGCTATTTCAGTTGTAAGCGGTGTTGCTACGATATACAGAAAA
>DBYI01000099.1:0-15676 GCA_002310115.1 Ruminococcus flavefaciens
GGAAGCTCCCCGTTTGGGGAGCTTTTTGCATCTGCTCATATCTTTTTTATATCAAATACCAGATCAAGTCCAAATTTACCAAGAATCAAAGCAAAGGATACTAACTCTTTCTTCGTCGATATACCATTCTCACGCCGTTTCTTGTATTCTTTAGTATGAGGATAAACGATTATCACAACAAAACTCGTCAAAAAAAGCACCATGTGCAGCATCATGCCATGCAAGTTCCTCTGATCATTAGTAAAATCTAGTGTACTCGGCATTGTAACTACAAATACAATTGCTACTATCACAAAAGAAACTATTGCAAAGACCAGATAATTCTGCCACACCATTTTCGGTTCCTTATCACCTTTTACAAAAGGGTGCCGCGGAGACTTTTCATCATACAGAATCGTCACAGACTGCCCCTCCTGATAGCTGAATTCTTCTTCAACTGTTTTCATGGCAGAAACAAGTTTGAAAAAAATAACACTATGAATATCATTTATCCCCCCTATTTGTACAGAAAAGGGCTGCCATGATTTGGCAGCCCTTGTGTTTGCAAGTTGCGTTCAATATGCTGTATAAACAATTATTTGTTGAGGTTAGCTTCTATCATATCGAGTTCATCATAAAGCGCCTGTGGAATATTGCCACCCTTTGCCTTGATGTCCTCATCATAATATCTTCTCATCTCAGCAATCTCCTTCTTCCACTCGTCCTTATTGACTGTAAGAAGCTGCTGAAGTGCAGATGCAGGAACCTCGTCTTCTATACCCTTGAGATTGATATCCTCAGGCTTTGGAAGATATCCGATAGGAGTCTCAACAGCATCAACTTCGCCATCAACTCTCTTGATGATCCAGTCAAGAACTCTCATATTCTCACCATAGCCGGGCCAGAGGAAATTGCCCTTTTCGTCTGTTCTGAACCAGTTAACGTTGAAAATCTTAGGAGCCTTGCTGCCGAGTCTTGCACCCATTTCAAGCCAGTGAGCCCAGTAGTCACCAACATTGTAACCAATGAACGGCTTCATAGCCATAGGATCATGACGAAGTACACCTACTGCGCCTGTAGCAGCAGCAGTTGTCTCAGAAGAAACAGCTGATCCAATGTATGTACCGTGTGTCCAGTCAAATGACTGATATACAAGAGGAGCTGTTGAAGCACGTCTACCACCGAAAATGATAGCAGATACAGGAACGCCCTCAGGATTGTTGAACTCAGGAGAAATGCATGGGCAGTTCTCAGCGGGAGCAGTAAATCTTGAGTTAGGATGAGCAAGCTTCTTTCCTTCAGCTACCCAAGCTTCGCCGTCACACTTGATACCAGTCCACTCAGTAGCATCCTTAGGCGGATTTTCGTTGAGCTTTTCCCACCATACAGTGTTATCGCTGTTGTCGAGGGCAACGTTTGTGAAAATAGCGCCGTTCTTTGTGCAAGCGAGAGCATTGTAGTTGGACTTAGCGTTTGTTCCAGGAGCAACTCCGAAGAAACCATTCTCTGGATTGATAGCATATAGTCTGCCGTCCTTGCCCGGCTTCATCCAAGCAATATCGTCGCCGACTGTGAATACTTCATAGCCATCCTTCTTATATCCCTCAGGTGGGATAAGCATTGCAAGGTTTGTCTTTCCACAAGCTGATGGGAATGCAGCTGTGATATACTTAACTTCGCCGTTTGGTTTCTTGAGACCGAGGATAAGCATATGCTCAGCCATCCAAGCCTCATTCTTGCCCTGGAATGAAGCGATACGGAGTGCGAAACACTTCTTGCCAAGGAGAACATTTCCGCCGTAAGCAGAGTTAATAGACCAGATTGTATTTTCCTCAGGGAACTGAACGATGTATCTCTTCTCGGGATCAACGTCAGCCTTTGAGTGAAGGCCTCTTACGAAATCATCGGAAGTATCACCAAGGTTCTCAAAAGCCTGTTTACCCATACGAGTCATGATGTTCATATTAAGTACAACGTAGATAGAGTCTGTAACTTCTACGCCTACCTTAGCAAGAGGAGAACCTATAGGGCCCATTGAATAAGGAATAACATACATTGTTCTGCCCTTCATAACACCCTTATACATAGGAGTAAGGAGAGCCTTCATCTTATCAGGAGCCATCCAGTTGTTTGTAGGGCCTGCTCCTTTCTCTTCCTTAGAGCAGATGAATGTTCTGTCCTCAACACGTGCAACGTCGTTAGCACGGGTCCTGTGATAAAGACAATTCGGGTACTTCTCAGGATTGAGCTTGTACATTTTGTCCCAGCTGTCATCGGGAAGCGAAGTAACTTCCTCGATAAGTGAGTCGATCTGCTCCTTAGAGCCATCGATCCATACTACCTTGTCAGGCTGGCAGAGAGCAATCATCTCGTCAACCCACTTTAATACATTGGGATTTTTTGTCAAAGACATTGTATAATACCTCCTAAAAAATTATCATATAATATGCAGAAATAAAGCTCCGCAAACAGAAAGTCAGTAAAAAACCGAACGTTCCTCAAATACTATTATATCTGTTTTTTGTCAATGTGTCAATAGTCCTTTACGGTATTTTTTAGGAATAGCAATATTACCTAAAGTTATTGCAATAATTGCGTTTTCTGACATTTTTGGTACTTTATAAAGCTTTAAACCGTTCTGACGATATATAAAAAATTGCACGTTGTTATATTTTTGTCAATAGCACTATTAGATTGCTATTTTCCATAAAATATGATATAATAATTCATCAAAGGGGCGAAAGGATATCATGACATCTTTAGTCACGGATAGTTGACCGGTAGCGAATGGTGTCCTTGATATCAAAATATAATTATTTCTTTCATCCGCACGATAAGAGAACTCTCTAACATACAGGGTATTTACTATTGAAAAACAGTACCGTGTTCTTTTGGGAGTTTCACAAATAATTAAGATAAATATTGATTTACAGGAGAAACATAATGGAAACCAAGAAAAATGCCACCAACTGCGAAACCTGCACCAATTACGTATATGATGAAGACTACGAATGCTACGTGTGTATGGTAAACCTTGATGAAGACGAAATGTACCGCTTTCTCCAGGGCACTAACTACGCCTGTCCGTACTACCGTCTCGATGATGAATACGGCATAGTTCGCCACCAAAACTAATATATAATATGGCCCTCGACATTTCTGTCCAAATTAATCCCCGCTACTGTTGCTGTTCCGTTTTCACACATTTTTCCAAGTACAGTTATAACGCTGCATTCGGGTACCATCCCCTTCTTTACAGCCTGCTCGGATATGCCGATAAGCTGCTCAGCACCATATCTTTCAAGAAGTTCTCCTCCGTCTTCACAGTAAACTACCTTGCATGACGGCGAGACCTTCCACTTATAAAGTATATGCCAGAGAATATCTCTGCATTCATTTCCATCGACGATAATGAGCTCAGTATAGCCAGTAAACAAATCCCTGCCACTCTTAAGTTCTGCGCTGTATCTAGCTTGATCTAAGTCATAACCTACGGCAGAAACAGTTTCATCTTCGCCAAAAAATGCAAGTACCGTCGTTTTATCACCATATCCCGTTACCGAAACTGCTCTTAAATAACTTTTCTCGTGTATTCTGCCTGAACTGCACCCCGTGACAAAAGCTGTCGTAAATGCAAGTACTGCCGAGAAAAATGTTTTTTTCATAGCATCCGCTCCTTTGGACAACAATTTTATTGTGTTAACAGATTATTCATATAAATGTGCTAAAAAATCTACATTGTTTCCCCCGAAATATGGTATTATATAAATTGAGAAATTGTAGGGAGGTGAACCAATGAAAAATTCTGACACCTCAGAAGATACCGTTGTAGATGTTGTTGAACAATTCGACTATTCAACGCAGAATGAAGCATATAATGAGAGCTTCATAACATGGCGTAGAAAAATAGATAATCCATATGCTTTTAATTTCAGCCGCAACCGAAGGGAAAGCGTTTTTGTAGAAGGTAAAGGCTTTGAGAACAAGTCTTTCGCTGTTGCAGAACAGGATTCCATCAGCAAAATAACGAACGTTACTGGCATAGCAATGCTAATATGGATAGTTGTAGATAATTTGGTAAGCCGACTTGCTGTTGCCACTTTTGACCTTTTCGGATTTGATATACACACATCTTTTTTCAACAAAGCCCTTTACGGCGGAAGCACAGAAATAATAACCACTCTGATACTCATTTCCATACTGAAAATTCTGCTTCCTGCTTACTATCTCCACCGAAAGCTCAAACTCCCCATGCGTGTTGAGTTCATGACCACTCTTAACCATGCATCTGATATGTTCGGAGCAATATTTATGGCTCTTTCGGTAAGCGCAATAACAAGTATCCCGAGTATCTATACAAACAGGATGAGAGAGGTATTTGACTACTTCAAGTCCATAAACGCCGATGCTTCTGTATGGGATCAGGATCAATTCGTTGTGTACACCGTTTTCGATATAATAGTAGTTACAGTACTCTCAGAGTTATTCTTCCGAGGAGCAGTATTTGGAGCTCTCAGACAGTTCGGCGACTATTTTGCTGTTATAATCACCTCTGTCATGTCGGGACTACTCGTTCAGGATTTTCTTGAAATGCCTGCAGCTATAATGATATCAGCTGTAGCCTCAATTGGAATGCTACGGAGTGGTTCTATATTCACAGCTATATTTGTACAAGCGATATTCAAGATGTACCGCCTGGCAGTTGTTCTTACAGACGCTGGTGTCAATGACTCTCTCCACTTAAGAAGGAACAGTTTTATCCTCATAGTTTTCCTGATAGGAGCTATGGGCGCAAGTATTCTGTATCTGTTCAGGAAGCATCAGGATATCCACAGAATAGCCGAATATCATTCCGAGTTAACCATGAAAGAGCGAATGTTGATTGCGTTCAAATCATTTCCCGTATCAATAGTTGTATGTTTCTGCCTGCTTGTGGCTGCAATACAGGTAATTAGTCAAATCATAGGAGCTTAAATGGAAAAGTATATGCACCGTGCCCTTGAACTTGCACGTCTAGCATTCAACGAGGGAGAAGTTCCCGTAGGAGCTGTCGTGGTTAAAAAGACTACAGGAGAGATTGTCGGCGAGGGTAGAAATATGCGTGAGGGAACTAAAAATGCACTTGCTCACGCGGAACTCATAGCTATAGATCAGGCATGCCATACTCTTGGTGGTTGGAGGCTCCCAGAATGCGCTATATACGTTACTTTGGAACCATGCCCAATGTGTTGCGGAGCTATCATAAATTCTCGCATAGACGACGTCATCTTCGGCGCGTATGATGTAAAAAGTGGCTCTGCCGTTTCCGTACAGAAGATGTTTGAGCTACCATATAACTACCACCCTGAAGTCACAGGAGGAATGATGGAAAATGAGTGCTCGGAAATCCTTTCAGAGTTTTTCAAACAATTAAGGCAAAAAAAATAAAATATATCACTTGTCCGCTGAGTTCCTCAGCGGATTTTTTACTGTCGTCGATACTATAAGCACAACCGCCGTTGCTATACCACGAGCAAGGATCAGTTCCCGCCCAGATATAAAAAGAGCCGCTACCAAAACAAGAAATGTTACTACACAACTCCTCCACCGTTCAACCCCCGGAAAAATCTTCTTCAACAGGTATGCTCCAGTCATAACCTGCAACGTCAAATAGAACACAGCAAATGAAATGAATATCACTAGAAAGAGAGCATCTATCCTCTGAGCCTCAAAAGGTTGTGAAAGCTGTGCCGCCGTAATCACAGGAAAGTTTGTAATACTGACTATACCACCTACAACTGAAATGGAAGTAAGCATTATCAAGACGGTCAGTATTGCCTTTGCTCCAAAATAAAGAACAGTTGCATGGCATCTCTCTCCCCTTGTTTTTTCAAGCAGTACAAAAAAGCTTCCGATACCGCCGCTTGCTGCAAATCCTCTTGACATTTCATAGAAGAACCCCTGATTTTCTGGACGAAAAATGTTTTCCCAGTCTGCAGTAAAAACCGCACTAACAAAATCAATTATTATATAGAGTACCCCTGCTGCTACAACTATCACCGCCGCACGAGACACTGCCCTCAATCCTGTTGATGAACTATAAAGACATACAAATGCGATAAGACCTGTCGTAATAAGTCTCCCAAATATCGCGTTCCTGCCCTCATATGGAATATATATAACTTCACTTGTCCGCCACAGCAAAGAAAAAAGAACTCCGCCACAGAAAACCACATACAAAAGATAAATTATCTGCTGCCACCTGGCGCTATTTTCACCGTACAGTGCAAATATCAGTGATAACAGAAACTGCAGAGCTATAGCCGAAAGCATTCCATAAACCGTCATGAGTGAGATGCTTCCGCTCAAGCAGAAAACGCCAAAAACATCAGTTATTATCAGCATTGCAACGAGCTGATACCTCGATATGCTATTCATGATACTCCTCCACAGTAAATCCGCGGCTCTGCATTTTCTTCACACTGCTCCGCACAGCCGTGTCACCCATGCCTGATGCTTTGAATGGAGAAAAAGGTGCAGTATATGGAAATCCGTAATCCTCAGTTGCGCAGATGTTAACCAGTACTCCGCACATGAGTAGGCTGATGCCGAAAAGTCCGAGTGCTCCACCTACAATAATGAACACAAATCGCATTACCGTTATCTGCGGATTGAGCTCAGGAATAACCAGTCCGCATAGAACTGCAAGTGCAGTCATTGTCAGCAGTGGAGTGCTTATCAGTCCTGAATTGACAGCCGCGTCACCTATAATAAGTCCGCTGATAATGCTGACAGCTCCGCCAACAGGTTTTGGCAGACGAACTCCTGCCTCGCGAATTATTTCATACATAAGCAAAGCAAAAAGAGCTTCAGTGACTATGGACAGAGGAGCTTTTTTCTCTGCGTCTACAAGAAGCATGAACAGTGTGCTGTTGAGAAGCTCAGGATGGTACATTACAATCGAAACATAGAATGACGGTAGCAAAACCGCCGCAAGAAAAGCAACATATTTCAACCAACGTATAAAGGTAGTGTAACAAGGCTTGAAAGCATAATCATCAAGGGTATGGAAGCTCTCACAGAACAGCCGCGGAACAATTATGGCATATGGCACTCCATCGACCAAAAGGGCAACTCTCCCCTCTATAAGCTTAGAGCAAAGTACATCAGGTCGCTCGGTAGTTCCGGTAGAGTTGAATATCTCATAATTGCCGTTTTCAAGGAATGGACGCAGCTGTCCGGTTGTGAGCACTGCTTCAAGTTTCACATCGTTAAGTGAGTTCCTCACCTTTTCAACAAGTGACTTTGGAACACGGTCTTTCATGTAGCACAAACAAAGGTCAGTGAAGCTTTTGCTACCCTTTGTGAACAACTCCATAACAAGCTCGGGACTTTTTATGCGTCTACGTATCTGTGACATGTTAACGCGGACCGTTTCCGTAAATCCCTCATGAGCTCCCATTATATTGCCCTCTCCAGAAGGTTCTTCAATCCCCCTCGCCGCATACCCCTGAACTCCGAAAGCAAGAGCTCTTGTCATCCCCTCTGCAAGAAGCACTGCAAAGCCCGAGTTCATAAACCTGAAAAGCGTATCATAGTCCCCTATTTCGGGACAATCTGTAGAGAGAATAAGCTCCTCATTGATATAATGAAATAGCTCTTCAGCGTTCTGCTTTTCTGGAATATCGGTGATAGGTTCAAAGATAAGTTCGGTTATGACAGACGTGGAAACCATACCTTCACAGCATAACAGTGCACAGTGTATCCCTCCTGTAACAAAGCGGTTTATGAGGACATCGGAAGATCCTCCCGAAATTCGGCGTATCTCCTTTATGCTACTGTCAAGAACAGGCAGAAGTTCTTTCTTTTCCATACATCTCACCTCAGCGTTAGTATACGCGAAAAATGTACAATTATACCTGTACGTGAGGTTATTATTCCCCTCAAAAAACAAACCGCCTGCACTGTGGATTGATATCCAACAATGCAGGCGGATTGATAGTTCCGAAAATCTTTATTCTATTGAAAAATCAGTATAGATAATCATATTATCAAAATCGCCTGTTCCTCTGAAATTCGTAAACTTCTTGCCAATACGATAATCACCCGAGCGTAACTTACCGTAAAGCCATTCCCAGTTCACGTCCCATTTGCTGGTATTTTCTTTAGGTATTTCCCATGCCTCCATAGTCCAGCCGAACTCGTCTTCCTTAACGATATAATCGACGTCTTTCCATTTAGATTTATTCTTCTTTTGGACAACAAAGAAACTGCCTGTCTCCAGCTGAGCAACGTTTTCTCCTCCTGATTGAGAGCAAACAAGCGTTAAGCCACTTGATGTTACATTTTCAGCTTTTAATGTAATTCCCCAGTCGTACTGAACAGAGTTGTCAGCGGTATCGGCAGCCTCGTTATCACTGCTGCAGCCTGATAACTTAAACAAACATAACGATGCTAAAACTAATGCTGTGATTTTTTTCATATTGAAATACTCCTTTTCATGGTAGAAAACGGATGCTCAGAAAGTACTCTTAAGTGGAACGACTGCGGCGTTTCACATTGTTTACTTCTTTATCTTCATCGAGATATCGAAACACTTGACTGAATGTGTAAGAGCTCCAAGTGATATGATATCCACGCCTGTTTCGGCAACATAGCGGATATTCTCGGCGGTGACATTTCCAGAAGCCTCCAGCATTGCTCTACCGTCTGCTATATCCACTGCCTGCTTCATCTCATCGCAGCTCATATTGTCAAGCATAATTATCTCGACTTTACTCTCAAGAGCCTCACGCAGCTCATCAAGGGTACGGACTTCAACCTCTATTTTTACGGTGTGTCCTATTTTCTCGCGAAGTGCCGAAACTGCTGCGGTTATTCCTCCGTATGCATCAATATGATTATCCTTAAGCATAGCAGCATCCGAGAGGTTGAAGCGGTGATTTTTTCCGCCGCCTACAGTTACAGCATACTTCTGTATAGCACGAAGTCCCGGAAGAGTTTTTCTCGTATCCGTAACGGCTGCCTTTGTGCCCTTTATAAGCTCAACGCACTTGTTTGTGGCTGTTGCTATTCCCGACATATGCTGCAAAAGGTTTAGAGCTGTTCTTTCTCCCTTAAGAAGAGTAAGAGTGCTTCCCTCCAGCTCTGCAATGATATCGCCCTTTTTAACTTTAGTTCCGTCACCGAGAAGTATCCTGAATTCAACGTCGCCGCCTGCAAGGTCGAATACTCTCTTTGCCACCTCGACACCGCAGACAACTCCCGCATCCTTTGCAACGTAATAAGCTGAACTCCTGTGCTCAGGAGGAATAAGGTTATCCGCCGCAGCATCGATATAGTTTATGTCCTCCATGAGGGCTGTGGTGATAATATTGTCAACATAGCATTGTAAAAGCTTCATAATAATTTTCCTTTCATTTTCCAAGAAGCCTCAGGAATATATCATCGAGCCTCTGCCATTCCACAGGCTTTTCTCTATCCATTCCGTCAGCCTTGTGCTTAAGTTCTTCAAGCTGTGCGTCTATATATTCGTTAAGCTCATCTATACGATTTCCCTCGCCTATCTCGGAAGTATTCTTTTTTACCTCAAGCAGATTTTCAACAATGGGGCACAGTTCGTTTTCAAGCTCGGCTTCCATAAGCTCAGAAAATAGCATCGGCGGAGGAGTTCCTCTGTCGATTATCCATTTGCAGGCAAGTATCGGACGTAAAACATAAAAATACTTTTTCAGTTTGACATTATTACCTTTCAGATATTCCATGTAATTCGTTCGCGCCATATTTAAATAATGATATACTCCTGCCTTTGACATAAAACAGTCGTTTAGCACAGTACGCACAGTTTCCCACTCTGGAGTAGTCTTGTAAACAATGGGTGAACTGTTCCATTCAAAGAGAGTGGGATTAAACTTATGCAGAAGCTCAAGGGCTTTCTTTATATCCCAGCCGTTTATATCGTAAACGTCATTGAGTTCCCATTCTATTACATCGCGTGTCTTTTCCAGCTTAAGGTAGTATTCAGTCGGGCGAACATAAATGAATCTGGCATCAAAATCGCTGTCGGGAGAAGCAAATCCCCATGACCTGCTGCCCGATTCTATACAGTGTATTATTCTGACGTTTTCCTTCTGCTCTATCTCACAAAGCTTGTTTTTAATCTCGATTATTATTTCTTTCTCATTCATATATATTCACCTGTCGAATTACGCCGTAAGATCATTCTTTATCTATTGCAATGTTTACCGAATACGAACCATTAGCTTGCAGACGATCATTGTTTGCAATAGAACAGGCAGACAGCTCAAAACATAATTTTGCTCCGCAAAATTATGTTATATATTTAGAGTCTATACACAGGAACTCCTCCAAGGTAAGTCCCGAATCCGCGACCTCCTTTGCAAGCTCCCTACCTAGATAGCGAACGTGCCACGACTCATACTGATAACCTGTTATATCCTCCTTGCCGAGTGGATAACGTATAATAAAACCGTATTTCACACAGTTTG
Organism: Ruminococcus flavefaciens; assembly: GCA_002310115.1. Taxonomy (GTDB): domain Bacteria; phylum Bacillota; class Clostridia; order Oscillospirales; family Ruminococcaceae; genus Ruminococcus; species Ruminococcus flavefaciens_K. The sequence goes on from DBYI01000099.1 coordinate 10,467, forward strand.
CAGCAAGCCATTTGGCTTCCTTTGTATTATTAAAGCTACTTCCTGCATTGTTTATATCCATAGCAAGACCCGTCTGATGCTCCGAATGACCTGCCCTTGCGGAGTAAGTATCCGCAGCCGCCTTACCGTCACGGTTCACGTAACTGCTGTAGAGTTGTCCCTGATAAGTATACGATCTGAAGCCTGAAACTATACTGAGGTATATACCCTCCTTTGCAGCGTCAGCCTTCATTGTATCAAAAGCGGACTGTGGCTCCGGAAGGATCTTTCCAGGGTTGTAATCCACAGGCAGAGCGTAGGTCTTGTTTGCTATGAGTATGCCGTTCACATAGGTTATGCCGTCACGCACCTCTATCTCCTGACGAGTAAATTTTTCAGATGTACCATCGCTCCAAGTCACAGTAAAGTGCATGGAATCATTGACATTTTTCTTACCTGCTATTGAGTTCTCTGTACTACCGATGTGAAACGTGATATTCTCTCCGTCGGGAGCATATTCAAAGCGGCTTACATTTCCGCTTTTGTCTGTGAGTTTTCCACTAAGACCACTTATCTCAAAGGTGCGTCCCTGAGAAGTCACCCACCTGCCTGTAAGGAGATCTGAAATCTCCGTTTTGCTGTCACAGAAGTACCTGAAAGTCTCAGTACATCCATTACACCATCTTAGTACGAAGCTAAGTTCACTGTCCCATGTCACAAACGCAGACATTTCAGTTTTTCCAGATCTGAAGACCATAAGGTCTCCCTCATTTTCAACTGTGAAAAACTGCGATCTTCCTTTGTTAGGATCGACAATGCTGACTGTTCCGCTGCCAAAGCTGAAGTAACGCTTCGATCCGCCGCAGTCGCCTATCCACGAACCTATAGGAAGCTTGTTTCTGCTTTCAAGTATTATGTCCTGCAAATCCGAAAGGTCTGCGGAATCCACAGTGCCGTCGCCGTTTATATCCGCGGCTATGGTCTGTGTTTCATTCAACCCATATCTGCCGAGCAGAAAACTTCTGAAAACTACCATATCGCTAACGGAGACCCTGTCATCACGATTTATGTCACCTTTTAGCATTAATGGCGCGGAATAAGAGGGATATGCAGTCGAAAAAGCTGCAATACTACTCAGAACTACAATAAGAACAGCTGTTTTTTTTATAGTAGTCATACATATTCCCTCCTGTCATATCAGTCAATGATCAAGTTGTTTTACTGCATTACTTCACCGAGAATTATATATGCAACCGTAACGATAGACTTAGCAAGAACGAAATCTGCATCAACAAGATAACCGCCATTTATCAGATCATCGCGTATCTCCTTTACACGCTTAAAGCCATCAGCTGCTGCTTTCTTGTCAGGGATAACGAAATAGCAGTTCTGCAATATCTTTCTCGTTTCCGTACGGACGCCCTTTGGTATCTTGGGGCTTCCAAGATGTGCGTCAAACTGTGCCTCCTCGAAATCCTTTGGAGCGTCAGAAAGCTTCGAAGCTATATTATTTGCCGCATGGCGTGAGAACACAAGAGCTTCAAGGAGCGAATTGCTAGCAAGGCGGTTGCTGCCATGAACTCCCGTATGCGAACATTCTCCGCACGCATAGAGATTCGGAAGGTTTGTTTCGGAGTTATTATCAACATCTATACCACCCATGAGATAGTGCTGGCATGGGAATATCGGCACAGGCTCCTTTGTGAGATCATATCCCTGCTCGAGAAGATTCTTGTATATCATAGGAAAGCGTTTTTTTAGGAACTCACTGTCCTTATAGCTTATATCAAGATAGAAGTCTGTTGAATTCTGCTTTCTGGACTCTAGAACGATAGCATGTGATACAACATCTCTCGGAGCAAGCTCAAGGCGCTCATCATAGTTATGCATGAATCGCTCCTTCTTACAGTTCAGAAGATAAGCTCCCTCACCGCGTACAGCCTCGGAGATAAGGAAACACTCGCGTGTAGCACGATTGTTAAAGGCTGTTGGATGGAACTGTACATAGCTGAGATTCTTTATCTTTGCACCCATTTCATAGGCAAAAGTTATACCATCACCAGTTGCAATAGCGGAGTTTGTCGTAAACTGATAAACTCTTCCAATACCGCCTGTTGCCAATATCATGAAGTGACAGTTGCAGGTTTCATAACTGTCATCAGGAAGCTTGAGAAATGCGGAATATCCTGTATTTGTCTGTTTAACACCACACATGATAGTATTTTCCATGATAGTAACGTTACTGAGCTTCTGAACGTTTTCAAGAAGAGTAGAAGTAATCTCCTTGCCCGTAGCATCTGCGTGATGGAAGATACGGTGATGGCTGTGGCCTCCCTCAAGGGTGCGGTGATATGTTCCATCAGGGTTCTTATCAAATTCAACACCCAGCTTAATGATATTCTCTATATCCTGTGCAGCCTCGCTTACGAGGGTATGAACAGCTTCAACGTTATTCTTGAAACTTCCTGCTATGAGAGTATCATTCTGATGATACTGAATATTGTCCGTGGGTGAATTGTAAACTCCTGCGATACCGCCTTGTGCGAGGGACGAGTTGCAAAGTGGCAAATCACGCTTGCATAAAATGAGTATATTTAGCTCTTTAGGAAGATTGATAGCTGCATAAAGTCCTGCTGCTCCGCAGCCTGCTATAATAACATCATAATTTTTCGACATGATAAAGGACCGTCCTTTACATAAAAATCTATACATAGTTATTATAGCACACTTATATCGGATTGTAAATGATTTTTTAGCTTGTCGTCAGAGAAGAAACATTTTTAGCTTGTTGTCAGAGAAGAAACAACCGACAGGTAAGATCTGAGTAATTGCTGTGTATATTAACGATCAGCACAATTACATTGTCACTAACCGAACACTCAAAATCTTCTAATACAAATCGCGTACAGAAAAAGGTGGCCGCCAAAGGCAACCACCCTAAAGAACTATTTCTTCTTCCATTTTAGCAGCGCAAAGGCTGTAATTCCTGTCAAAAGCGCTGTAAGGCTCAACGCAACCCATGTATAGTTAAATGGTATATCATTAGTATTTATACCGTAGAACGCAAACATAATATTCGGTATCTGCAGGATTATGGTGACGATAGTCAATCGCCACATTACAGTGTTCTGATTATTGGAGATTATCGACGAAAAGCCATCCATCATACTGGACAGGATACCAGAATAGATGCTTGACATCTCGATTGCCTGCTTCATCTCTATAAGCACATCTTCAAGAAGGTCCTGATCCTCGTCGTATAGCTTTATTACTCTACCACGGAATATTTTCTCAATTGTTGCTTCATTTGCTTTAAGCGAGGTGGAAAAGTATACGAGTGACTTCTCCAACGCAAGGAGCTGCATAAGAAGCTCGTTCTTCATTGCGTCGTGGAGTTCCTGCTCAGCTGCCGACGAAATCTTGTCTATCTGTTTCAGGTATGTAAGAAACAGAGCTGATATCCTAAGAAGCAACTGCAACACGAACCTCGTCTTGAAATCCGGACGCAGATTGCGTATACCGCCTCTTGTCGCTTCGTTAATTATCTGGGTTTCACGGATAGAGATAGTAAATACGTAATCCGCCGTAACTATTATGCCCATAGGTAAAGTATAGAAGTTCTTGGTTTTGTCGTCATCTATAGCAGAAACTGGTGTATCAATGATAACAAGAGTCTGTTCGTCCTCGCGTTCGATACGCGATGATTCCTCCTCATCTATAGAAGACTTTACAAAGCCACTGTCGAGACCGTAATCTTCGATGAGCTCCTTTACCTCCTGCGGAGTGGGATCAACAACAGAGATCCAGCAACCTTCGACAGGAGCTTCGCACTGTGTAAGCGTGCCTTTTTCGTAATTATAAAAGCTTATCATGATATTCGCCTTCCACTAAACGCAGAAAGGCTTGCTCCTTTCACCGAGATTCACTTCGGCAAAAGGACGAGAGCATTATCGTCTGCCGAAGCGTTGAATACTATTCAAATTCCCATAAGGGTCAGAACTCATAATGCACCTCCTGATTCATAATGCAGTATTATTATATCACACTTTCTGCACCGATTACAAGTATTTTTTAAAAAAATCAGCTGTCAGAGATAATGTCTGACAGCTGTTAAATAATTCATATAAATTTTATCCTCAGTCCTCGTCACGCTTTCTTGAACGTGCTGCGAATGATCCAGCAACTGCAAGAGCAATAACTGCCATAGCAGCTCCCATGCCCTTTACGCCTGTCTTAGGCGAATCAGAATTGCTCTTTGTAGCAGTTCCGTTGGACTTTGTTGTAGTTGTAGTTGTCGTTGTGGAAGTAGTAGTCGTTGTCGGATCTGTTGTGGACGTTGTAATTTCTGTTGTGGTTGTTCTTGAAACAGCACTACTGTCGTCTGTAATTGTTGTTGTAGTAGCGGTTACCTCCTGTCCCTTCTGATCCGTTGTAGTAGTTGTTGTAGATGTTGTGCTTGTCGTTGTAGTAGATGTAGTAGTAGGAGTTGTAGTAGTCGTAGTTGTTGTAGTTGTTGTAGTTGTAGGAGTTGTAGTAGTTGTAGTAGTTGTAGTTGTTGTTGTAGTTGTCGTGCTTGTTGTAGATGTTGTAGTAGTTGTTGTTGTTGTCGTGCTTGTTGTAGATGTTGTAGTAGTTGTTGTTGTAGTTGTTGTGCTTGTTGTAGATGTTGTAGATGTTGTAGATGTTGTAGATGTTGTTGATGTTGTAGTTGATGTAGTTGTTGTGGAAGTTGTTGTTGTCGTAGTAGTTGTTGTTGTCGTAGTAGTTGTTGTTGTAGTAGTTGTTGTTGTAATAATACGCTTATCTGTCATTACAACTGTATCATCAGACTCGCTACCCTTTATTACCTTGCCTTCCTTGACTGTGAACTCAATGCTTTCTGCCTTTTCATACTCAGCAGGAGCCTGGAGCTCAACAAGGGTATATGTACCGTCCTCAACAGATACAATTGTCTTTTCTGTACCTGAAATCCATACAAGTGCATTACCAACGCTGTTTACAGCTTCACCATCCTTACCGACCTCAAGCTGTCCGTCCTTGAAGGTAATTGTCTTACCATCCGCAGTCTTACCTGTGAGAGTAAGCTTAGCACCCTTAACTTCGCTGCCTGCAATGTCATCTACCTTATTGATATTGACCTTTGCAGTTGCAACAGCAGTTGTTGTAGTTGTCGTTGATGTAGTTGTAGATGTTGTAGTAGAAGTTGTAGTTGTCGTGCTTGTTGTAGATGT
>DBYI01000099.1:15757-16950 GCA_002310115.1 Ruminococcus flavefaciens
GAAGTTGTTGTAGATGTAGTAGTTGTTGTGCTTGTTGTAGATGTAGATGTTGCTGATGTTGTATTAGTTGTAGTCGTTGCAGCTTCTGCATCGCAAATCTCAATGATATTGCCATTCTTATCAACTACATAATATCCGTTCTCAGCGTCTTTATCATTTTCAGTCTTAAGATCCTTACCGCTTGCGTCAACGATCCTGCTGTCCTTGATAGTGAACTCAAGCTCTGAGGTGATGATATCATATACCTTACCGCCATCCTCGAACTTGTCACCAGTTTCTCTGAGCTTGTAATTACCGTCTGTAAGAGCTTGAACGATCTTAGCAGCATCTCCTGATATCCACTCAATGCCGATAATGTTGTTGCTGCTGTCGTAGACGTTAACGAATCCGCCGTCCTTGTTTGCTTCAAGAATAGGAGTCCAGTCAATATCAGCGTTTGTGATCTGGATGGCAGCTCCCGCAATCTCGTTTTCGCCTGTGATATCGCTCTTGCTTATGCTTACGTATGCAGTGTCCTCAACCTTGAAGCTCTTGCCATCCTCGGATACAGAGGTTCTGCCGTTAGTAACTGTGTCTACCTTTGTTACCTTACCGTTTTCAACTGTGAATGTGAACTCGGTAACTACTGAATAGCCTGTAGGAGCTGCGTTCTCTACCAATGAGTAACTGCCATCCTTAAGACCTGTTAATTTAGCACTGTTGCCTTCGAACTCGATTAACTTAGCGCCCTTTGCAGCCGTCTTGGCAGCTGTTCCCTCACCGACTGTTACGCCTCCGAGGTCGTTCGTTTCACTCTTTGCGTTGAGCGTGAACTTAGCCTTGCCTGCCGACTCTGGAATAGGTGTTCCACCAAGAGCTAACTTGTCGATCGTGATAACCGACTTTGTATCCTCGACTACAAGATGACCGTTCTCATCAACATAAGCCTTTCCGTCTGTTACGGTGCTTACGTCCTTTACCTTGCCATCTTCGATTGTGAATGTGAACTTCGTTACTGTTGTGTAGCCGTCAGGAGCTGCTGTCTCTTCGAGACTGTACTTACCGTCCTTAAGGCCTTCAAACTGTGTATTGTTGCCTGTGAATGTTGTCTTTGAAACTTCTCCAAGAGCAGTACCGCCGTTGATCTTTACGCCTGCAAGTGTCTTGCCATCTTCCTCAGCTGCAAGTACGAATGTTGCCTTGCCTGCTGACTC
>DBYI01000081.1:0-34225 GCA_002310115.1 Ruminococcus flavefaciens
GCCATAAACTTATTATACAACATCTCAAGTTCTTTAATCAGCCGTCTTTCAAGCAATTCTTCATCACATCCGGCATCATTATATTTTTTTTGTAAAACGGTATAACCACCTTCTGCACATTGTTCACATAGATCGGTACTTGCATCAAAATTAGCATATAAATCTATTTCATTATTGTCCTTAATAGTTCCAAGTAGAACACAAGCCATCAGCGAGCGATCGGCGACTTTTAGAGCTGTATATAATGATAAGCCATCTCGTTTTTTTAAAGTAGTCGGATTAGAAAGTCCAAGAGCAACCGCTAACATAAATATATCTTTGTTCTCAGCGATTTGTATTCCTAACACGTCTTTTTCTTTTAATGCCTCAATAGCTGATTTATAATCAGGACTAACATACAATCTGTCTTTCGCCATCAGTGTTCAATCCCTTCTACATAATTTTCATCTTCGGAAAGAACAAGTTCTCTAACACTTGCTGTTCCAGTATAGATTTTTTTTACTTCATCAGAATACTCATCTGGAGTAAAAAGCATTATTATTTGCTTATTCTTACTTACCTCTTTGAGTGCATCAGCCATATTCTCTCTATTTGTATCAGAAACGCGTCCAAGCGGTGAATCAATAACAAGAGGACAGTTTTTTCCCGAAGCCTTGTGAATCGCTAAAGTGAAAGCATATGCAAGTGCCATCTGTTCTGTTGCACTAAGGGATCCTGTCATCTCTGCGCCTTCTTTATTGTAAACTGAAATGTCATAATTATCACTAATCTCAATTTTACCAAAAGTATTTTTCTTCCAGATCATCCTATCAAAGAATTCCCAGGTAGTACGTTCAATTTCTTTTTTCATATCATTCATAATAGTATTTTTAATGCTGGTGAAGTTACTATGTAGCATAGTGATTACAGACACTTGTTTGCAAATATCAGCGTGCTCATCCATCTTTTTTAGTGCGATAGAACGTTTTTCATCAATTTTTTTCAGTTCTGCTTCACACGCCTTTTTTGTAACATTTGCGGCACCAATTGCTTGATTTGCATTATTAATACTATATATCACATTTGAACGTTTGGATTCAAGATCAGATACATTAACATTATCTGATAGGCTTTCAAAATTTGATAATGAAGCAGATATTTCAGCAAGTCGTTTTTCTGAGCTTTGTTTTCTTGCTTTAATATCTATTTCGATTTGTTTTAATTCATCAAGATTGGAATGAAACTTACCTATCTCTTCAATTGATAATTCAAGAGTACCTTTAATTTCTTTTAAATAATTTGAAGTATTGCTTGATACTGTAAATTTAGTAAGTAGTTTTTGAAAGTGTTCTAAAGCAGTCTCATCTATCGATGCATCACAAACCGGACAATGCTGTTCTGGATTTTTTAATAATTTCTTAATTAAATCAGGATCTATTGCTGGCGGCAAGTCTCCAGCGAGTTCTTTTTCTTTTATTAATTCAAGAGTTTGCTTAATTCTGGGATATAACGAAAGCAGAACAATATATTTCCTAATAAAAGCTGCTCTTTTTGCTTTAAATGACTTGTAATCATCTTCTGCTTTATCAAATTTCTGTGTTAGTATATCACGCTCTTCTTGCAATTTCTTTACTGGCTCATAGCCACGAAGTATTTCATCCAATTTTTCACGCTCTTTTGTGAGCTTTTCAGCTAAATCAGAATTGTATTTTCTGGTGGCTTCCGCTGCATTGAGCGTATTCTGTTGTTCCTCTTGTTGTTCATTCAAAGAAGCAATATCAGGTGATGACTTAGCAAGCTTTTTTGTTCTATCATTATTCATTTTATATAGTCTTGAACAAGCATTGTCTAATAATGTTATCTGTGAGATATTAAAAATGGATTGTTGGATTGAAGTTGCTTGGCTTGCTGTGAAGAAATCTCTAAGTTTTTCACCGTCAAAGAAATAGAATTTAAAGATTGCTTCATCAAAATATTGCTTTACAATAATATCAGCATCAGCATCCTGCTTAATGTCTGTGTTTTCAAAAGCACCTTCAACTGTCGTAGAAACAGTGAGTCGACTATGACCGGAAATAACCTTGTTATTATCCAATGAATCTTTTATAATTTTAAATGTTTCTGACCGTTTAAACTCAACAGTATTATTGTCATCAGTAATTGATAAAATTACTTCAACTGGAATAAAATCTCCAACATTTGCGTTTTTTACAATCGCAGATGTTACAACAGGAAGAGCCTTTTTTTCATCTGATAGATGAAGTTCTTTTCCATAAAGGCACCATGTTATTGCATTAAGAATAGTTGTTTTTCCAGTTCCATTCTGGGCAATAATAACCGAGAGCATTCCACTATCCGATGTGTTAAATGATAAAGATCCTGTTCCATATTGACGATAATTTTTAAAAGCAATCTTATTTATTACAATACTCATTTACGTTGTCTCCTTATGTTCCTCAATAAACTTTTTTATCATTGCCTCATATTCTGATTGATATCGAAAAGAACCCTTATCTTCTATTTGTAATATTCCTAACATTAACTCCTTTTCTTCTTTACTTACTTTTGAGTCATTAATATGATCTAAGATTTTTTCACTGATCGGCATTCAAATCTACCCCCTTCTTTAAAAATGCTTTTTTTACATCTTTATAGTTTAACGCATTTTGCGCAATATGTTTAGCACGACGACCTTCTTTCTCCAATAATCCGGAGAAGTTTACTGGTGATACAATAAAATCATATATTCTCGAAATTGGTTTTTGAGTATCAGGACGTATTACACGTCCTACTCTTTGTACGAATTCTCGAGGATTTGTACTACTTGACATAATAATTGCAATTTGTGCGTTTTTAATATCAATTCCCTCATCAAGACATTTTATTCCAACGAGAATCTGAAGCTGATGATTTGAAAAGCGTTTAATAATATCTTGACGTTCTGTATCGCCATCGTTATTCACAACTTTTGATGCAGATTCATCTTCGGTTATTTTCGCACGTTTAATGTGTAACTCGCTCATGATTTGAAAACTGGGCTCTATTTGTTTATCTGACACAAATAGAATCGTATTTTTAATTTTATCTGGAATTAGTTCAATGAGCAGTTCTCTTAACGCCGAAAGCTTATTTATAGCGTTCTTACTTATATTAGCTCTTCTATCATATAAACGTTCGAGTTCTTTTGGATCATAATCATCTTGGTTTTTTAGTATCGCTATCATTTGTGAAGCTTTTGAATACTTCTCGTTTTCTTCAGCTGTAAGATCAACAAAAATCGGATGATATTCAAATTGATTTAGGAACGGCTTTCCTGTTACTGGATTAATCGTGTGAAGAGCTTCAGATATAGAAAACTCAAAAGATTTATTACCAAAATAATCTCTAATAATAGAAGTACCCTCGTCATCAAACATTCGCTCGGGTGTTGCACTTAACCCTACCCTGTATTCATATTCATCCAAAAGAGCTTCTCTTTGCTTTGATGCTCCCGTAGCGTGTACTTCATCACATATAAAGAGAATTTTAGTATCAAACTTGTTATTTTTTATTATTGTAATAAATTTTATATCAGATGCGGTTGCATGAGTTGTGTAGATTATTGCATTATTAATATTATTATCACTTAAATCAAGAAGTAATAATTCCAAGTCTTTTTTCCATTTCTTATTACTTCCATCTATTATAGTCTCATAATCAAAAATAACATTCAGTTCATTTATATCCTTTTCCCATTGTCGAGACAATGTGTTCTGAGGTGTTGCGACAATTACAAGGAGTCGTTCTTTTTCCTTTAGTTTGTGAACAATGCAGCCTATTGCGGTACGAGTTTTTCCAGTTCCAGTAGCCATTTCCATCAACAGAGAATAGTTGTTTTCAATCCAAGCTTTAACAGCTTTTTCTTGATGTGTAAAGAGAGAAAGCTTATTTTGTTTCAATTGTTGATCTTTCTGATATCTTCGCATGATATTTAAATCCCAAACATCACGTGGCTTAATATTTACTATTTTTTCTCTTATTGACGTTGGAAGATCAAATACTTTAGCTAATTCGGTATGCTCATTCTTCCAATATGATAGAAATTTAGAAAGATCAGAATTCAAATAACTAATTTGCCCATCTTCCCATGATTTAAAAACTTTGAATTCTTCAATATTATTCATCCACGCTTGGGCTGTCTCATTAATCGAACCTGAAAAAGAAATCATATTGCCTTCTACATCAAAAACAATTCCGACTTTTTGATGAAATAAGCTTAGAGCTGATTTTGTGCAAACGACTATCTTAATCTCTAATCTTCCTGTATCAAGAAGCCATGCAAGAGCTTTTAAGTTATCATTTGGGTAATCTATAGAGAAATCTTTTATAAAGTTTGTATTTTCGATTATTCCATGCTCTTTAATTATATTATAATCTTCAACAGATAGTTCTGGTGAAATTAGAAGATACATTTTTCCATTATTTTTTATTAATCCTTCTATCCCTTTGGCAGCTACAGATAAAGAAGACGAACTAAAGAAGCCAGCTATACGATAATATTTTGTAGCTTGTTCTAATACTGGTATGTAAAATTCATCTAAAAGCTGCGTTTGATGTTCTGTAGTTTCATAAGAGGTATTTATATTTAATGATCTGAGTCCCACTGTTAAACCTCCCAATCTATTTTAGATAGTATTATTTCATGTTCAGAATCTTTAAGTATGAAATTAATTAGTATTTTCACATTAGTTCTTCGTCTAATCATAGTAGAAGGTTTTAAAAAAGAAACGATTTCAGCATATCGTACCATACTATTTATAGCTCTATACAGAACAACCTTTATGCACGGATCTCGTAATAGCACTTTTTTTAGAACTTCTTTTTTTTCGTTAAAGGTATAGTTTGTTAAATAATTCCCCCATGTTGTGGCTGTTACTCTATTTGGGCGTGTATCAGAAATTAACACTAATCCCATCATTGCAGCTAATTTCGATTGGTTTTCACCATATTTTCTTTGTGCACTATCAGTAACAGAATTCATAAGTTGATAACCTATTTCGGTGAATGTAAGTCCATTAGGCGAAAATGATAATAACTCATTAAGGCGTGATACGCCATTTTCTAAAGAACTAAAACATGGTATATCTTGTGCTGTTAATATTGGTAATTCATTGATATTTTTTAGTTTATTAAGGAAATCAGATAGAGATGTTTTTTTTATGATTTCATAAGCTGATTTTATTTCAGTATCATCATTTAATTTTTGAAGATTAATATTGTCGTCATCATTTTCTATGAATTTTAAAATATATTCATCTGTTGGCAAACCTTCATCATACTTTTTTACCCAATCAGAATAAAAGCCCATAAAAACACCCCTTTCTTTAACTAAACTTAGGATTTTTTTCTCCAAATCTTAAATCGAAGTATTTCTTTGCAATTTCTGGAAATTCATTTTCAAATTCTAATAATCCTTTCATAGAAGAACAATAACTGCCAGATGTTTTATGAAGGGCTTGATTTGCTAAACAAAACTCTCGGAATGTCATTTTTTTTACAATGCTTGGTTGGTTACACCAACGTGCAAGAGTGACATATAAAGATCTATATTTCGAACGCTTCCAAGGTGTATCATTTTTGTTCATGTAACGCATTATATACGGCAGACATCTATAATGAAATAAAAGTTCAATTCGTTTAAAAGCATTTTCTATGTCCTTTTCATCGGTGCTTTCAAAAGCAACAAGAACATAAAATTTTACACTTTTTCTTCTTGTATTGTATTTGGCAATTATTTCAAGTTTCTTGTGTATTAGCTCATAGTCAGCTATATTATCAAAAGCAAAAGTATAATCGCCATCATAGTTAGCTTCAAAAAATAATTTTGCTTTTTCATCAGTTAAAAGACGTTCATCCAGTCCTTGCTTAAATTTGAAGGATTTCCCTGTAGCCATTATTTCAGAAAACAATTCGCGCCATTTAGGGTATCCCATAAAATTATCATCTAAAAAACATAGTTTTTTCCTTGAAGGATCATAAAATTCTTCTAACGCACTATGCGGAAAAACGTGATCAAATTTTTGATTAACGCAAAACGGACATTTTCTAAAACAACCTCTTGTAATAAAACCAATTGAATAATCGGTATATTCCTTGAATTGTCCTCTAAATCGTTTTTCGTTGAAAGTTTTTCCATTTATTTCTGATGATTCGCGAGCAAGTTTTACTTCGTTTTCAATCCATTCATTATAAAGATTATAATCTGGCATATGATGTTCTATCTCATATGGCAGGTCAGGAGCTTTATCAAAATAAAAGCCGGTTCCGCCCATATGAACATGCTTTGATTCTTTTATATAGTTTGGTACAGGGGTATCAGTAAATACTTTAGATATATAAATTTCATTATATCTTTTTTTCCATGTTTTCCATTCGTTAATATCCGGAAAAATAGTACATAGTTCAACCGTTGCTCCTTTTTCTTTCCAATAGCCTGATATTTTTTCACACGCTAAATTGGGAAAACGATGCTTTTCTCGACCTATCAAGTCAGCATCGAATATCGCTATTTTCATATAAATCTCCTAATTATTATTTTTCAAATAACAGTATGATTGAATTGATGGCAATAAAACAATTTACACTAATCAAGACAATGTTTAAAGATGTTTTTCAAGATTAATTGTAATTTGAGAAACAGCAATATACAAATAGCAAACTTTACAAATATTTATGCAATGTGTATATTTAATGATGTAAAAGTATCTTATATTTGTTGCTATTATATCATAATTCATGGCAAGTGTCAATTAATTAACTTTAGATATTTATTATTAAACGACAGATATTGTTTAAATATCCGCATAACAATCACTTTTTTATTGCTAATTGCTCTTTAAAAAGCTTCGTCATAGTCTCTTTTCCTTTTTTTGTGGATAAGTCATCAAGTTTCATATCTCCTTTGAAAACAAGCTCCATAATTCCTATGTATGCTTCGCCAAGAGCAGCTGTTATTACACCAGCTGTACCCGCAGAGATAGCACCTCCAACTATTGTTCCAGCACCGGGAATAAGTTTCAAAAGGTTTGAAACAACGGCTTTACCGAGTACTGTAGCACCACCAGAACCTATTGTCGAAGAAATCAAAGCAGTAATTATACTTTTACTAACATTAAAACCAAAAATAACAGTGATTGAAGCAATCATGCTGAGCTGCGTAGGAATTAGCAAAGCACAGTCACCAAACGGTATAGGTGCAGCTCCTTCGCCAGCCGCTGCAACTGATGCCGTTGCTACTGCTGCCTGTGCTCTAATTTTTTTTGCTTTTAATGATGCTATTTGTACATTTTGAAGAGTATCAATAAGCTCCTCTGGCAAGGCTTCTTCCATAACTTGGATCAATACATCTAAACCATAGGCAGGAACTACACCAAGATCTTCAATTTCGTAATCCTCTGCAAGTACAGGAACAACTTGAATAATATCAAGATTTTCAGAGACAAGTGTATTTTTCATCTCTTGTGCTTTTTTCTTTGAAAATGATTGAGTTAATACAACTATTATAGGAATTTGAGTGACCTTATTTTCATCAGAAAGGTCTTTCAGCCATTCTATTTCTTCTGGTTCGATCCTGTTTGAAGCAGTATTTATGCAATACCAAATACAGTGAATTGCTTCGTTAACATCCTTTGAAGCTAAACCAACATTTATTGTATCAATAACTTCTTTCTTCACTTCAGTCTGAACTTCTTTGCCAAGCTCAAACCCCCGAGTATCATATATAGCAAGTGGCACACCTTTTTTTGTTATTTTTCTCATATGATTGGTTACAGGTTTTCCCATTCCAGTCTCAACTATATTATCCCTAAAAACAGAATTAATAAGCGTACTTTTTCCCACACCTGTTTTACCAGCAACAATAATATTTAATTGCTTTAAATTCTTTATTTTCTCAGATATTGCATCTATGGCATCCTGAGCAACTTTATTGATATCAATCGACATATATTCCCTCACTTTCTATATAAAGGCTTATTTTTGATTATTCGTTTGAGTTCAAAATGATTTTCGTTATATGTTCCTTTTGATCCGATTGTTTTGCCAATTGCCCATTCAGCTATAGGAGAACGAGAGGCTTGTGATTGACTTATCTCAAGCGTAACATCCCTGTTATGGGTGATTGAATGGATAATAATAGTATCTCCGATTCGAGCGGTTAAAACAGGCTTTGATATTGGGGCTATTGCATTATTTTTCTTCACATTTTTATCTGTTTTGTTATTATTGTCTTTCTTCTTTTCTGGCTTATCAAATCGCGAAATGTAGTCTTTGCAACAGCTACCAACTTCACGGCAGATTTCACCAAACCACATAGAGCCTCGATTCATACATGCTCCATCTGGACCGCGGTATCTACAATCGTGATGTCTACCTTTTCTTGTATATATAATCGTGTTTCCGCCATAATATGTAATGTGCTTGCCCATTAAATCACCTTCATTCGTTTATGAAAGCTATGACTAATGAAATAAAACTGAAATACCTTTTATACTCGCATAACATAGCACTGCATTAATTTCAAAAATCATGTCTTTCCCATCGGCTGTGGTAAAAAAATTACCACAAGATGTTACAATCGGACTTATATTTCCATTCCACGGTGCTTTTTTTGATGGGTTATTCATGTCATATACCAATTTCTCAATAGGAATTAACGACAATCTGTCCCTGATAAGATTAAACTCTCTTGCAGTTTCAATGCAATCTTGAGCTTCACATTTTCCATTTTCTAAGAAAGCTATAGCTAAACTAATATCTTCAAGGTTATAATTCAGATTAAAGACAATAGTGGAATAAAAACAGTTTATTATTTCTGAATTTCCAATCTCAGCATAAACGTTTCCGTCTTCGCTTGTAATTATCATAATGCCACCTCGTTAAAGTATATCAATTGGTATTTTACCGCCATAAACATCCCATAGTGCTGTTTGCAAATCTTCAACTACTTGTTTTAAATATGATTTTGAATAACCTCTTCCTTTAGTGATTAGAGCAATTCTTTGAGTTGAACCTTCTGGAAGATTGATTTTCCTTTCACCAACTTGCCTTATTAATTCCTTTTTTAATTGCCCAAGACTATTCTTTAAATTATAGTTTTTCACCTCGATTGCTTCGACAGCACCATTAGTTTTGGGTACTACAATATCTGGTCTGGTTGCACCTGGCATACTCATAGAAACTTCTTCTCCAGCAAGATAACTTACCTGTGTTTTACCTTTATAAAACTGTAGAGCATATTCTTCACCAGCTTGTCCAATTTCTGTAATTGAACCATTTGCTAAAGCGTTATTTAAATTTTTACCAGCTTTAGTAATTTTAATGCCTTTTGATGCTCCACCAACAACAGCACCAGAAATTGCCCCCCATTTAAAACCATCAGAAGCCCCAAGTGATGCTGATTTAAAAACTTGCTTAGGATTACGTGTTTCTATACCTTTAGTAATAGCCGCCGTTGCACCGCCAATTACTGCACAATCCAATGCAAATGATGTGGCTTTTTCAGCTGCTGCTGCAAATACAGCACTTATCGTTCCTCCTGTTACAACCGTAACTGTAACACACACTAAAATTATAGCCGCACCTATAACAATATTTTTCATGACTCGGTCATATGTATCATCATAGAGCACTTCCATTTCCTGAACAACAGTATTGCCATTTTCATCAAGTGTAAAGATATATTTTGTTCCTTGAAATATCTCATTAAGTTCAGATATCTTATATCCAAAATAGATATTTTCCTGTGAATTAAAGCCAACTTCTTCATAGTATTCTTTAGGCATACATACTGCCTGAACGCTCTCAACAATATAATCATCGCTATTTAGTTGTTCAACTAATTCAGCATAAACGCTATCCTCTATGTATTGCAATAGTTCAGGATCATCAAATGTAAGGAAATGCAAGTCTGATGCTTCATCATATACATTGCTTATAGCTTCGGTTGCTGCTTCCGTTAATGATTCTGTTTCTGGTTCAACAATTGTAGTATATATAGGAAGTGTTGTTTCAATATTTGAAGAAGAAATGCTATCGTTTGTTTTGAGTGTACAGCCTGTAAGTAACATTACGCATGAAAGAAGTAACGAAAGTATCCTTTTCATTTTTAACCCTCCCTTTATATGTTATTATTGTTTAGACTTTTTTGTCTTTTTACGAATAATAAAAACTGATATTATTGCAACGCTTAAAATCCCTATTATTATAGGAGCCCTGTGCTTTTTACCTGATTGAGCATCAGTGCTTGTTTTTTGAGTAATAGTAGCATTGGTTATGATAGTTGTAGTAGTTTCGGAAGACGTGATTGTTGCCAATGCTTCAGAAGTTGTTGTAATAGTAGTTGTTTCCAATGTTGTTGCATCTGCTGGCGGAATTAATTCGCCATTATTTGATATCTTGTAACCCTCATTTTCAACCAAATTGGAAATATCGTTGATTGAATAAGCTGCATTTTTAGCATTCATTGAAGCTATAAGTACATTATCCGATCCAACATAGATTTTCTTTACTGTTGGATTATTCCCGTAAGGATCGGTGGTTGGGTTTGTAACTGTAATAGTATAAATACCCGTGTCATCATATACATCAGATTCTTTTGCGGTACGATTGTATCGAATATCTTCTGTATAACCGTTTGCTCCTTTTGTCCATTGAGACAGCTTTACATTAACATCCAGATAACGTGATTTTGCCCAATCAAGTTTAAAACCATTTTCTGTTACAGAATCGTTGGCTAAATATGAACCTGTAATCAAATCTTGTGGATAAACTATTGTATTACTGTTCCTTATCTGGAATTTAAATGCAATCTTATAGTTATATAATCGATCTAACCAATTCGTATTGATTATTTCATAATCGAGTGAAACTTCATAATCGCCTTCTTCAAATAGCTGCACTTTTGTGTCTGCACCGGGAGAGGCAAGAGCTTCTAAGAAATTGGTATAAATTATAGGATCGTGTTTTTGACCTTTATAATCTGTAAACCGTATAATTAATGCTCCATGCTTAAAATTCTGCATTGGAACATTTAAGCTTTGATCATATCCATTAGTATCATTGTTGATATATTGGTCGGAATCATTATTAAGCTTGTTAATGTTAATTCCTTCAGTCATATTAAACCAAAGTCTAACTTTGTCTCCAACATTTTTGAGAAAAACCTCTTCTCCGTTATTGGTTTTGGTATGGCTTGTGAAACCACCAATAGTAAAATGTCCAATATCCCAGCCCAAATGAGGATCATCACTGTCAAGACTAATATTTTTATAATAGCCATTATCTGCGACAACTGCTTGTTTTTCACCAATTGAAAAAGTCTCAATATCAGTAGTAATATCGTTTACTGCTTCTTTGTAGCCTGCATAGAACTCATACACCTCAGCATTTTTCTTATATATATTATCTGGAATATTAGCAACATTCCACCCAAATATCTTAATCTTAGTAGGATCTGTTCTTGTTTGCAGCTCATATGCAAGAACTACTCGATAATAGCAGCCATTTATAAGCTGGAGATCATTTATATAAGCTGAATCATTGAAAAGAATATCTCCGTTTATATCTGTTTTACTATAATTTGTGTACCATCTATTTCCATCAAAGGAGGTTTGGAGTAAAATAGCACCATAAGCTACTTTATCATTTAAAGCTTTAGTATCTACTTTTTTTGCACTGTCCTTATATAAATGCCACTCTTTTTCCCCAGCTTTTTTTAGAGTATCATCATATGTGAATTTGAGTGATAGAACTTCACCATCTGCAACCTCAAATGCTGTAACTCCAGATTTTGTGTATGTATTATTGATTGCTCCACTTACATTAACAGAACCTATTGTTTTATGATCCATTTCATTTATAGAATCCAATTTGGCAAGCTCATATTCACTATCCTCATCAAATTCATAAAATTTTCCTTGAATATTAACCTGCTTATCCTCCGCTTTTACAGTTTGCGAGAACGATATACACGGCAAAACAATTATAAGTGTTATCACAGATATTATTACATATGATAGGCTTTTAGTTATTTTCTGCATATTATTCTCCTTTCCAATATTATATTTAACAATAAAAAGCAACAAACACAAATACTATACCTATATTATATATCATTTATCAGATTTTAACAATATTAACCATTTAGAGTTAATATTTACGAAACAATTTTAGTTTATTTGTCTAAACGGAGCTGCTTTGTATTAGTTATAATCACAGTACAATGGGACAAAAAAAGCCGAAAAGTTAAGTACTTTCGGCTTTATCATTTAGACGATATTGTTCAATTTATAGATTACATTTGTTTTTTGTCGTTTATTATATTAAAAAACAATAATACAAGAATAATATCACTAGGAATATAGAAAAAAATATTTTCCCAAACATTGTCTGATATAAAACATCCAATAAAATGAAAAGCAATCATCGCTAAATATGCAAATATCGATATATCCTTTATTTTAAATGTTGCTTTCTGAATTATTAATTCATTATCATCAAACTGGTTATGTATTTCAAGATACGTTTGACCTAATGTTTTAGCTCTTTTATTCTTATCATCCTCATTTGCTAATTCAGAACATAATGTTTGAAAAAGTTCTCTTTTCTTTATAGCAATTGATTGTACATCTTCATAAATAAAAAGCTTTAAAGCATTTATTTCTTCATCGGTATCATCTTGTGTATGTTTTTCATTGTATATTGCTTTTAAATCCCACCATAACCAAATGATTGCATCATAATAAAGCCAATTTGACATCTCCTTATTTGAAAAGAAAGAATAAATTTCCTTACGTTTTGTTGTATCTGTTAAATAATGGTCAAAATAGTGTTTATTAAACCATTTAGTAGATGAAAACGATATGACTATAAGAACACTCACAGCTAAAGCTATAATAATAAGCGAATCTGTATAAATATATAGACCTATAAATAATACAAAAACAGGTAGTGATATAAAACTAATTATTTTATTATTATGTTTGGATTTTAAATCATTATACATTATAATTCTCCCTATACTCCTAGTTTTCTTACTATCTGATAAAAACGGTTACGCTTTATATCGAGTTTTTTCATAGTAGTTGCAGCAGTTTGATCTCCGTTGCGCCACTTCTTACACTCAGCTCTGAACTTATCTTCATTGAAAGGAATAGGTTTACGTCCTTTGTATTTTCCTTGCTGCTTCGCAATGGCAATACCTTCACGCTGCCTTTGCAGGATAGTATCTCTTTCAAGTTCTGCCAGAGCAGCGAAGATTGTAAGCATAAACCGTCCTTGCGGAGTTTCAGTATCTACGCTTTCCTTCAGGCTTATAAGACCAACGCCTTTATCGGTCAGTTCCTGAACGATCTGTAACATATCCCTTGTGCTTCTTGCAAGTCGCGAGAAGTCAGAGACAACAACCACATCTCCCTCACGGACGTAATTGAGCATAGCTTGTAACTCAGGACGGTTTGTGTTCTTACCACTCATTTTATCAATGAACACTTTCTTTATCTTTTCAGAATAGTGTTCAAATGAATCGAGCTGACGAGCAGTATTTTGTTCTTCGGTTGAAACACGGGCATAACCAATATATGTTTTATCCATATTGTAAAACTCCTTTCTGTCCTGATAGAGCATACCCTAAAAGGAATGCAATAGTGTGTCCTATTAATATATGCTTTTTAATTTATAAACGTCCTAAATTAATCAACCACCTTAAAAGGACTTTTTTTATAATTATACCACAAAATAATAGCCAAAGCAATTGCTTTGGCGTAAGCGTAAAATAAACGACGTATTCGCTTTTTCTCTGAGTCAATCCCAAATTCTGTGTAAATGCAAAATAGTGCAATAGAAAAGTGTATGATGAGACCGATTGTGAAAGCAGTCGGTCTTATCTGCATATTAGCACATGATTATTTGATTGTCAAGATAAAAGGTAACCGCCAACCAAACTCAGCCACATATTGAAAAAGGAGGACTGCATTTTTTGCAGTCCTAATTTTTTGTATGCTGTAAATGGTTGGCGGTTACAATTTAGCTGAGCAAACTGTAAAAAGCTACGTTATAAATCGTAAGAACTTCCTGTTCAGCGATACCGAGAAGGGTGCTGATGCAAGTGCGGCAGTTATGAGTATTATTGAGACAGCCCAAAGGAACAATCTTGACGTTTATGGCTATCTTACGCATCTTCTGACTGTTCTGCCCGAATGGGGACGGAATCCTACAGATGAACAGCTTGAATCTGTTATGCCGTGGAGTGAATCACTGCCTGATTTTTGCAGACAGGAATATGATGAAATAAGACAATGAGCAAAGAGAAGTCCTCGAAATGATTTCGAGGACTTGTTTTTGGAAAATATATGCTCTGAATAAATGGCGGTTACATTCCAAAAATCGAGGCTGTGTTTTCTTTTTCTTGCTATTGGTTGGTGTGGTTGGCACTTACGTCATACCTGCATCACATTATCTGTTTATTTCATACATATCAGGCATTTCAAAATCATCTGCGTCAAATATTCGGTCATCTTCCAGTTCAAAATTTTCCAATGTGTGTCCGTCTTCAGCTAACAGTATATATTTTATTAACCTTCCTTGTTCATCTACAACTACATTCATTGTTTTTTCTTCATTATCTTCTGTCCATGTAAATGCATAATTATAAGTATTCAGTTTTTCACCGTTTTCTCCAAGTTCTTCTCCTGCATGGATGCACTGCATATTATTAATATGATCTGCAATCTTAGATACTATACGCTTGTAAATATTGATATAGTCAAGTTCAGGTAATAACTCTCTGCCGTCATAATGTGCTGTTGATTCACCCTCGCCGTGTGCTTCGTCATAGCGTACCCTGTCATTTGCATATCTCAAATAAGCATATCTGCGTTTATCGTTGCTGCCAAGTTCCTTTCCATCGCCTTCAGCCATTACACCGTCTATATCCTTATTGACAGAGATAGTACCCTTAGATGTTACGAGATAGCTTTCACCCGTTTCACTTGCTTCAGCAGGAACAGTATGCAATGCAGAATATGTTCCCGACATATTTCTGAACTTGTAGCCTTCTTTAAGTGATATCATGAGATTCATTTCAGGAGACATATTTAATGAAAGCATTTCGTTAAGTTCTTCGGCATCTTCACTGTTGACAGCTTTGTAGCAGTATTCTGTTCCGTTGTAAAGTAATCCTTTGTCATTTAATTCTACTGTTTTCCAGAGGAATTCTTTTGAAGAAGTATATTCATCGGTATCAAGAATCAGTGGATCACATTTTTCCCATTGTATTGATTCCATTTTTGCCTTGACCTCTTCAAGATTATCTACACTAACACTTTCGCTTATACAATCACTATCAATTCCTTCTATCAGCAACTGTGAATTAATTTTTATTTGCATATTATTATTGATATTCTCATCAATGAACGAAGAAACATTAGCCGCTAATGGATCAGTGCTATGCATATTTTTTATACCGTGCACACCGAATCCCACACCACAGCCTATTATTACCAACGTGGCTGCAAGTGTGCTGAGATGACTTATGTTGATTTTTTCCACTCTTTCCACACCTTGAACGCTGTACTCATATTCCTGTATTCCCTGCGTGGATGAGGAAACAGCTTTCACATTCAATGACTTTTCTCTGCATTTCCCACTTGGGTTGATTCGGTTTATAACATTGTTATAATCCTTGATATTCATAGCTGCAACTCCTTTCCTAATTTCTCTTTGAGCAGTTTCCGTGCCCTGTAGAGTTGTGTCTGAACAGCAGTATCACTTCTGCTGGTTATCTTAGCAATCTCTTTTACGGAATACCCCTCATAATAATAAAGATGTATCACAAGCCTATACTTCGCCGGAAGATACATGACTGCATGAAATACCGTGTTCTCTTCAGGTGCCTCATATATGAGACCTGCATCTTCAAGCGGCACGGAATGGCACCAAAATCTATACCACGCAGATCGTAACATATTCTTACATTTATTCGCCGCAACTCGCATAAGCCACGCTTTCTCGGCCTTTTCATCTAAAAAAACTGCATCTGTCTGAAAACGACTGATGAAAGTTTCTTGTGTTATATCCTCAGCATCGACAGAATTTTTACAATACATAAATGCCATCCTGTAAACAGAACTGCTGTACCTGTCATATATATATGCCATTTCTTCATTGCTCATGGTCTCACCTCCCGTCATTATTCTGAAGCGCTTCTATAATATAAACAAAATATGCACCTATTATATCACATTTTGACAGAAAAAAGTTAAGCGGCAACCAAGCCCAGCCCAATAGTTTACGAAATAAAGTAGGGGGAGGATAAACCCTCGCCCCTCTCATTGCACCGTACGTACGGAACTCGTATACGGCGCTACATTTGTATTAAGCACCATTTATTTTGAAAGATAGTATTCGAGCGGATTGACCAGTCCTGGTCGGTCTGCTCTTTTTATTGAAAGTACTTTAGGTGAAAGCAGGAAGTTTACAGTTTTCCAGCCGCATCTTCTATACCACCCAAGTCTTGAACCTGAAACTTTTCTTATGTCTTCATCTGTAAGCCCGCACTTAAACATGATATTGAGCTTCCATAAGTTTCTATAGATAGTTTTGCAATTCTTCCATTGTTTGATAATGATTACACGTATTTTGTGTCTTAACCATTGACCGAATTCATCCGTGATCAATTTCATAGAACCTATTCGGAAGTAGTTAATCCATCCACCTACAATCTGATTTACTTTTGTAAACGTAACTGCAAGTGGTACCGCGGCGGCTTTTCTTCTGCAAAGCACTGCTTTTACCTTGTCATACAGTCTTTTCTTATTCCCTTCAACATCGCCGACAGGAACCATATGAAAGCTCCAAAGCTGGAGCGTAAGGAATCTGCTTTCCTTGACGATGAACAAGTCAGACACGTTCTTGAGCTGCTTGAAAATAAGCCTCTCAAGTGGAAAACAATTATGTATTTACTCATATACAGTGGTATCCGCAGAGGTGAACTGCTCGGGCTAGAATGGAAGGATATATGTCAGATAAACCAGAAAAGACAGCAACCTATATTTGATGCTGTCCTTTCTAATTATTTATAAAGCTCGGCCATGAACTTCGCTTTATACTTATAATAAGAGTATTGCAGCTTATTCCTGGTTCCAGGTTGCTTTGCAGCTTCAGAAGCATTAAGACTGCCGCAAAAAATACTTACAATGTTTATTATCAGTTCTGCCATTCCTTTATTCTGTCACGATAAAATGTAATTTGTTGTTTGGGAGTAAAACTTGAACATTCCATATCCTTTATAATTACCTCAAGATACCTATACAAAGTCATTCGTGATATATCATATTGTTTTGCAAACTGTGTGTGATTAATAAAACCGCCAAACATTTTAAGTTCTTTTAAAATAGCAATTCTAAGCTTATAGTTTTTTATTGTCACAAACTTATGACCTGTTCTTGCTTCTCGGATCTTGTCACCTGCTCCCTTTGCTGCCATTCCCTGAGATGTTCTCTTTCGTAGGTTGTCCACTTCTTTTTGGGACTGTTCAAACGCAAGTTCTATTTGTTTTATCGCTAAGTCTTTTTGATAATCCTCTAATGCAGTAATAATAGAATTAATAAATCTGTCCGTCGGCTTATCCCAAGTTTCAGATACGGAGGCAATTTGTTTTTGCATAGCAGCCTTGAATACTGTTGTATCAATATAACGCTCATTCAAAAATACAAGCTCTACTCCTCGATTATACCATGCAAAATACTGCTCTATTCCCTCTGATGCATTACGGCTCATTCTAGATACGCTATCAAATATTATTGTAATATTGTCACCCTTGGCTATATCCTTGTCCACCGCCTTTACAAGTTTATCAAACTCTGGACGACTCAGCGTAGTTCCCGTGTATTTGTCCTCAAACTGAATTGCGCTCTCCCCTTTTAAATATGCCTTGATGTTATCAATCTGCCTTTGAACATTCTGTTTTGGTGTACTTACACGCAAATAACAATATTTTTTATCCGCCATACTAACATCTCCTTTATTATTAATGTATCTTTTAATCGTTTGTTTAATTGTTACAGTATTGTAATAACAAGTTATTTTGTGAAAGTCAATATGTTTCTACCAATTTTTGGCTATCTGCTTAATCAGCAGATTTACTGGTTGTGACATTTTTACAACATCTCTAAATGTTACATGTGAAAAGCCCTGAGGCTAGCGCACTGCTATTCGCATGCATATTAGACAGCAAATGCTCGAAATCTTACATGCTTTACTCAAAAAAAGCACTTCTAAAATGAAAGAGATTGTAAGCATTTATCAATGACAGCATAACAATAGACCGTACCAACGGCGAGCTCACAAAATGCGAGTATGCTAAATTGTGTGTGAAATTTCAAAACCGACATTCGACAAGTATATCAATCTCATGACAGAAATGAACTTTATAAAACGTAAGACGGTTACCACTGGCGGCAACCGTCTTTTTTATTACATTATTTAACGTTTACACAAAATTAAGGATTGACTCTCGCTAAACTCCTTCTTATTAATATAATTTTATACTATAGCATTTTCTTTTGTAAGATGTAATTCTTTAATATATGAAATAAAATGTTTATATGTATAAAGCAAGACGTTTTAAACCAAGAAATGTGCAGTCAGAGAATACCCAAAATCTTGGGTAGGAAGGAGTCAGGCAGCGTAATGAGCTAGTCCTACTGAAGTTTTTAGCGCCGCAGGTGTGAGACCACGTTCATTGAAAGCTATTGATCCTCTGGGTGTTGTCATAGCAGTAAGTTGTGCCACTGAGACTCTGTATAAGTCCTTTTGTTACAAGCTCCCTACGGGACGCATAGCTTGTATACTGGCAGCCACTGTCACTGTGAAGGACAATTTCTTCGAGTGGTCCATACTTCTCACGCAACTGTTTTATCAAAAAGATGCCCGTCTAGCAAGCTCTATACTTCCTCATCTTATCATTTCTGATAATCATGGGTAGCATTAAGGCTACTAAACAGGCTCCATATTGTCTAATTATTTATCTTCTCTTTTTAATCATTGAAAATCCAACGTCCATTTATATAGAACTTTCATGATACAGCCCTTTATTATCTTTCAAATATTGCAACGCATATTGTGAAACGAATTATATCACTGCGGACTGACATTTTTTCTATGTTTTCACCATTTTGGATTTGTAACTGTACTGCCGTTTTCCAGCGTTTGTACAGAATCTGCAAGGACATCAAAGTGCAGAAAAATATTATTAGCATTTGCATGCTGTAATGTAGCATTTGATACTTCAACAGAAGTCATAAGCTTTTTGCCTGTTTCACCTGATTTTACTAGATTCTTTGTCTGAAAATACATTACATCATTCTGATTGGGCACCGGCTGCCATGAATCAATCCAATCGTCAGCAAGATTCACGATCAGCCTGTCCTCGTTTCCACTGCCCTTGAACACAAGTGTATTGCCTCTTATCTCAGCGGTGCAGATATCGGTAACTCCTTCGACGCCTGACACAACACAGCCAGATTCGTCATACCATGAGGGTACAAGACGTACCCTCATATATTCTCCGTTCGGATCGCAGATCTCGCCCACTGTCACTTCTTTTACAGCAATAGGTTGATTACCGGTATTTTTCCATTTTAATTCTTTTTCCTGAGTTACGACTGGAATATCGTCATTTTCAGCAATCAAAGCATTCTGCTTTGCAGGCCGGAACTGATTAACCTTTTCTGCACTTCTCAGCATAAGCGCATAAACTGCTAACGGGGTCAGGAACAGCACGCTCATTACGCCAAGCGTAGCTCTGATATGCTTCTTATTTAGTTTTCTCATATCATCTCCTCCTTTTCCCATTTATGTTATACTATTCTTTGCCCAAGCCTGAGAAGTAAGGTAAGCATATTCAGTTTCGCTGTTTGCAAAGCATGCGGTCTTGACTTCATCCGGATTGTCAACCGAAAGAACAACGGAACCATCAGTTCTCGGGTCATCTGCGGTGCCCTTAACCCTGTTGGATCCTTTCCATAACTCATAGTCTGTATTCGACCATCCGTTAATCTCAGTTATCCTGTAAATGCCCGCCTGTTTTGCGCAAATATGCTGCTTGCCTGTTCGGATATCTGCGGGGAACGAGTATTCTGAACTAGCTCCGTTCTGCGAATAAGCTACACTGACCCTATGACTGCCCGAATCATATTTGAATCTTCCGTCAGTCGAATCAATAATCGAAAAATTCTCATCGACAAAATTATTGCAGTTCATCGTTACATAGAATGTTTCCTGTATCGATTGCATCGTAGTATCAGCTAAATCGAATCTTTCGACTTTGAATAGGAACGTCTGCTCGGGATCGCCCTTCTCATGCATATACTTATCCAAGAAAAGCGTTTTCTCGATATCAAAATAGTATTCTTGCTGAACAGGTGTGTCTGAACGCTTATTTGGAACGCTTATAACGTAAGTTACATGTGAACCGTCAAGTGAATTCGTTGTATCCAGTGAGCCGTACTCCTCGGCATTGTCGATGACTATGCCGTTTTCTGTTACAGAAAAGCGGATAAGCTTATCCATCTTCTCGTAGCCGGCAGGTGCCGATACCTCTTCAAGATAATAGGTTCCCTGTGCAAGGGAGCTGTTGATTTTCGGAATAATACCTGTTCCGACAGCTGAGACTAAAGCCTCATATCCCGGAAGCGGATTTGTTTCCCTTGCATATCCGCCCAGTGTCATGACCTCTCTGTAAAGCTTGAAGCGTGCTCCCGGAAGGGCGATATCCGTACCTTTTCTTACCTTTTTGATGTCAAAAGTATAGGTTTTGTTGTAAATATCGATTATTGCAGTCAGAACTCCGCTTTCCGGCGCAACATCATATTCAGCCCAGTTCCTTTTTTCATTAGTATGATCAGAATCGGGGTGCAACCTGTCATTTTCGGGATAGGAATATTTTCCCTGCTGAACAATATACTGGCCGTTAGTGTCCTTTTCGGCGTCATTAAGATTCACCCAGTTTGCAAGAGTGTATGCACCTGTTTCTGATTCTGTTATTTCAAAGGTGATAGGCTCGCTCAAGCCGATATGCTGTATCGGAGCCACCGTCTGCTTCAGCATATATTTTCCTTCACCGAAATTATAGAGAACTGTGATATTACCCGTTGCATCTGATACATATGTATTCAAAAGCTTATAGTAATGTACCTTTTGGACAATTACTCCGTCCTCTATCTCAGGCATCTCGATCTTTTCACACTTGCTGTACAGCTCCGTATCGGTGATATCACCCGTAACGCTGTCCACAAGAATATCTGTAACGTCCTCAAACAGCTGGAACGAGCCGCCCTCAAGAGGTCTGTCAGGAGCGCTTGTGTTGTTCCATTCATGCAGGTTGATCTCGATACCGCCTCTACGGGTATTTCTTATCGTGTCTGTACGTGCATTTTCCTCTCCAACATTATCGTTTGTTTTATAAGGCACACCATCGGAATATGTCACAGTATACTCCTGTGACATCATATCGGGAATGACTTTGGTATCAAGTCGGGCACCCTTTGTAATAACGGTTTTGCCGTCCACAACATCGATCGTTATTTCATATGCCAGATATTTGCCCGATGCTTTTGCAGTGTCCTCTTTATTATTAAAATCAAAAGTTATATTCGTATACGGATAATAAATGTCACCTTGTCTGACAGGCGAATCTGCAGACTCACTGTCAAATACTCCGACTTTAATGCTGCCATCCTGCGAATTCGCCCATCTCTTTGTTACAAGAAGCTTAAACGTATCGTTCCTGTCAGCCACATCTACATCAAACTTTTTATCATTTGGATCATCTGATATCTTTTCCAGTCGTCTCAGTGAATCATAGCTTATCACATATCCGTTCTCATCGACTAAAGGATTTGTAAGCTCAACCTCATATATACCATAATTTGAAAGGTGCTTTCCCTGCTGCAGGCTGTCAAAGTAATACTGCACTGTTGTATTTGGAGAAGAAAGGCATTTCAGAGTACCGTTGATCATTGTATCATCAAGATAAACAGCAGTATATATATCGCCGTGTGATGTTGTAAAGTCTGCATCGCTCCATATCTTGTTTGCACGGATGCCAAACCCGCGGCAGTTGTTGACAGTAACAGATGCGTCAACACCGTTGATTATCGTACCTGCACTGTTTGGTACGGCATTGTATTCAACACCGTCAATATAATACTTTTTGTCTATGTCATAGGAGCTGATCAGCTCTCCGTTCATGCTGAACGTAAGAGGTTCCTGACGTATAACATTGACCTTTTTCACATGATAATCCGCTATGGAATCCTCATTTTCACCAAATGTGAATACCGCGCTGGTCTCGGGAAAAACAATCTCCATTATCTGATTGGGAATAAGTTCATCGTCATTATTATATACTGCAAACGTGACCTTGTCGCCCTCAGATGCATTTCCCCAGCTGTAATTATTCACACTCAACGTATTAGCTGCATTGTCAACATTAGCAGGCACATTATCTTCACCTGCTATTTTTTCAACAGAGACCTCATATGCCTTATACTGATCAGCATTTTCAAGAGCCGATTTTGATTCCTTGTAATCGAACTCGAATATTGTCTGATTGTTCTGATTGTTTGGAGCTTCAATGCACTCCCTTGTACAGCCATACAGGAGGTTATCACTTTTGTATATTGCAACGAACTTTTCTTCATCCGGATCATTTTCGTCCTGCCAGTCAAGGTTAACATAAAGCCTGAATATTCCATCGCTGTCCTTGATCTGATAACCACGCTCACAGTAATAGTCTATCAGCTTATAGCCAACAGGTATCTCATAATCCCTCTCAACTACCATGAACTTCGTTCCGACCAGCAGGCCTGGAACATTAACGGTATAACCTACAGGGATATTTGATATCGAACCGTAAGGCGATGTATGAGATATAAGATTTACTCGTTCATTGATATCCAGTAAAGAAGCCTGATGAGGAGTAAGTCCTTCGGGATACGCCTCGGAAGTATACCTTACAAACTGCTGTGTTGCAGCATCCCACCTGCACACCTTATACTGGAGATCAAGCACATAGTATTCCCTGAGCGAGGCAAGCTGCAGCTCGCCACTTGTTCCGTTTGAGAGGTACAAACGATAATTGAATGTAGTTTTGTCCTCTCTTGTCTCATCATCGGGATTGTTGAAATACAGTTCATTTGCATTGTTCTTTATCTTGCTGGAGTACAGATTCTTGGTAATGTTCAGAGCCTGGATACTGTTCGGCTTGATAATGTTTTTCAGCGTGATCGCCGGGAGCTTTCCTACTTCTGCTGCATCCATGATCAGGTCTTGGATATTACCCGAAGCAACGACATTTTTTTCGGTGATACCGACCTGCGTTGTATTTCCCTCATCATCTGTGATTTCCGAATCTGTCGAATAATCATATATGTCGCGGTTTACTGCACACTCAATGATCTTATACTGCATAGCGTCATCCGGGAAGTCGATCTCAAGAGGCTTTCCGGGCGTAACAAAGAATACGTTCTCGTATATCTCGTCTATGTTCGGCGGTTTATACTCTGCCGCAAACTGAACAGAAAGCGTAGAATGCTGATATGAAACGCTTGGCGTATTCTTCTCGGACTTGTTCGTCAGATAATACCAATCCTTGTCATCTTCATCGTTCTTCATATATAATATCTGTATAGGAAACTGTATCGCATTGAGATCTGTCTGACTAAGGTCGCCGTCTTCTTCACTTTCAAACTGCTTTTCAAACTGAACATTACCCGGAGTAACGGACGAAAGGTTGAAACGCATGTGAAGATTCGACGCACCCTCGCCTCGCTCCATATAGAATATCTTCATTTTGTGCTCTGTATAATCCTTGAAGATATTCTCATATTCACCGTTTTTGTCTTTTCCGAAATATTCGTCAAGATATTCGTTGATTTCGTCCTCTGACGGATTTGCATTATTGTGTGACGCTTTATATCTTGTTATAAAGTTGTTCTCAAATACCGACTTTAAAGTACCGATCTGTGTACCGTTTATTTCGACCTTACCTGTTTTGAAGTTGACCTTTCCACCGACTGCGGAGTGGATACCTCCGAGATCAAGCACAAGCTCTCCGTCAACATAGAGCCAGAAGTCATCGTCTCCTGTGAACTCGAAGATAACATCATGTCCCCATGCGTCAAGACCACTAGGTGTCTGGATAAACTTTGCTTCAAGCTCAACACCAAGATGATAATCGGGATTATCAATAAAATGGATCTTTTCGTATTTTCGCGGTTCATCGTCGGACAACAGATTCAGAAGCGAATCGTACTCATTTTTTCCGTTTGTGCTTGCATATCTATCCGCAGTAATGTAATTATACGGATAAAACTGTCCATGTTTTAATGACTCCTTAGAGCTTTGGTCATACGTTCCCAATTCTCTGTAAACTGTAAAATCATAAACAGGAGCATTGGGATTTCCGTTTCCATCTACAGGCTCTGTTGTTGCATTTCCGTCAGCATCGAGATAGCCTGAGATATTCCTTTGTCCATTAGGCACAATGGTCGCAAAATTCTGACAGCTGTCAAATTCAAAATAACCGCTGGCATCATGTATACTTTGTATAAAGATATGATTAACATTTTCAAGTTTATTAGCGGAAAATAACTGCGACAATGATTTATTTATCTTTGTATCAGGATAGCCGTTGCTTTTAATATCGGACGATAAAATATTTTTTACAATACGCTGAGGATCTTCGGCTGACCATGAAAGAGTATCGCCTAAAACACCATTTTGTTCATTACGGCTTTTTTTATCAAAGTTAATCAATTTCATTTTTATGCCGTAATCATTATTATCAAGCGTTGCAACGGTATGCAGATCATCTGTGTTTTCAATCTGCGCCTTGTTGATGACAGCAAAATAGTAATCATCGGCAAACGCCATTGCGTTTGCTTCTGTATTCTGAGGTCCGTTATTGCACAGTGCAGCATAGCCGTAGTTTTCATAATCCCATGAAAGAATATTTGTGTAGTATTCGCCGTAATTCACAGCCCCCGAGCTCGTTACCTCATACAGTCGTCCGGGAAAAAGCAGACCAGGTTTCTTGACAGTCGTTACCTCATCATTATGCTGTGGCAACTGTGGATTCAGATATTTGCCCGAATAACGATTCTGCAGGTCATAGTAGCCTGTCTCCTTATCATTCTCAGTATATACGATAAGCTTCCAGAGCAAAGTGTTTATGGAATCGTCCATCCACATCAACTTGTCACCGTAGGCATAACAACGTTTCAAAGAGCCGTCATAGTCAATGGCATAGAAATCATAGCGTTCCTCCGCATCGTTCCATACACGGGTATAAATGATGATCTCCTGCCCGTCGCAAGCTCTTTCACCATCAGACACACTGATTCTTTCTGCGGTATATGTGATCTGCTGATCCGATCCGATAGAGCTTTCCTTTACGAACCACAAGTCCGTGCCTGTGTTTTCCATAGAAAAAGCTCCGTTTTTTAAGCATACATATTTGCCGCTTGTCTTATCCTTGAGCTTTATACGTTTTCTTGTGTCTGCGGCAGCTGTAGGGTTCTGCGCTTCCACCTGAAAGGCCGTTGCGGCAGCAGAGTCATCACAAACGGAAAGCTTATTCCCGTCTGCTCTCAGATATTTATCTGTAGCTGAGTCGTAAAGTCTGTACTCGACTCCTGAGACCCATTCAAATTTCCACTTGCCAATATCTAGGCTGTCCGTAATATAAAGCGTCTTTGTTACACTTTCAACACGGGTATCAATACCGTACATTTTGGAAAAATTGATTGCTTCATCTGATGTCAGTCCTGTACCGACAGAGCTTCCGTCGGTATATGCCATCAAACCGTAAGGAGCAGCACTGTTGAGAGAAAACGGGTCTTCGCCTACATCCCCTTCAACATGATAGAAGAAGTATAATCTTGCATTATTATCACTGACATTATTATATGCCGCAAAACCATTACCATTACTGTTTCCTTGCTGATTCCAGCAATAGGTACCGCTGCCTTCTATTCTAAAATCTTCTGTGTCCGCATTACTGTGAGCCGCAACTGTAAATGCTGTTGCTTCATTTTTTGTCGTGACAAAAGAAAGACTATTTTCATTTTGTTTTACATATTGCTTGTTTGAATCATCATCATAACAAAAAATACAATACTTACCATTATTATCACTTTCAAAATAATACGGCTTAGCCCCTTTTGAAATTGCAGAATCCACATTATTATAAGGAGATGCCGCAGGTTTTGTCTTTGAAATACCTGTTCTTGTGCCAGTAACAACATACTGTTTATTTGATATGTAGAATCCATCGACGTGACAAATATATAATCCTGCACTGTTTTCGCCAAAATTAGCTAATTCAGAAACATTTTTTATTTTCTGCCATGTTCCTGAACTCGTCAAGGGAATCAAGCCTGCCAAATCAGCCCCGTTCTCAACGATCTCATAGACAGAAAATCCCGTGGCATAGAAGCTTATCTTTCCATCTCTGACAACAATATCATTTATCTGCTCTCTCGTGCCGTCGTCCATAATATGCCAAAGCTCGATATCAGCGCTTTTCGTGATAACTGGATCGTTTATTTCAACAAGAATGGGCGAAGCCTCATCAGGCTGAAATTCATTCCCACCGTCAGTAATAGTGATATCATAAGCAGCTATACCGTCATGTTCTCCCGAAACATCGACAGCCTCAGCTTCTGCGCCGTCGGGCATCATACCATCAAGTGTGATGACCTGCTCCGAGCTCTCGCCGTTGGGATAAAGCTCCATGCTCTGATATGTGAGCTCGTCGTCCAGTTCTGCTGCCTCTGATGAAGACACAACAGTATTTGCTTCCTTTTTTTCAGCATAAGCAGATGTTATATTTGATGCGGCCAAAACAGCTGCAGAAATAAGAATTGCAATTCTTCTCGTTATATCTATTAGCATCTTACTCTCAGCCCTTTCATCAATTATTAGTGATCATTTTCAGTTAAATTTTGCCTTCTGCACCGAAACAGCAGGAGATTCCGACGGATTTAACGTAACAGCCTGCGCTTCGATCGCAATATTATAATTCTGGTCAAATACTCCCAGATAGTCTTTTTTCAGAATCGGCAACTGCAGCTGATTGAACAGCTCAGTAGTGGTGTTCTGAGATTCAACTACCCGCATTTCAGAGTTTTCTCCATTATCTGTTCCGTTT
Source organism: Ruminococcus flavefaciens (assembly GCA_002310115.1). Taxonomy (GTDB): domain Bacteria; phylum Bacillota; class Clostridia; order Oscillospirales; family Ruminococcaceae; genus Ruminococcus; species Ruminococcus flavefaciens_K. The sequence goes on from DBYI01000081.1 coordinate 27,230, forward strand.
ACGTAATAAAAATAGAAAACCTGCTCCGTGGTGCCGTCATTCAGCGTCCTGAAGCCTTGATCTTCCATATAATAGTCCTTGTTATAGCATTCTCTCAACGTCCAATTCTCGATAACGTCATTCTTATTATCCCATACGAACAGCTTTGAAGTTGTATTTTCGTTTTTTATTTCGAGAGCATTCAAAATAGAATTCAGTCTTCTCTTATCATTGTTAAAATCTGCCGCATATTCGGGGTATCTTCCGCTTGAATCAAACCTTCCCAATGACACCGTCATTTTAAGACGAATGTAAAGACTATTCTGTCCCTCGTTCTTGGCATATGGATTCTTCGGTATGATCATTCCTGGTTCGGAAGCCTTAGCCTTGTTGATACCGACTAAATCCCATTCAGGCTCCAGAAGCCTTACTGCCGTGTTCTGCGCTTTATACTTGTTGGTTACCAAGTCTTCGCTGTGAAAATAGGAAAAGATACCCGATAAAAGCAAAACATACACAATAAACGCAAGAAAAGCCAAAGTTATAATCTGCCGCTTTCTACTGCGTAACGCCCTTTTTACATTTCCGTTTTTTTGCGTCACAGATATCCCTCCTTTCATTTTTCCTTATCCTTTTTATTATAAAAAATACCCGATATTACAAACAAAATCAATATTCCGCCAAGCAAAAGCATTCCTCTGAATGTATGCAGAAAGCCGAATATCCTCCCGATATGTGGTATTGCAAATATGGTCTTTCCTATGTAGTTGCCTCTTGTAACAGGATCGGGATCATTATTTTGGTTCATGTCACCTTTGGTTATAATACCTTCATCAGTGATACTTTCCGCCCTGTGCGTCACAAGGATATCTTCGCTTACACGAAATGATATCACGTCACCCGCCTCAATATCCTCATATCTGCTGTATGTACTCACAAAGCAGATGCTTCCCACAGGCAAAAGCTCTCCCATAGAACCAGATCTGACTTGATACAAACGTATCCCAAATAAATAAACTGTCACCAATATAATGCCTACGGTGATAACAGTTGTTGATATGATCTCGTAAAGAGTATTAAAAATCTTCTGTTTCTTAGTCATGACAGTAACAAAAACGCACCCAATTCCCCCATAAGAATCAAGTGCGTATCTAAGCAGACATACCGTGTATCCCTGCTCTTATATTCTCGTTTATTGTATATATGCAGATGAGATCTGTTAATATTATTAAAAACAGCAGAACATCATGGGGGGATGAGCTCTGTTATTCTATAACACCGATGAGGATTCCCCTTGCATCGGCAAATTCATAAGTGCATGTCGATAACAGTAGAAGATGAAGATCATCTTTCTCTTTAAGATCATCGGCGCTGAAGCCTATTGTATACTGCGCATCCGAGAATATATAGTCTATATACTCATTCTTCTCGGTATCGCTTACAAAAGCGGCATGATAAGCAGGTGCCGTATCCATAACAGTCATATAAGCGAAAAAACGGATATTATGCACACCATCCCTAATCGTCAGCGCACCTGTCGGGTGCGACTGAAGGAACGATATATCCTTGAATAAAGCGATATCTGCAAATACTCGCTGATGTGTAATATGATGACCGTAAACAATCGAATTGAAGCCGCTGAAATCACCTTCGCATCGACAGTCCAGAAACGGACAGCCAAGCTCGTTATTATATTTCCCGTCAAAGCCGTTATGCAAATAGAAATCGTTATCCTCTGCCTGAGCTATGGGAAAATCAATATGCGTGGAGTCTATGGTGATCCAGCCGACAACTCCACTGTTGATTTCCTCGGCCATCTGTAACGGATCTTCTTCTTTCTTTGCTTCATTATGAGTATTGTTCGCCTTAATTGGCTTTATCCGCTCAAAAAGCTTTATCTGTTCATCATGTGAATCATCTATCAGCTTTTCGGGAAGAACATTATCATAATAATGTCTGTACCCACAATAGCCACCGATACCGATAAACAGGAGCAATACAGCAAATACGTATTTAGGCTTCATCAGGCAATCCCTTCACATTTCTCTGCCGCTTGTCCCTTTTCTTCACGAATATAAGCAACATCATACCGCCTGTCAGAACCGATACAACTGCTAGAGCCATCATCCAGAAATTGTCGCTTGCCAGAAAAAGACCTGTTCTCGGAGGAACATAGTCATCATCGACAGAAGCGTAAAATATCCACTTGAACTCTATCTCACCCTCGACATAGCCTGACTCCTGCGAGCCCACAAGAACATGTTCACCGTTGATATCAATAAGCCTGTGACCATTGTCCTTGCCTACCAGTACGTCCAGATCATTCCATATAACTGAACATTTCAACGTATGACTGTCGCCCGGAGCATACAGTCCACAATCATAAACTTCCTGTGTCAAGTCGATATTTCCGTCGCCTGTAACAGTACCCTTATAAAACTCCTGCCCGTCAAGCCAGAAAGTACATTCACAACCTTTTTCAAGGTCAATCTCACCTTTCTTGAAAAGCGGCTCAACATAAAAATAGATATGATATGCCTTATCATCACGCAGATTCATGAGCTGTACTTCCTTGGTATAGACCTCGCCGTAGTTCATTTTCTCAACATGGAAGAAGTATTCGCCTGTTTCCGAGCTAACGACATTGCCGTCAGAGTCCATGGCTGTCAGCTTCTCCGGAAGTCCCTTTACCGTGCCATTTGGCAAAGCAACCTCCGCAAAAGCTGTCGTAATACCGACATGATTAAGGATAAGGAGGCTGCTTACCAGAGTAGCAAATATTTTTTTTGCTCTCATTTAGCTAGCCTCCTTCCTTTTAATTATTTTAGATTACTCATGGAGCAGCATATGTCCATGCAATACTTGCGATCTCATTTGTATTTGAAGTATCCATGGTTCCTGCTCCTGTTGCAGGAACAGCATCACCATTTGAACTGTAACCTGTTGCTGCAGCACTCCATGGTTTTACGGAATCTATACCCTCAGCTCCGTCTTCACCGGTAGTAACCTGAACGCTCTCCATAAATACATTAAGGTCAAAATCAAATGTAAGATAATCATCTTGTGTTACGGAAGAATCAAGTTCTACGCTGTCAACAAGTCTCTCGGTAGTACAGCCTTCCTCAAGATCATTATTGTAGTAGAAAGTAACAGGAGTCGTGGAAGCAACTCCACCTGTAAATACAGGTGTCCAGCTTTCTGCATCAGTTGAAGCTGTTGCCCATTCAAGTCCTGAATCCTTGGTAGCAGTACTATCTGTAGGAATTGAAGCAGCTCCAAGGATATTAGCTAGATAAACATTGATCTTTATGTCACCGTATGCAGCCTGTAATTTACCCTGTGTTCCTGCCGCAGGTGCTACATAAGTCCATGTCAGATTATTGTTCTTAACAGTAGTTCTCTCTGCAGTATAAAGCTGAAGAGTTGCTGTCGGTGCATATGTCCATGTATTGGAAGCAGAATTGTATGTTGAATTAAATGCGCTCTTCGGAAGAGTATAATCAGAACGATCAGTATCTCCTGTGTCTACGCCATTATGTAACTTAAGATATACGCCTGAACCTTCAGAAGCAACTGCATCTCCTTCTGCATCTGTTGCTACGTAATAGTATCCACTAAATTCCATATCATCAGAATTCAATTCAGTACCCAGAGCAACATTTCTGCGGAACACATACAAACCAGTTGTTGCAGGCTTGAACTCATCACTGTCAACAGAAGGGAGATACTTAATATCCGAAACTAAAATAGTATTGTTAGCATTATCTACTGTAATATTATTTGCATTTGTCCCTATTGTTACTGTATATGTTTTACCACCAACAATATTTTGAACAGAGTTTGCGGCATTATGAACTGTATCGCTCTGATTTGGCTTATAGATAAACTTTGTGCCATTAGTATATACAAGTTCTCCGCCTGCCTGCACAGCCATGACTTCTGAATATGCATCTGGATTAGCATCATCAGGATCAGTAGGATCGGGATTCTCTCTTTTTGTCTTGGAAAGCTCACGAAGATAATATGTATTTCCTCCACTTGTAAGGCTGTAATTCAAATTAAAATCAGTCAAGGTTGTATCAGTAACAGCTGTCAGCCCAGATGTTATAACATTTGCCACAAGATCAGTAAATTTTCCATTGGACGCATCCCATGTCTCTATGGCAGTTGATGTTTCATTTAAAACTCTCATTTCGCCCTGTAAATAAGAACGAACAAAAGCATCAACATTACCAGTGTTTACAAAGCCGACATTCTTGTCAATCTTCTGACCTGGAATCCAATTCTCGGGCGGTGTAAAGTCTTCGGCAATAGTTACATCGTAATCAGCTTTTGCGCTCAGACGGTTAGTAACCTCATCCTTGCTTGAGAACCACGCAAAGGTACTGCCTGCCATAACAGAAGCTGCAATGCAAAGCGAGCCTATAAGGACTCTCTTTTCTCTTGAAGATTTTGCCTTCTTGGAAACATCATTTTTCATAACTCAATCCTCCTACCTCCTAATATTTAAACCTTATTGTTAGATTCTACCGTGATGTTATTGTCAATATTATCATTATCCTTTTGGGATTTCAGATCAAAGTAATACTTCATCATTTTGAAAAATACAAGTATCAAAATGATCAATGGTATGATAAAATACCACCTTAGTTGCACAAACCTTACAACTACCCCCAGTTTTGGCACATGGAACTGCACCTTCCCTATAACTCGGCTCTCATCGATAAGGAACGAGTCTTCGGTGTTGTTAGCGTCACCTTTTGTTCTGAAACAAGTAACGCCTGACCCCTGATAGTTGGTAAGCTTTTCTGTGACACGGTGAGTCAGGTACGCTTCTCCTCCGCTTGACGGATTAAAAGTAATGACATCACCCTTATTGATATCCTTTGCATTTGATATTCTTACAAAGACCACATCTCCGCTTGAAAACTCGGGGACCATTGAGTCAGTAAGCACAACATAATACCTAAAGCCAAATAATGACTTATTCGGACTCTTACTTGCTGCAAAAACAACTGCAATTATTACAATGAAAACAGACAAGCAGTATATAAAAGCTTTGCGTACGACCGAAAAAATGCGGCTTCCATTGCTAATATCAACACTTGCTTTATCTTTTGCGATAGTACTCACTTATGACATCCCCCTCTATTTTTTAAATAATTATACTAACTAATATGAATTAACATAGTATTTATTTTGTAACGCCTAGATTATATCATAAAATAAACCATTTGTAAAGAGAATACATTTTCTTTGATAATTATTTTTCACAAAATTGTTAAACCCTAACAAATATACCTTGCAAAATTTGTCATCCAAAAACAAAATGTTTTCTATTTATTAAATTATCGTTCACATTATATATACAGAGGGTATTATACGCCAGTAGTTGTACTCCCTGTCACCATGACTTACAAGTGTAAAGCTGATGCTTCGAAAAAAATATATTCTGCCAAACAGGAGATCAAGTTATTGAATACCTAAAAAAACAGTTTGTTTACTGCCCCCCAACTGAAAGTTGCAATGATAATACAGTTGTTGTTCTTCCGCTCGAATACGGCAGAGATATTCCTGCCGCTATGTATGTGCAGCTTATTTGTAAGGTCCCTGAGGGAAATATTACATCAATTGAGGATATCAATAAATTTCTTGGTAAGATATATAATAGAAATGTCAGCGGATATCCCGACAGACCTCTTCCACTTTATACTTCAAATGACAGTTCTATTCCATACTGGCGAGTAGTTTCAAGTCGAGGCGTTCTTGAAAACGGACGCGGAGGTACAAAAGAAATGCAGAAAGAGCAGCTGACAAAAGAGGGACTACCTGTCGTACAGCGCGGAAATCAGCCCAACTCTTATAAAGTTGAAAACTACAAGGACTATTTTTTCAATTTTAATATGTTGAAAATCGTAAACCAATAAGTATAGAAAAGAGTGTTCACCATTGAACGCCCTTTTGAGTTATTATTCCAATTCTCCTGTTTTATACTTTTGTTGTTCTTTCCCACGATAGCCTTTTTCGCCAAGAAACAACTCAATATTCCGTCTCATGTTTTTTAACTCATCAAGCTGCGGTCGCTCGTCTTTTATCTCAGCCCAGAGCTTGTCAGCTCCTGTCCTCAGTTTCTTCTGTTCTGCCCTGAGTTCTTTTATCAGCGAAGTTTTTTCCCTCCGAAAGACTTTTTAATCGACCTCTCGGCGGCAGCATAAAGGATAAACTCAGCTTCATGTTCGTGCCTGTACTTTTCCTTGCCGAAATGCTTGGGAACACCTTCAACAACAGGTTTGGTCTTCCTGTAAACTTCGATATCCTTTATCTGTTCTTCAAGAACCTTTATGCGTTTTTCATTTGCTTTTGATATTTCTTTTTTCTCATATAGCTTATCTGACAATTCGGATATTTTTGCATCAAGGGTGGAAATATCGGAAATATTGTTTTCTGAAAGATAGTTCACAGTCTCAGCCACAAGTTTGAGGTTGAACACCTTTGCCCAATTCGCATATCCTTTTGATACATAATTGCAAATGTCAATATAAAAATGTCGTTTTTTGAAACTATAATAATGAAGGAAAAACGACATTATTATGGTTTCATTTTTGTTTCTCATCAGTTATCTTCTGAAAGGAACTTCATCTGATCTTTCAGCCTGTAAGAAGGACCATTGATATTAACAACTGTACAATGATGAAGCAAACGGTCTAGCAATGCATTAGTCAATACAGGTTCCTGGAAAATATCAGCCCACTTTGAAAAAGGACTATTCGTTGTTATGATCGTTGATAGTTTCTCATATCTCTTCGCAATCAGATTGAAAAAGAGATTTGCCGAATCTACGTCCATTTTCTGATACCCCAGTTCATCTATTATCAGAAGTTTGTAACGGCAGAAGAATTTGATCCTTGCTTCAAATCTGTTCTCATTGGAGGCTTTCTTTAATTGTGATATCAGATCCTGAAAAGAAATGAAGTAGACACAGTGCCTACGTTTGGCAGCTTCGATACCTATTGATAC
>DBYI01000081.1:34307-49246 GCA_002310115.1 Ruminococcus flavefaciens
AGTGACGGCTGAAAGCTGAAATCAAATTCGTTTATTTCTTTCAGATAAGGGAAATTAGCAACTTTAACGCATCCGGTTATTGCTTGTTCTTTCCTGAAATCCATTTCCATTTGGGTCAGTTCATACAATGAATCCAGAGCAGTCTTTGTTCCGGTCGCTATCATATCAAGATATGTATCCAGATTGTCCTTAAAGCGCTTTAAATTCAATTCATCTAGGTTATTCATCAAAATGTTGTAATTATCCATATTATTGGTTCTCCTTTGATTAAAGCTCAATCCATCATAATAGCTGTGCTATTTCTTCTTCAGTTAGTGGAAGATCAAGCGGCAGATAATCATTATTATCTTCACATTATCTAATATTATCATTCATACCATTTTGCACACAGTTTCGGCTGTGAAGATTTTGAGCTTCAGAAAAATAGTTTGCGTGAAAAAAGTGGTAAGAGCAGTACTTTCATTTACCGTGCGATTGTTGAAGGAGATATAATGCGAAGCTATGGTTTTTACTACCATTCTACTTTTATCTTCGTTTTTGAGTAATGGTTTTCAGGAATTGCATATTCGTATTCAACATTTATGTCATTTTTATCGTAATTTAGGTACTGATATTTACAGTGACAGCGAACATAATATGCTGACCAATGTGCTCAATTATTTCTATCAGAATCGTTCAGGTGCAGATATCGAGTCAAAATATATCACATCGGGTGAAAAAGATAAACTCGCACACGCAGGCGTTCATAAGACAGATATGGGCTATGTTCAGAATAAATGGAAAATGAATATCTGTCAGACTATGGAAATACTACGGACAAAATCCAAGTCTGTACATTTATCCTGTTGACTTTCACGCAAAAGCATGATATAATTTTAACGAAGTTTAAGACAGGAGATGTGTCAATGGATAAGATCAACGATATAATCAGTCAGATTGACAGCTATGTATGGGGACTTCCGCTTATTATCCTCATCATGGCTTGCGGAATATTACTTACATTCAGACTGAGATTTTTGCAGGTACATAAACTTGGCAAGGCATTGAAGTACATGGTGAAGAATGAAGAGGAAGGCAACGGTGAAGTATCAAGCTTCGCGGCACTTTGCACCGCTCTCTCGGCTACCGTCGGAACAGGCAATATAATCGGAGTCGCAACGGCTATTTCGGCAGGCGGTTCAGGAGCTCTGTTCTGGATGGAGCTTGCCGCATTTTTCGGTATGGCTACAAAATACGCAGAGGGAATGCTTGCGGTAAAATACCGTATCAAGGACGAAAACGGCAATATCCTCGGCGGTCCTTTCTATTATATTGAAAACGGACTCGGAAAGAAATGGAAATGGCTTGGTAAAATGTTTGCAATTTTTGGGCTCCTTGCAGGTATCATGGGAATAGGTACTATAACCCAGATAAACGGTATCACATCAGCTGCAAATAATTTTTTTGACCCGCAGCAAAGTCATACAGTTTCTGTATTCGGCATGGAATACACTTGGACTACCGTAATTGCAGGTGCTGTAATAACTCTGCTGACCGCACTTATCGTTATTGGCGGCATCAAGCGTATTGCCACTGTTTCAGAGATAGTAGTCCCCGTAATGATAATCGCTTATGCAGGCTGCTGTCTTATCATTATTTTCTGCCATATAACAGAGATACCCACGGCATTATCATCTATCATCAAAGGCGCATTCAGCCTTAAAGCTGCCGCAGGCGGTGCGGCTGGAACTGTAATGATGTACGCTATGAAAAGCGGTGTTGCAAGAGGTATCTTCTCAAACGAAGCAGGCCTCGGCTCTGCACCTATTGCAGCCGCTGCCGCCAAAACCAACGAGCCTGTACGTCAAGGTCTTGTTACTATGACAGGTACATTCATCGACACTATCATTGTCTGTACAATGACCGGTCTCGCCATAATCATGTCAGGAAGCCACAATACCTCTGAACTTAAAGGCGTTATGATAACTATGGATGCATTTGACTACGGGCTGCCGTTCAGCGAGAGAATATCCTCGTTCATACTCATGTCCTGTCTTGCAGTGTTTGCGTTTACCACCATACTCGGCTGGAACTATTATTCGGAGCGCTGCCTTTCTTATCTGACAGGCGCTAACAAAAATATAACAGGAATATATCGCTGGGTGTACATCGCCGCTGTTTTCATAGGTCCTTACCTTGCTGTTGAAGCAGTCTGGAATCTGGCGGACATATTCAACGGTCTTATGGCAATACCTAATGTTGTAGCGATAATCCTGCTCTCGGGAGTAATATCCTCCGAGACAAAAGATTACTTAACAAGACTAAAAGCAGGAAAAGTAAAGGAATAAAAAAGAGACCTCACAGATGAAACTGTGAGGTCTCTTTTTAAGTCATATCCGCACGGGGATAATTTTTGTATGGCTTGTATCAGCCATTAACTGAATTTGATTGGGTACGAAAATTAGTAAAGCGGAACAATCTACCGTATTTTACTCCACATTCCCTCAGACATACCCATGCAACGCTTCTGATTGCTGAAGGAGTTAGCATTCCGACTGTATCTCGTCGACTGGGGCACTCCAGTATCGCAACGACAAGTAAGATATATATTCACGCTATTCAGTCCGCAGACGAGATTGCGTCAAACGCCCTTGAGGATAAACTCAAACTTGAAAGGCTCAAGGAAGATGAAAGCATATAAAAATGGGCTCTCTATTACAGAAAGCCTTATTTTTTGTCATGTAGCCAGTTCATCATTTACGATTATGAGGCACGCTTTCTTGTTCAGCATAACGGAAATCTTAACGGGAATCTACTATTTTCTACTTTCCCAAAGCATAATAGCAAAAAACAAAGCCTATGTTTTTGGCTAAACATAGGCTTTTCCGTTGGTGGAGCATAGGGGACTTGAACCCCTGACCCCCACACTGCCAGTGTGATGCGCTCCCAACTGCGCTAATGCCCCAAACTGTTAAAAGTATAGCACATTATTACAGTTCTGTCAAGGGCCTTTAATAATATATTGCGTAACCGTTGGCTTCAGAAGCTTCAACTGCATCAATCTGCTTGTTTATGATATCTGGATCATTTATCCATTCAAGTTCTGCAGAGCTTCCTGCCCATTTGTCTTCGCGTCCTAACTTATAAGCCGCAAGTCCTATTATAAGTGAAACCACACTTTCATCCGTAAGCTTCACCCACTCCTCTAAAGTTGTCAGGAATGGCATTGTCTCATTATCAAAGCCATAGTAAATCTGCGGAACAATATAATCGCAGAATCCACTTTCACTCCCCCATTTTCTCACATCCGCATACTGAGTTTCATAGTCTGCCCTGATATTTCCCTGTGGACTTATGCCAAACAGAAGTCTTTCATCCTTTTCTTTGACTGTGTCATAGAGCTTCTTTACAAATCTGCTCACATTCTCGGTACGCCATGCAGCAAGATCCGAAGCTCCGCTTATTTCAAAAGCTTCGCTGTCAAAATCTGGAGAAGTCGTCGGGTAAAAGTAATCATCGATATGAACTCCGTCAACGTTATATTTTTCCAATATTTCCCTAACCGAATCACCGAGGAATTCAATAGTTTCGGAATAAGCAGGATCAAGATACCATCTGCCATTCACGTTCTTAACAAAGGGTTTACCCATGTTTATCCACTTCTTAACTATGAATCTGTCAGGTAAAGCCTGCATTTGCTCATCAGTCTGCATACGTAAAGGATTTATCCAAGCATGAACTGAAATACCACGCTTATGAGCTTCATCGATCACTATAGCAAGAGGATCATAGTTTCCATCAAGATATACTCCCTTTGGGTAAATATCGGACGAATAATAGGCATCGCCGCTTGGATGAACATGAAAATATACTGTATTCACTTTATCTGCATCTGCATTATCAAGTATTTCCGCCACACTATTTCGGAAGTCATCCTCACTTTTCCCTTGCATATACTCGGGGAACTTTACATATGGAAGCCACATTCCAACTTGTTTCGGATAATTAATTGGAACGTAGCCACTCTTTAATTCTGTTGTACTTGCTATTTTATTATACTCCTCACTGATTCCGCTCTTAGTTGGCAGCATTGCTGTCGAGCAGCCTGACGATATAAGAAAAGCTGCCGTACTGATGGCTGTAATTAACTTTTTTATAACTATCACCTCGCTGCATTATATGCAGTAACCGGACATGATATGCTCATTTTTTCTCATAAAATACTATAGTCATCCTATCATTTATTACCTTGGTTTCGCCCGTCTGACGATAGCCCATTTTCTCATATAAGTGACAGTTGCCTTCCTCCTGTAATATAGTATCAAGACACCAGTTATCTTTACCGTGAATTTTCTCCACAGCTCTAATAGCAGCCTGTGCGAGGCCGTTTCCTCTATGATTTTTCATAATAAATATAGGCGAAATTCTCTTGGCAGAACCATCCTTCATATCAACAACACGGACAGCTCCGACGGTATTTTCTCCGTTCATAATGAAATAGTAGTATGTATAAGTTTGAATAAGCCTCTCCTTCACACGACTAATTGACTCATTTGCAGGACTAATCTCATAATCATGATACTTTTCAAGAAGCTCGGAAAATGCTTCTACCTGCATTTTCCACAATCTTTCGCATTCTGACATACCTATACGCTTTAGCTTGATATTCATATTTCACCTCAATATGTGAAAGAAAAAAGTCAATAATACTTTCAAAAAATTAAAGGCTCCCGAAGATTATAACATCAATCCTCGGGAGCTTTGACTTTATATCTGATTTGTTATAGGAGCAGCTGCATTGTGCTCGCCATAACCTTCGTTCTTAACGACCTCAACATTTCTGTAGCACTCCATACCTGTACCTGCAGGAATGAGCTTACCGATGATAACATTCTCCTTAAGTCCAAGGAGTCGGTCACTCTTACCTCTGATAGCAGCGTCTGTAAGAGCCTTTGTAGTCTCCTGGAATGAAGCTGCCGACATGAAGCTGTCTGAATTTGATGAAGCCTTTGTAATACCCTGAAGAACAGGACTTGTCTGAACAAGCTGTACATTTAACTCGCCTGCGTCGATACGAGCCTGGAGCTCTTCATTGATAACGTCGATTTCCTTGCTGTCAACAAGAGTACCAGGAAGCAGATAACTGCTGCCTGTTTCCTCAACCTTGATCTTACGAAGCATCTGTCGAACAATAACCTCGATGTGTTTATCATTGATATCAACACCCTGTAAGCGGTAAACCTTCTGAACTTCATTGATGATGTAGTTCTGAACAGCCTGGGTTCCTAGGATATTGAGTATATCGGCAGGATAGATGTTACCTTCTGTAAGACGGGTTCCCTTTTCGATTTCTTCGTTCTCCTGAACTCTGATCTTAAGGTTGTAAGGAATCATATAGCTTTCTGATTCACCTGTCTCATCATTATTAACGATGATATTTCTTGTGGTCTTGATCTCTTCGATGTGGATTTTACCTGAAATTCTAGACAGGATAGCAGCACCCTTAGGACGCCTGCTCTCAAAGAGTTCCTCAACACGAGGAAGACCCTGTGTGATATCTTCTGCATCGGCAGAAGCAACACCACCGGTATGGAAAGTTCTCATGGTAAGCTGTGTACCAGGCTCACCGATAGACTGAGCAGCAATGATACCAACAGCTTCACCAACTGAAACCATATTGTTGTTTGCAAGGTTAGCACCGTAACACTTAGCGCATACACCTGTTCTCGACTTACAAGTGAGGACTGAACGTATCTTGATCTTTTCGATACCTGCGTCTATTATCTTCTTAGCATCAGCATCGTTTATAATCTTGTTACGTGAAACGATAAGCTCTCCTGATTCGTCGCGGAGATCCTCAGCAAGGAATCTGCCTACGAGACGCTCTGAGAAAGGCTCAACTATTTCGTTTCCGTTCTTGATTTCGAATACCTCGATACCATCTGTAGTTCCGCAGTCCTCCTCACGTATGATAACATCCTGAGAAACATCAACAAGACGACGTGTAAGGTAACCCGAGTCAGCAGTACGGAGAGCCGTATCAGCAAGTCCCTTTCTCGCACCACGTGAAGCGATGAAGTACTCCAAGATGTTAAGACCTTCACGGTAGTTAGCTCTGATTGGGATCTCAATAACGGTACCAGATGTATTGGCGATAAGTCCACGCATACCAGCCAGCTGACGGATCTGTGAAATAGAACCACGGGCACCCGAGTCTGCCATCATCCAGATAGGATTATATTTGTCAAAGTTTGACTTAAGAGCCTTTGTAACATCGTCTGTTGTATTTGTCCAAAGAGCGATGATTTTCTTAGTCTTTTCCTGTGCAGAGATATATCCGTACTCGTATTCTGTTGTTATCTGCTCAACCTCTGCGTCTGCCTTAGCAAGTATTTCCTTCTTCTGAGGAGGAATAGTAGCATCACAAACAGCAACAGTAAGAGCTGCTCTTGTTGAATACTTATATCCGAGAGCCTTGATACGGTCAAGCACCTCAGAAGTTGTAGTTGTTCCGTGAATCTTGATACAGCGCTCAATTATATCTGAGAGCTGCTTCTTGCCTACTAGGAAAGCAACCTCAAGATCAAACTGCTTGTCGGAGTTGGTTCTGTCAACATATCCCAGGTTCTGAGGGATGTTCTCGTTGAATATAAGTCTGCCGACTGTAGCGTCTATTATTTTGGATACCTTCTTATCGCCGATATCCTTTGTTATCTTTACCTTGATATTAGCATGCAGCGATACATCATGCTCGTTGTAAGCCATGAGTGCTTCGTTAACATCGCGGAATACCTTGCCCTCGCCTGGTTCACCGGGCTTATCCATTGTCAGATAGTACGAACCAAGTACCATATCCTGTGAAGGAACAGCAACTGGCTTACCGTCTGACGGTTTGAGCAGGTTATTTGCAGCAAGCATGAGGAATCTTGCCTCTGCCTGTGCCTCTGCTGAAAGTGGAAGGTGTACAGCCATCTGGTCACCGTCGAAGTCAGCATTGAACGCAGAACAAACAAGCGGATGAAGCTTGATTGCACGACCTTCAACAAGGATAGGCTCAAATGCCTGGATACCAAGTCTGTGAAGCGTAGGAGCACGGTTCAGCATAACAGGGTGATCCTTGATAACATCCTCAAGAGCATCCCATACCTTGTTATCAGCACGATCAATAAGCTTTCTTGCACTCTTTATATTAGCTATAGCCTTTTTGTCAACAAGTCTCTTTAATACGAATGGCTTGAAGAGTTCGAGAGCCATTTCCTTAGGGAGACCACACTGGTACATCTTAAGCTCAGGACCAACGACAATAACTGAACGTCCGGAGTAGTCAACACGCTTACCNNAAACGTCCCTGCTTACCCTTAAGCATATCAGAAAGTGACTTAAGAGCACGGTTGCTAGGACCTGTAACAGGTCTGCCGTGTCTGCCGTTGTCTATGAGAGCATCAACAGCTTCCTGAAGCATACGCTTCTCGTTTCTTACGATAATGTCAGGAGCATCAAGCTCAAGCATTCTCTTTAGACGATTGTTTCTGTTAATAACTCTTCTGTAAAGATCATTAAGGTCTGATGTAGCATAGCGTCCACCGTCCAGCATTATCATAGGACGAATATCCGGTGGGATAACAGGTACTACGCTGAGTATCATCCATTCAGGCTTATTGCCCGAAAGGCGGAATGCCTCGATTATCTGAAGTCTCTTAAGGAGCTTAACCTTCTTCTGACCGGCAGGAAGTCCTACCAACTCAGCCTTGAGATCGTCAGCAACTATCTCGAGGTTGTTTCTCCAATCGATATCCTCAAGCTCTCTGAATTTCTGACACTCCTCACACTCGCACTCTGTAGGCTTATTGAAGCACTCAAGCTTCTTTCCGCCGAGAGATACCTTTCCCATTTCGATGAGTCTCTGCTTGTGAGTATCATATCTTGCAGGATCATACTCATTAAGGAGCTTTCTGATAGCCTCTGCGCCCATTTCTGCCTTGAAGTCGTCACCGTACTTCTCGAGGTATGAGAGGTATTCCTTCTCTGAGAGGAGCTGCTTCTTGAGAAGTTCTGTATTACCCGGATCGGTTACAATGTACTTTGTAAAGTAGAGAACTTCCTCCAATCTTTTCTGAGAAACCTCAAGTACCTGACCTATACGGGAAGGTGTACCTTTGAAGTACCAGATGTGAGAAACAGGAGCAGCCAGCTCGATGTGACCCATTCTCTCTCTTCTTACTCTTGCTCTTGTAACCTCAACGCCGCAGCGATCACATATCTTGCCCTTGAAGCGTATCTTCTTGAACTTTCCGCAGTGGCACTCCCAGTCCTTTGTAGGTCCGAATATTCTTTCACAGAAAAGACCATCGCGCTCAGGTTTCTGAGTTCTGTAATTTATCGTTTCAGGTCTTTCAACTGCGCCGTGTGACCAGCTTCTAATCTGCTCAGGCGAAGCAAGACCTATCTTTATTGATTCAAAAGTTGTAAATTCCAAACTGCTACCTCCTAATATATTAATTCGGAATTATGAATTAGGAACTACCAACCGCAGCCTGCATACAGACCGCAGTCATTCATTATTCGTATCCGCTGTTCTTGATTTTTGTTCCTTATATCAGTCTTCGCCGTCGAAGTCGAAGGCCTCTTCGCTGTCGTCAAGATCAAGAACGTCGTCATCCTCGGATTCGAGATCCATATCGACATCGTCTTCGTAGCTGAATTCATCATCGCCGTCAACGAAGTCGAGATCTCCGTCTTCTTCATCGTCACCTTCAAAACCGAAACCAGCTTCGCCAAGTTCACTTTCATTCAAGTCTGAGCTGTCAAGAGTATCCTCATCGTCGTATGAACGTGATGGCATTGGATCATCGTCATCGAAGCTTTGAGTGAGATCAATCTCCTCCTGATTTTCATCAAGTACCTTGACATCGAGACAGAGTGACTGCATTTCCTTGATAAGTACCTTAAAGGACTCAGGGATACCAGGAGTAGGAACATTCTGTCCCTTAACGATAGCCTCATAGGTATTTACACGTCCGATAGTATCGTCAGACTTAACTGTAAGAATCTCCTGAAGGGTGTAAGCAGCACCATAAGCTTCAAGAGCCCNNCCGAAACGCTGTCCGCCGAACTGAGCTTTACCACCCAGAGGCTGCTGTGTAACGAGTGCGTAAGGACCAACTGAACGCGCATGGATCTTATCGTCAACGAGGTGGTGGAGCTTGAGGTAGTACATATAGCCCACAGTTACGCGGTTATCGAACTTTTCACCTGTACGTCCGTCATAAAGAGTAAATTTACAATCCTCTGTAAATTCCAGAGCGTTCGGATTTATTACCTTATCCATTGCCTTGAGCTCGAACATATCGTCCTTGTGCTCCTTGGCATGGTCATTAGCCATTTTGAAACATTCACGGATATCGTCCTCATGAGCGCCGTCAAATACAGGTGTCATGATATGCCAGCCAAGTGCCTTACAAGCCATACCGAGGTGAACTTCAAGGACCTGTCCGATGTTCATTCGTGAAGGAACACCAAGAGGATTGAGCACGATATCAAGTGGAGTACCGTCTGGAAGGAACGGCATATCCTCCTCAGGAAGTATACGTGAAACAACGCCCTTGTTACCGTGACGACCGGCCATCTTATCGCCGACAGTAATCTTACGCTTCTGAGCAATGTAGCAGATAACGCGCATATTTACACCTGCTGAAAGCTCGTCACAGTTATCTCTTGTGAATACCTTTACGTCAACGATAACACCAGATTCACCATGAGGTACCTTAAGCGAATTATCACGAACTTCTCTTGCCTTCTCACCGAAGATAGCGCGGAGAAGTCTTTCCTCAGCTGTAAGCTCGGTCTCACCCTTTGGAGTTACTTTACCAACAAGGATATCGCCCGAATTAACTTCGGATCCTATGCGGATAATACCGTTTTCGTCGAGATTTGCAAGTGCATCGTCGCCCACATTCGGGATATCACGTGTGATTTCCTCAGGTCCGAGCTTTGTATCACGGCACTCAATCTCGTATTCTTCTATATGAACTGATGTGAATACATCCTCTCTAACAAGGCGCTCGTTAAGAAGAACGGCATCCTCGTAGTTGTAGCCTTCCCAGGTCATGAAACCTATGAGAGCATTCTTACCAAGTGAGATTTCTCCGTCAGCTGTTGCAGGACCGTCTGCAAGCACCTGACCTTTCTTGACATCTTCACCTGCTGTAACGATAGGTCTCTGATTTACACAGGTACCCTGGTTTGAGCGCTTGAACTTGATAAGCTCGTACTTGTGCTCAACGCCATCAGTATCAACCATAGTAATCTTATCTGCATCAACATATGTTACCTTACCATCATAGTCGGAAACAACACATACGCCTGAATCAACTGCAGCTTTGTACTCCATACCTGTACCAACGAAAGGACGCTCTGTCTTGAGGAGCGGAACCGCCTGACGCTGCATGTTGGAACCCATGAGTGCACGGTTAGCGTCATCGTTCTCAAGGAACGGAATCATAGAAGTTGCTACTGAAACAACCATCTTAGGTGAAACGTCCATGTAGTCAACCTTTTCGCGCTCACACTCGAGAATCTGCTCACGGAAACGTGCATTTACACGTGGCCTTGCAAGCTTGTTGTCCTCTGTCAGAGGCTCGTTTGCCTGAGCAACTACAAAGTTGTCCTCCATATCAGCTGTCATGTAAACAACTTCATTTGTAACTACGCCTGTAGTCTTATCAACCTTTCTGTAAGGAGCCTCAACAAAACCATATTCATTGATCCTTGCGAAAGTAGCAAGATAAGAGATAAGTCCGATATTAGGACCTTCAGGTGTCTCGATAGGACACATTCTTCCATAGTGACTGTAGTGAACGTCACGAACCTCAAATCCCGCACGGTCTCTTGAAAGGCCTCCGGGTCCGAGAGCTGAAAGACGTCTTTTATGAGTAAGCTCGGCAAGAGGATTGTTCTGATCCATGAACTGTGATAGTGGTGAGGAGCAGAAGAACTCCTTCATAGCCGAAGAAATTGGTCTTATGTTGATAAGGGTCTGGGGAGTGAGAGTATTGACATCCTGAGTCTGAAGGTTCATCCTTTCACGGATACCGCGCTCCATTCTTGTGTAACCGATACGGAACTGGTTCTGAAGGAGCTCACCGACTGAACGGATACGTCTGTTTCCAAGATGGTCGATATCATCAACAGTACCTACTCCCTCGCAAAGATTGAGGAAGTAGCTGATGGAAGCTCTGATATCATCAAGTGTAATGTACTTTGGTGAGAGCTCGTCTGCTTTCTTCTTGATAGTTTCCTCAAGCTCGTCTGCATCTGCAGCATTATCTATGATATCCTTAAGAACGTTGAAAGAAACCTTCTCATTGATACCATACTTCTCAGCGTCGAAATCAACATAGCCCTTGATGTCAACCATACCGTTACCGATAACCTTAACAGTCTTTTCCACCATGCGGACTGATGTTTCGCCGCGTTCATCAGTAAAATACTCCTTAGCTTCAACGTTTACATACGCACTGTAAACGCCTGCCTGCTCAATCTCACAAGCCTTGTCATAAGTAAGAGTCTCACCTGCATCGGCAAGTATCTCACCTGTCATCTCGTTGACGATAGGTTCTGCAAGAGTTCTGCCTGAAAGACGTGAAGCGATGCCCAGCTTCTTGTTGTACTTATAACGTCCGAAACGGCAAAGGTCATACCTCTTCGCCTCAAAGAAAAGGTTATTGAGATGGCTTACTGCACTTTCAACCGTTGGAGGTTCACCCGGACGGAGCTTTTTGTACACGTCTATGAGCGCATCTGAGCGGTTCTTGGTCTGATCCTTCTGAAGGATAGTCTGTCTGAGACGCTCATCCTCTCCGTATATCTCGAATATTTCTTCATCCGTACCCTCTTCCCCGAGAGCTCTGATGAAAGTAGTTAACGGTATTTTTCTGTTCTTATCTATACGAACGTAAACAACGTCGTTTGAATCCTGTTCATACTCCAGCCATGCACCACGGTTAGGGATTATCTGCGAGCTGAAGAGGTCTTTACCTGTCTTGTCCTTAGTGAATGAATAGTAAACACCCGGCGAACGAACGAGCTGAGATACGATAACACGCTCAGCACCGTTGATAACGAAAGTTCCGCTGTCAGTCATGAGAGGGAAGTCGCCCATATAGATCTCACTTTCGCTGACAGCACCTGTTTCCTTGTTTGCAAGTGTAGCGGTTGCTTTCATTGAGACCTGATAGGTAGCTCCTCTGGATTTACATTCTGCGAGAGAATACTTGGGAGTATCGTCAAAGCGGTAGTCTTTGAAGTTGAGGACGAGATTGCCGTTGTAGTCAGTGATGGCGGTCATCTCGCGGAATACCTCACGAAGACCTTCTTCCTTGAACCACTTATACGAGTTCTTCTGTACCTCGATAAGGTTCGGCATCTCCAGAGGCTCGGTAATCTTACCGAAGCTCATTCTGACATTCTTTCCCAGCTGCTTAGGTGTAACATTCACCATAGGCGGAACCTCCTTGTATTTTTTTACTGCATTTCCCTGCGCACACAGAGCATGGAACAGCAGTTCTGTTTATAGCTGCCGTATCATAAGAAAAATTTTCTGCAAAACTATTGACAAGTCTGTGCAAAGTATGCTATAATATCTTGCAAAATAGCGATACTATTCCATATTGATACATTATAACATTATAATACAGTTTTTTTCCCATGTCAAGGGGCTATGGAAAGATTTATCAAAAAGCGCCGAATTTGTAAATGAACGGGCGCTTTTTTTGTTGGTTTTTGAGAGGTGCAAATATTTGTTTCCATTAATGAAAATTAGGATATCAGCTTTGTATAAATTCACATAATAACAGCAAAGCGCTTGTGCAATACGCACAAGCGCTTTTTGTAATTTTATGTCACTTTATAAGCTCGACCTTATAGCCCTTTTCTGTAAGAAGGTCATCTATCCCCTTCGAACCTGAAAAATGAGTAACTCCGATAACAACAAAGTATTTGTTTCCAGTTTCTATAAACTCTGCAAGCTTATCAGCCATATTCCTGTTACGCTTATAGAGATTCACCTCAAGGTAATTAGCATAATCATCATCAAGATCAGCCGATCTGTCGTTCCAGTAATACTCCTCGTCCAAGGCATCTACATCCCCCCTTGCCCAACAGTCATACTGATAGGCAAGATTTGACGTAAACCCTCTAATATCCTTGGATCTGCGAACTGTATCATATATCATAAAGTCACACAGTTCATCCGAACAAGCATCCATTATCTCAAGCTGGACGCTAAGATCCTCAAGTCCAAGAATTTCTTTTCCTTCCTGAGTTGCTTGAGTTAGATACTTCGAATCGATATTCTCCATAGCAAGGTTCTCGACTCTCTGAATGGAAACACCATTAACCTGTGCTGCCCAGCCGTTTGCTGAATATCCATCCATGCTCTTGTCATAATACGAATACTTTGACAGATATTCTATAGCTGTTTCATAAGTTTCCTTGGATATATGATCTTTTACAGTAGTACCATCGGTATAAACAATATGGTTTGTATATTCCTGAAGCTGCTGCGGATCGAGCATAGCATTGAAATCCGACTCCATAACTACACCACTGCATTTCTGATATGCCTCATCCACATAATCAGGAAGATCCATAGTATACTTGGTAGCAAATCTCATGATACCCAGCATATACATTTCGTTTCCAGTTTTGTTATCTGTAACCTTCCACATTGCAGGCTTAGCCTTTTTAACCTTGATGTATGAGTTGATATCGTCAGTTTCTTTTTCTGTTGTACCTGACGTAGTTTCCTTTTCCCCTTCTCCAGTAACTGTAGTTTTCGCATTTGTATCCGTGTCGTCCACAAGGATCTGATGCGAGCACGAAACAGCACTAAAAGCAATCAGCGCCGCAGAAAGAGCGGCAAAGAAACGTACCCTGCTCATAACAATCCTTTCATCAGCCGAAGCTTCTATCAATTATATCATAATGTGCATCTATAGCACGGAAACAGAACTCAGTATCACCCGTAATGATTCCCTGTACCATTTTTTCGTGTGCGTCCTGAAGCTGTTCCTTAACATCCTGCCCTGATGTCGTCAGAAAATCATCTATCCATCTCATATACACTTCTGAAACAGCGTTCATAAATGTTATCCAGAAGCTATTTTCAGTAGCGTAAATAAGTGAATAATGAAAATCCCTGTCTGCTACAGTCTGTTTGCTAGTCCCCTCAGACTCCTTAAGATGATTGAGGGCAGCAACTATTTTTAGTTTGTTCTCCGAAGAGCAGCCTCTTGCTATAAGATAGCTGCATACAGTCTTTTCCATACTGCGTCTGAACGAACATATTTCCTCTTTCGAGGTCCTATTCATAAGCAGCATGACATCCATAGCCTTTGCGATAGAATCCGAGATATTATCTGTGAGATAATTTCCAGAGCCCTGTTTTCCATTGACTATACCGAGAATTTCAAGTCCTCTGAGCGCCTCTCGGACAGTATTGCGGCTTATGCCAAGCTTTTCCGAGATACTACGCTCTGTCGGAAGCTTGTCCCCTACCTGCAGCATTCCGCTTCTGATAAGATCTAAGATATAGTCAATTGTCTTGCGGTATTCACTGTTGCCCATAGCTTCCTCCTAAGCTCAAAATTATTCAATTTACATTATAACACACTTTCTTTTGCAAGTCAAGAAATTAACGTTATATTCTTACAAAAGTCCATTTCAAGTTTAAAATATGAAGATGTTTTGAAATGTGAACTCTCCCCTACCTAAAGAGGAAGGGGCTTCATAAGAAGAGTGGTATTTAAGTTTCCACCTAATCAGGCACCCCTTATTCTTACAGGCGTGTCCACTTCGCCACTACTGTATAGGACTGTTAAGTCCACAACACTACTTTTTCTTAAAATGTTCAAAGCACCTTTGACATCTGCATTCATCAATCTTCCGTCAGCAGTTCTGTA
>DBYI01000044.1 GCA_002310115.1 Ruminococcus flavefaciens
TGTTGGTCGGGTGCCGGTGGCGGGGGTCGAACCCGCACGGGTGATTAGCCCAACAGATTTTGAGTCCGTCACGTCTGCCAATTCCATCACATCGGCACATCTTTAATAATTATATCAAAAAAGAATCAGCTTGTCAAGTAAATAGTAAAAAAATCAGGCTAAATTTTTACCCCGTTTTTTCATATCATTAATTGATATTCTCCAGATAACTATCAATTGTTTCAAATATTTTCCTTTTCACATTGCTGAAAACAAATCCAGAAGCTTCAGCTTTAGAAATATCAAGAGTTGCAAAGGCGGAATATCCGTTATATGGCGCAGCTGCACCACTGTCAGAAAACAGAGCTTCTATCCCGGTTCTTTTTTCTATATATTCAATTATCTCTCTTACAGAAATATCTCCGCGGCAGCAGCCATTGATAGCACCAAAAATATCATTTTCAGTCACATAAGCAAGAAACTCTCCAGCTTCACGCTCATGGATGAAGCTTATGCGAGAGTCCATATCGTCAATATACATAGACTCTCCTGAACAAATCTTATCAACGTATAATCTGAGTCTTCCTGTATAATCATTGCTGCCTATTACCACAGGATATCGTACAGCCACATATTTCTGCTCTGGATAATGCTGCACAAGAGCGCACTCAGCCTGCCTCTTTACCTCACTGTAATCGAAGTCTGCCCTTTCGCACCATACTAGTTTGTATATTTCCGGATCAAAGCTACTTTCGGGAGTAGCACTGCATATATCCTCGTACACGGAAGAAGTTGACATCAGTATATATTTACTGCACTTTACATGGTCAAGAAGCCTTTTAACATCATTTGATGAATAAGCAATCTTGTCAATTATCGCGTCATAGATCCTTCCGTCAAGAACTTCCGCGATACTAGCTTCATCGCTTCTGTCAAGAATTAGTCTTTTAACATTGTCACCGAAGCTGTCTTGATTTCTTCCCCGTGTCGCAATAGTTACATCATGTCCGTCCGATATCAGCTTTTCTATCATTGGTATGCCGAAAAAACGAGTGCCACCCACTACGAGGATATTCATTACAAAAGCTCCTTTTTCATATAATCATAACAGAGGTAATCGCCGTTTTCAGTTAGTATCTTATGGAATTCAAACGCCTTATAGCCTTTTTTTAGGTATATCTCTTTTGCCGGAAATGAAGCACTCAATTCAGCTTCACTGTAACTTTGTGATATTAGTTTTTCCGCAAAAGCAATGAGCTTTCCGCCGAACCCTTTTCCCTGATATTCTGGCAGTACAAACAATCTGTTTATCTCACAACCATTTACTGTTACAGTCCCTGCCGCTTGTCCCTCATCGTCAGTCAGCAAAAAAACATGTTCATCTTCGATATCCTGTCTTATATGCTCATCAGAATGATAAGCAAGAAAAAATTCAACAGCTCCAAAAGGATAATAATGTGGATATACCGCCTTAATAGTTCTGTGTGATATTTCCTTTACAAGCTCAAGTTCAGTAATTTTCGCCTTTCTTATCTCCATTCTTTAATCTCCTCCATAGATGGTATTATATAGCAAAAAATGGTACATGTCAATGCTTGCAATTAGTGCTTCATCGTGATATAATGTATTTGTATGCGCTGTCTTTCAACTTACAGGCAGCATCCTCAGAAAAAGTATCTGATATCAGTAAAAAGGAGCTTTTTATGACCGATAAGATCATCATTAAAGGTGCAAGAGAAAACAACCTTAAAAATATAGACCTTGAACTTCCACGTGACCAGCTGATAGTCATGACAGGTCTTTCAGGATCAGGTAAGTCTTCTCTTGCCTTTGATACAATATACGCGGACGGTCAGCGCCGCTATGTGGAAAGTCTTTCCTCTTATGCAAGAATGTTCCTCGGGCAAATGGAAAAGCCAGACGTTGACAGCATAGAGGGCCTTTCCCCTGCTATTTCCATTGACCAGAAAACAACGTCTAAGAATCCACGTTCAACAGTTGGAACTGTCACCGAAATATATGACTATCTCCGTCTGCTCTACGCAAGAATAGGAATTCCACATTGTCCTATCTGCGGCAGAGAGATTTCCCAGCAGACAATTGACCAGATGGTAGACACTCTCATGACTCTGCCGGCAGGCACAAAGTTACAACTGCTTGCTCCCATAGTAAGAAACCGCAAGGGACAATACGCAAAAGAGCTAGAAAGCGCTAAAAAATCAGGCTTCGTCCGCGCTCGTATTGATGGCATAATGTATGAGCTTGCAGAACAAATACAGCTTGACAAAAACAAAAAACACAACATTGAGATAATAGTTGACCGAATCATTATAAAAGAAGGTATTGAGTCCCGTATAACTGACAGTCTTGAAACTGTATTCAATCTTTCAGGTGGACTTGCTATTGCTGATGTGATCGGTGGTGAAGAGATACTATTCTCGCAGAATTACGCATGTCCCGAACACAATATCAGTATAGGCGAGCTCGAACCAGTAATGTTCTCATTCAACAATCCGGTGGGAGCCTGCCCGAAATGTACAGGCCTCGGCGTATTCCGACACATCGACCCTGAGCTAGTTATCCCTGATCCTGACATTTCCATTAAAGATGGGGCTATCAGTGCTTCGGGCTGGAACAGCCTCGATGAAACATCAATAGCTACCATGTATTATCGTGCCATATCAAAAAAATACGGAGTTCCGATAGATGTTCCTGTAAAAGAGCTTAAAAAAGAACAGCTCGACCTGTTCCTCTACGGCACTGGCGATGAAGCTTTAGATCTCAATCGTCCTGCTTCACTTGGTGGAGGAAGCTACCGTTCTCCATTTGAAGGCGTTATCAACAACCTTGAACGCCGTTACAAAGAAACTTCCAGTGAATATTCAAGAAACGAGATCGAAGAATATATGAGCGAGGTTAATTGCCCTGTCTGCAACGGAAAGCGACTGCGTGATGAGTATCTTGCCGTAACTGTTGGGAACAAGAACATCAGTGAGATCACCGATCTATCTGTTAAAGAGTGCCTGAAGTTTTTCGACGGACTAAAACTCTCAGAGCACGATTCGTTCGTCGGTGAACGCATAATAAAGGAAATAAAGGAGCGTCTCGGTTTCCTATGCAGCGTTGGTCTCGATTACCTCACTCTGTCAAGAGCTTCGGGAACTCTATCTGGCGGCGAAAGTCAACGAATAAGACTTGCAACTCAGATAGGCTCTTCTCTTGTAGGAGTTCTATATATTCTTGACGAACCCAGTATAGGACTTCACCAGCGTGACAACGACAAGCTGATAGCCACACTGAAACGTCTGCGCGACCTGGGCAATACCCTTATAGTAGTCGAACACGATGACGATACCATGCTTGCTGCGGATTATATTGTCGACATAGGCCCCGGTGCTGGAATACATGGTGGCGAAGTGGTTTTCGCTGGAACTGTGGACAAGCTGCTCAAATGCAAGTCTTCTATAACAGGACAATATCTCAGTGGAAAAAAGAAGATAGAAATTCCGAAAAAGCGCAGATGCGGAAACAACAAGTTCCTCACAGTACACGGAGCTTCCGAACATAACCTGCGAAATATCGACGTACAGATTCCTCTCGGAGAACTCGTATGTATTACGGGTGTTTCGGGATCAGGTAAATCCTCTCTTGTAAACGAGATAATCTTCAAGTACCTTGCGGCAAAGCTCAACCATGCAAAGACAAGATGCGGCGAATTTGCTTCAATGGATGGCGTTGAAAACCTCGATAAGGTAATATGTATCGACCAGTCCCCTATCGGCAGAACTCCGCGCTCAAATCCAGCCACGTATACAGGAGTTTTCAGTGACATACGTGACCTTTTCTCCAAAACTCCTGACGCAAAGGCTCATGGCTACACAAGCGGACGTTTTTCCTTTAATGTTAAGGGCGGACGTTGCGAAGCCTGTGAGGGTGATGGAATAATCAAGATAGAAATGCACTTCCTTCCCGATATATACGTCCCCTGCGAAGTCTGCAAGGGTAAACGCTACAACCGCGAGACACTTGAGATACACTACAAGGGTAAATCCATATATGATGTACTCGAAATGACAGTAGATGAAGGTGTTGAATTCTTCGAGCATATTCCAAAGATAGCAAGAAAACTAAAAACCCTTCAGGAGGTTGGCCTCGGATATATCAAGATTGGTCAGCCTGCAACCACCCTTTCGGGTGGTGAAGCCCAGCGAGTGAAGCTATCAACAGAGCTCTCCAAACGCTCAACAGGAAACACTATTTATATCCTTGATGAGCCTACTACAGGACTTCACACAGCAGACGTTCATAAACTAATAGATGTTTTGCAGCAACTGACTGATCAGGGAAATACAGTTCTTGTCATTGAGCACAACCTCAACGTTATAAAAGTTGCAGATCACATCATTGATCTTGGCCCAGAGGGTGGCGACGGCGGTGGAACTGTTGTCGCGCAGGGAACTCCCGAGGAGGTTGCAAAATGCAAGGCTTCATACACGGGACAGTACTTGAAAAACTACTTGAAATAGTAAACAGTACTCGTAAAAAGCACAATCATCAAGTATAAAATTATATAACTCAAACAGAAACAGCAACTTAAAAAGCGATGCACATTAACGGTGCATCGCTCCATTTTTGTCAGATTAATTGATTAATTATTATATACTTTAAAAAAAATACTGTTTTTTTCCCTAAAATTATGGTATAATGGAAAAGTATTTACTGGACCGGTAAAGTAAACATAAACGCTGTTCCTTTTTCGACCTCACTTTCAACCCATATCTTACCACCGTGGGATTCAATTATAAACTTGCATATAAACAGGCCCAGTCCGGTGCCTGTTTCAGAGTGCTTACCTTTGTAATAACGCTCCCATATATGAGGCAAATCCTCTTCCGAAATACCGCTTCCTGTATCCTTTACAGTGACCTTGATAAAGTTATTCTCTTCTTCCGCCTTGACCAGTATAGTTCCGTTTTTCGTATGTTTCAGTGCATTGGAGATAAGATTCACGAATACACGCTGTAGTCTTGAACTGTCTGCATTAACCTTTGGCAATTCAAGCGGGATACGAAGTGCAAGCTTATTGTTATTCTTGTTCAGTACAGCAAAATATGTCTCAACAGTTTCACGAACAATGTTCTCTATATCGCATGGAGCAAGTTCAAGCACCATTCTTCCTTCTTCGATTCGTGTAGCATCAAGTATCTGTGTTACCATGAGGGCCATACGATTCGCTTCCGAGGAAATACGCTTCAGCTTTTCCTGTATAAGTGCTGTGTTCCCGCCATTTGCAAGATCCATTTCAGCATTCTGAGCATAACCTGACACGGTTGCAAGAGGAGTTTTTAGTTCATGGGAAGCGTCCGATAGGAAAGTAGTCTTCATCTCATTTATCTTTACCAGCATATCATGCTCTGAAATGACAGGATCAGCAAGCTTTTTGGATAGTATGGCTGAAATTACGATAAATACAAGCAACACACCTGCAACAGCAATAAGCATCATATAGATGTATTTGACAAACAGCTTGTCCATACTTTCAGTAAGTCTTGACGTTTCATTAACTGCCACTTCATTTACCTGTTTTACCCAGTTATTTGAGTCATACATTATAAGCCCGACACGGCGTTCGCCTAAGCTATAAGCGGACATTTCATCCCATACGATTATAAAGCCTTCACCCTCTTTTGTATAGGATCCATTCCTTTCTTCGTCGCTATGACACAGATAAAACTCATAAGTCTGTGAATCATTGTTTCTATAATTACCGCTTTTTGTCATCTCGTCGAAGGCTTCAAGCATTTTCTCGTCATTGGATTCTTCTGTTGTTATATCTGTAGTTCTTATGCCTATATCAGATATTACAAAGAAAATGCAGTTCGTCATCATTGCATCTTTGAAGTACGACCTTGCTTCCGATTTATAAGCAAAAGAATAATCAAATGTTAAACCCTCATTATACTGGCCTGACAAACGCTCACTCATCTGACCGCAGAAACAATGCAGCACAGTTTGCATATTTGCCATATTTCTTTGGTACAACGAATCAGACACTACAGAAATCGCCTCGTCGGAGAACTCAGAAAAGTGAGTATCGACATTTCTTTCTGTCTGCTTGTAAATGAGTTCAAACATTGAAGCACATATTATCAGCACGGTCAGAAGACAGGTTATAAGCGTTATCAAAAGCCGTTTTCTCAGCGAGCGGCTTTGTGAGCTATCTTTTTTCAATTTACCTACTCCTTTCTAGGACTGAATACATTATATCATACTTTTAAAAATAAGTGAACAGAATTACAGAATTGTAATCAAAGACAGACAGGGGGACTTTTATGTCACACATTTTATTAGTAGAAGATGATTCTGATATCATGCGTATCAACAAAACATTCCTTGAAAACGAAGGATATACCGTGCACTGTGCGGATTCCGTGCAGACTGCCTCATTCATGCTTGAAGAGTGCGTCCCGGACCTTGTGCTCCTTGACGTTATGCTGCCTGACGGCGACGGAATGGATTTCTGCAAGATCCTTAGGCAGAAAACACAGGCTCCTGTAATATTTCTCACAGCTCGTGACGAAAACGACAGCGTTGTAATGGGATTCCGAAGCGGCGGTGACGACTATATAACAAAGCCCTATGATCTGAATGTATTAAAAGCGCGTATAGAAGCTCAGCTCCGACGCAATGTCAAGCAATCGCCCCAGCACCCTAGAATTGAACTTCCTTGCCTTACCATAGACCTATTCGCGGGCACTGCATCTCTTGACGGCAACGAATACTCCCTGCCGCAGCGTGAACTGCAGATACTCTATATGCTTGCCTCACAGATAGGTTCACGTATAAGTTATCATGACATCTACAAGACTATATACGGATGCGACGTGGAAGACAGTAAAAACACCATAAGAGTCAATATTTCCCGTCTGAAAAAGCACTTGAATATGGACGATATGAGCTCATACGAAATAGCTGCCACCTCTGAAGGCGAATATGTTCTCAGACGTATTATGTTCTGAAAAAACAGCCATAATTACAAATTTGTAATTATGAACACTAATCTCAAAAAATGTGATATTATATAATCACACCAAGGACAACTAGTCCGGATAATAATATTTTTCAAGAAAATGAGGTTGTTATTATGAAAAGAATTATTTATTGTATCGCAATGCTCACAATGATGTCAGCATTATTCTCTTGCGGAAGCACTGAAGGCAATTCGGTATCTGAAAAGGCATCCGTTACCACCACAAAATCAGATGTGACAACTACTAAAACAGCAGATTCAAAGGATGAGAAAACAACTGATGATGAAGCAATAAAAAACGATAGCACAACTACAACAACTAACCAAAATGATACAGCTAGCAAATCAGAGTTTGAAAAGATATCAGGTATATGGTATGAAAAAGATGCTGAAAATACTCGTATTATAAACGTAAAGGCTGACGGCAGCTATACTGTTGATTTCGGTAATGGTCCTCAGGCTGAGGGCTCTATCTGGATTCAAAATGTCGATGGCATAGATTGGTTCAAATTCTATGATATTGACCGTGGGCTATGGTATTCTTTCCAGTTGGTTACAAATAACGGTGAACAAGAACTCGCTTCAGAAGAAACAGATCTGGATAGAAGTTATTACTTCGGACGTAACAAGCCGGCAGAAAAGGATCCCAATGCTCCAAAGCCAAATGCGTACGGCTTCTATGCAATCACTAACCCACCTGTAACAAGCATTAGTGTGGCTTCTTTAACAGGTACATGGAAGACTTCTGATGATCCGGTCACAGTTTACACAATAACTCCAAGTGATGATTTATACAAGGGATATTTCACATGCAAGTATGAGGACGGCGAAGAGATAAATGGATATATACTATACGAAAGCACAAGTCCAGATCTTTCAGGTGCTACCGATTATTTCACATTCTACACCAACGAAGGTTCGCTTATCGAAGGTTTTGATGTTACGGGTGAGGTCCCGCTCAACGACCTATACGAAAATTGGTATGGCAACAAACATTATGTACGCATTGATTGAAAAAAGTTATTAACCAATGAAAAGGCAGTTCGCAGTTAATTTGCTGTGGACTGTCTTTTTTATCTGTAAAAGGCCACTTTCAACACAATACAAACGGCATCTCCGGGTGCAATTAATGTTTGTCGTAAAAAAAAGAAAGAGGCTGCGCAGCCATAATTTTCTACACAACCTTTATCTTTTATAATTATTAATTTTGGGGCTCTCATCGTCACCTTTTACTATCTTTTGTCTTTGACCATTTGCATAAGCAGCTCCTGCATTTTAGACGAAAGAGCACTTTTTTCACTAAGAATGCGTATCAATTCTTTAAGAACATCACGAAAATCTTTAACTTCTTCAATTTCACCATGGTCTATGACACAAAAAGTATTATTAACTTTGGATAAGCACAGAATCTCACCGTCAGAATATACCTCACCGACAATTATAAGTTCACTATGGCCACTGATCTCATCATATCTGTAATCATCAGGTCTGTAGAAATGTGCAAGATTGTTACGTATAAGAGCTTCTTCAGAAAAAAGCAGCCACTCTCTGTAAGTATCAGGAAGTACAATGTTATTTTCACTTTCCCACTTTCTGACAGACACTTCAGTCATTGCAGGCTTGAACCAAGAAGATTTTTCTCCGTACTCCTTTGCTTTTTTTGCACAAAGATCTGTAAGCTCTTGTATTTCACTGCTGATACTACTTTCTGAAATTTTTAAATTATCCACTGAAGCTGCTCCTTTCTGATATGTACTTACTTATTATTCTTCTTCATTATCGCCATAGCCGCATAATGCAAAACATCAAACTCATCGGGAGCTATACTGTTCAGTAGAGCCATATGATCACGCTCCCACGCCTCAGTCTCCTCCTTGCTCAGTGAAGCCTCAACACCACGGCAGGCTTTCATTCTGCCGTTCCAGCTCTCACGGGTGAAGTGAACGTTCACATCAAACTCCACACGCTCTTCAATCTCGAATCTTTTCAGCACCTCGTTATCAATGAAAACAGGCTGTCTTGTCCAGCCTCCGCCTGACCATGTAGGATTATATTTAAGGACCAGCTCCTCACTTTTAGCTGCTATTTTATCGTCAAAAGGCAGCCATGCCATCTGCATCACCACAAGTCTGCCATCGGTTTTCAGAATATCAAATAACTTCGGTACAAGTTTCTTATAATCAAAGTACCAAAAGCACTGACAGGCGGTGATAACATCGAAAGATTCACTTTGGAAATCTATATCCTCTGCAGGCGCTGCAAGGAACTCAATATTCATTCCTCCCTGTTCAGCAAGGAGCTTTGCCTGTTCTATCTGATTTTCAGAAATATCGCTTCCTGTCCATTTAGCACCGAATCTGTACATATTTCGCGGTATAACACCTGTACCTGTTCCAAGGTCAAGTACGGACTGGCCCTCTACGCAGAGTCCTCGCTTAACAAGAGCTTCATAAAACTCATGTGGGTAAATGTCCCTGTATTTTGCATAATTAGCGGAAGTTCTTCCCCAGTCAAAAGCTTTTCCTCCGTCAATATTCTTATTTACGATATCCAATTTCATTGCTCCTTCCATAAGTAAATATATTATATGATATCATTTTCCCTCATCATTGTCAAGGAAGTGTAAGGCAAATATTTAAAGTCTTCAACCTTGAGTATTACACATTATATCATATCTAATATAATTTTACTGCATTATTTTACATAAGAGAGGCTATTGTGGACAAAAAAGTGTGAAAAACGATACAATAAATCATTGCAAAATTATGAATAAACGTGTATAATATAATGGACAAGGACTGTAGTCCCGAGATCGTAAAAAAAATAAATGAATGGGGGAATTACAATGAACCTGAAACTGAAAAAAATAGCAGCCGCTGCAGCCTCTCTCGCAGTTGCTGCAAGCTCAAGTCTAAGCATGGGAACTTCTCTGCTTGCTGATGCTGCTTATGGAGTCGGAGGCAACGGCTCCGCAATAATGGAGTACCTCGACCGCGGAATCTACGCTATAAAGTCAGGCAACGGAATGTTCATCAGCTGGCGCTTCAACGCCAACGACAAGGATGATACGGAGTTCCAGCTTTTCCGAGACGGCTCACTAATCTACACCAGCAAGGCTGGCGAAGCAACAAACTACTGGGACGCAAGCGGAAATTCAAGCTCTAAGTACCGCGTAGACACTATTGTGAACGGAAACGTTGTATCTTCAGAGGATTGCCGCTTTACATCCGGTGCTAACTACTTTGATATTCCTCTCGATGTTCCGAGAGGCGGTACCATCAATGGCGAAGCTTATACCTACTCGCCCAACGACTGCTGTGTTGGAGACGTTGACGGCGACGGACAGTACGAGATATTCGTAAAATGGGATCCATCAAACTCTAAGGACAATTCCCAGGTACACAATCCTGATAAAGGCATACAAGGCTTCACTGGAAATGTATATATCGACTGCTACACCCTTTACGGCAAAAAACTCTGGCGTATAGACATGGGTAAGAATATCCGTGCAGGCCAGCATTATACCCAGCTTGCAGTTGCAGATTTCGACTGTGACGGAAAAGCCGAACTCATAACCAAGACCTGCGATGGAACTGTTGACGGCAGAGGTCAGGTTATCGGAAACGGCAACGCAAACTATCTGGACAGTGCAGGTACTGTATTACAAGGTCCAGAGTATATGACACTATTTGAAGGCGCAACCGGCGCAGCTCTAGATACAATCGACTTCCCTGTTTCACGTGGTGATGCTACAAGCAATACTGCCAAGAGCACATGGGGAGACAACTACGGAAACCGCTGTGAGCGTTACAACTGCGCTATTGCTTACCTCGACGGAGTTCACCCCTCGGCTGTTTATGGCAGAGGCTACTATACAAGACTCACTCTTTCAGCTGTTGACGTTCAGAATAAGAAGCTTGTCAAGAAGTGGATATACGATACCGGCTTCAACTCAAGTGACCCTGGCTATGGCAACGGAAACCACAACGTGATGGTCGCTGACTTCGACAACGATGGCAGACAGGAAATATGCATGGGTGCTTGCGTTATCGACGATAACGGAAAACTTCTCTGGTCAACCCAAAAGGGACACGGTGACGCTATGCATGTAGGCGACTTAGATCCAAACAATGAAGGAATTGAAGTTTTCCTTTGCCATGAAAGCGGCAATTACGGTATTTCCCTCGTAAACGGTGAGAATGGTCAGATATTCTGGCACTATGATGGTGATAAGGATACAGGACGCTGCTGCGCAGACAACATTATTTCCGGCAACAATGGTGCAGAGTTCTGGGGATCAAGACCTGCAGGAGCGGTTTATGACACCTCTGGAAAACAGATAGGCAGCAAGCAGCCTTCCACGAACTTCCTTATTTACTGGGACGGTGACCTGGAACGCGAATTGCTCGATGATATCACCATAACAAAGGCAAAAGGTGTTGACAACTATCAGACTATACTGACAGCTTCTGGCTGTGCTTCAAACAATAGTACCAAAGCTGTTCCTTGTCTGACAGCCGATATACTCGGTGACTGGCGTGAGGAGCTTATTCTTAGAACCGAAGACAACTCAAAGCTCCGCGTATGGTGCACAAATACTGAGTCAAAATACAGACTCACCACTCTTATGCACGATATGCAATACCGTATGCAGACAGGCTGTGAACAGTCTTCATACAATCAGCCGCCTCATCCAAGTTTCTACCTTGGTACAGAGGCTCAGCTCCCTGAAAGACCAAATGTTAAACTCAACAATACTCCTCCTGAACCCGTAAACGGAAAGCTCATAAAGAACCTTATAGTTAAGGATTACTCAAATTCGGGCTACTGGAAGCTAATGGAATCCAATAAAACAGGCGGACTTATCTACGGCGACAGAGACTTTACATATACTTCACTTCCTTCTGAACTTGAAAATTGTGAGTATATTATGACTGCATGCAATTCAAAGAACACAGACAGTGATCTTGCCGAATTTACAACTGCAGACAAAACAGAGATATACGTTCTCGTTGATACCCGTGAGGAAGAAGCAAACTCTGTTCCTTCATGGCTCAACGGTTTTACCAGGACGGAACTTTCTGCCAAGTCCAGCAACGACGTTATCTTTTCCGTATACAAAATGACAGCAGAAGCTAATCAGAAGGTCGTTCTTGGAACTAACGGCATGACAGGAAACGTTATAAATTATACTGTTTTCGTAAAGGCTCCAGAGATAGTCACAACGACAACAACAACAACTACTACAACTACTACAACCACGACAACGACAACTACAGAGCCTGTTATCTCAACACATCCTGGCTATAACTTTAGAGGAGTTGATTCATATCCTACAAAGACAGTTTATAATGTAGGCGAAGAACTTGACCTGAGCGGACTTCTTTTCGGCGGAACACCAAATAACGGAAGCGGTTCCGCAGGCCGATATACTGATGAAGATCTCAATACTACTTCTATAAATGTTTCGAATGATAAAATCAGCGTTGGTTCTGATAAATTCAATACACTTCCCGCAGGTGAATATACCGTACACATTACGGGCGGTGCCGGTGATTATTACAGGTATACTTATTGCTATGGCGTAGATATTTCATATAAGGTTACTATCAAGGATGATTCCTCAAATCCCAATACACCTTTCTGGGGCGATACTAATTGTGACGGCGGAGTTGATATGTCAGACGCAGTTCTTATCATGCAGAGCCTTGCAAATCCTGATAAATATGGAATTAACGGCACTAGCGAAAAACATATCACTGATCAGGGCATAACCAATGGAGATGTTGATACAAGAAGTAAGGGAATTACTTCAAATGATGCTCTTAAGATACAGGAATACCTCCTGCATAAATTCGATAGCCTAGATCCGAATCTACAGTAAAAAATAACAGCCTTTCAGATTTTTGTGAATTTACAAATCTGGAAGGCTGTTTTTCTGTTAAATAGATGCTATTAAGCCTGATATGGAAGTAACTGCATATGCCATATCACTTATGACAGTAAACCTCAATAGCAGCCGAAGCGAACTCTGCTGTACCAATTCCGCCTGCACGGTCTATATTTTCCTTGAACTCACCGTCTGCAGCATACATCTTGCCTAGACCGCTGAGTATCTCATCAGTGCAGGTATAGAAATGCTCAGTTATGAAGTCTTTCAGCTTCTTGACCATATCCTGCGCTTCTTTGCTTTCAGGAATCTCGTTTTTCAGCTCACCGAACTCCGCAAAAAGCTTCATGAATCTTTCCATGATCTCTTCATTTTCCTCGGCAGAACGTTCTTTCTGAGCAAATTCCTTATAAGCTGAAGTATTCCCCCACTTTTCCTTTGCCCTTTTTGTGTATTCATCGATCTTTGATTTGTCAAATGCAGAAAAATCCACTGCTCTCACTCCTAATACCTTTATTCCACGGGCAAAACTGATAAGATCATCAAGCCGCTTCCTTTTCATTTCAAGAAGTTCTATCTGCTGCTCCAAAGCTTTTTTACGATTGAAATCCGGACTGCTAACAATGCGGAGAATATCCCTTAGCGGAAACTCCAGTTCGCGAAATAGCAATATCTGCTGTAGTCTTTCCAGAGCCATATCGTCATACAGCCTATATCCACCCTCGGAATACTCTGCCGGAGGCAGGAGTCCTATTTCGTCGTAATATCGCAGAGTGCGTATACTCACTCCCGTCAGCTCGCTAACCTGCTTGACCGTCATCATGTTATCAGCTCCTCTCGTGTGATTATAGTATAGACCATGACGTAACGTGAGAGTCAATAGCATTTTTCATCTTTGTAGGAACTCACAAAATTCATCATGATGATTTGTTTGTTTTACTCAATAGGTACCCATATCTGACTCTTGTAATCAGGAGAAGTCATATCACCGTCAGGATAAGCTTCGATATCCATTTCATATGTTGGCTTATACCCAGATGTCGGAAAGAACTCCGCACACAGCTCATGCCACAAGTTCTGTATAGCATCAGGCATAGCTCCTGTACACTCAGCCACTACCCATTTCCTTGCAGGAATTTTATTCACACGATAGCCTTCAGGAGCCACAGTATCGGGAGCGCACTTTACAGCGATACCATAATCGAAACGCTCATTATCCGTATAACTGTTTCCATAGCATGTTCCAAAAATGAATTCCTTGTCTGACGCATGTTTAAGAAGAGTATCTATCACACCCTCCTTGGTTGCTCTGCCCCAGAATTCAGGGATAGTGTTCAGGTTCTGCGCTCCTGTAACCGTATGACACTCTACCTTTTCAAGGACTGTGAATGCTTCTTTTTCAATAATCTTGTACTCCATTGTATTACCGCCTTTCAGTATTATCTGCACCCTGAGGCGTGAAAACGACTTTAGTCCCGAACCTTTCTGTCTTGCTTCCGTAGGCGTAATGCCGTGAAAAGCAGTAAATGCACGGGTGAAGCTGTCCGGAGAACTGTAGCCATATTTAAGAGCGATATCAATAACTCTTTCATCTCTGGAAATAATATCACTTCCGGCGAGAGCAAGTCTCCTGCTGCGGATATACTCTCCGAGAGTCATTCCGCATAACGCTCCGAAAATACGCTGAAAGTAATAAGACGAGCAAGCCGCGCGCGCTGCGATATCGTCGTAATTCAGCTCTTCAGTGATATTGTCCTCGATATAGTTGATAGCACTCTGTATGCCCTCTGTCCAGTTCATAGTCATTCCTCCTCCTGGTGTGACTTTATTCTACCATAAAGGCGGCAGTCTTGTCCCGACAATATGTGTCCTCTTATGTCAGTTTCTCTTTTTCACAGGATGCCTGACAACAGTCTTAAGCTTCTCCGGAGTAGTTTTCCTCGGATCAGATAGATATATTTCATGATGAGGACGTTCATCGCTTATGTCGATGTCATAACCCATACTCTCTGCAAAACTATCCATAGCAGCAACAGTTGCAGGCTCGTCATCATAGGATCCGATATGCATACACTGAACACAGACACCTTCCTCATAACCCATAAACTCTGCCTTTGAACAGTCCAGCTTTTTCTTAAAGGAAGCCTGTTCTACTGCCCAGTCAAATTCAGATTCTGTGACAAAATCAGGAAGCCTTATCATAGCTGTCCATTGAAAGTCTGATTTCCGTCTGTAGTCTATGCCAACAATGCCATCCTGTTTCCACAAACCCTCAAGCGGTGGAACAACATAGTCGAAATATCCGTCAATACGATGGTCAGTCATCTTACTCATTTTTATGGTATAGGCAACTGCATACAGCACTTCAAGAGCCTTTTTGTACTCGCCACCCTCTTCATTAGGGTCTCCCTTTCCTCTGACAGAGATGAAATTCATAACCGGAACTGTTATTATTTCAGGTATATTCTTTGGCAGATAGAATTCCTTGAATTCCTTTTTGTAATCAAAAGCCATTGCTGACGCTCCTTTTACATTAGTAAAATAAGTATATCATACCACTGTAAAAGTGTCAAATTTACGCATCCAAAAAGGTTGACCTTTACCAGCTATAATGATATAATGGATTAATAATACCATATGTGGGGGAAAAACATGGACAAGAATAAAAACGCCATAAAATCGCTTCATGACATAGCCGAATCGGATATGTCCGAGACCGAGTTCCTACAGGCTATTGAAAACAATATGATACCTCTTAAGGAATTCTTCACATACTACAAATGCGCAATTATGGAAATAGAAACTAAATTCCGCGTACTTAATGAACAGTTTTCAATAAACGGTGAAAGCAACCCTATTGAATTCATTCAGTCAAGAATAAAAAGCTACGGCAGTATTTTCCGCAAGATGACAGCGAAAAATGTACAACCTTCTCTTTATGAAATAGAAAAAAACGTATCAGATATTGCTGGTATTAGAGTCGTATGCTCATTTGTACAGGACATTTATCATCTTGCTGACTGCTTTCTCCGTCAGGATGATATCTTTTTGATTGAGAAAAAGGATTATATAAAAAATCCCAAGCCCAATGGCTACAGAAGCCTGCACCTTATCGTAGAAGTTCCTATCTTCCTTGAAAATGAAAAGCGACTTGTAAAAGCTGAGGTTCAGCTTCGTACCATCGCTATGGACTTCTGGGCCAGCCTTGAACATAAGCTGCGCTACAAGAAGAATCTTTCGCAGAACATGCTGGATATGCTGACCGACGACCTGAAAAAGTGCGCCGACCAGAGCGCAGAATGGGACATGCGTATGCAGAACATAAAAAATATAATAGAAAGCGATCAGGAGTGAACACCTGAACCACATTGTTATAGGGAGGTTTAGTATGAGCAGAAGCTATAAGCACAGGAAAAGTTCTGTTGTCCATATCAAAGATCCAAACAGCAAATTTGGTAAAAGGCAAGCTTCTGCAGCAGTTCGCAGGGCTTCTGACGTACCAAATGGAAAACAATACCGGAAGTTTTACTGTTCCTGGGATATAAGCGATTATGAATGGACCGAAACAAAATACTCTCGGGAAGAATTCCGGCGTAAATGGTTTGATACATCCCACTACAATGCTGATAAATACGGAAAAGACCGCTTCAATTATTACAGGGAACATTTCCGTAATTGGAGAGAAGCATACAGAGTATACATCAGGGATCATAAAACAAAGTAGTCACACTGTCACAATATTATTATATACTTTTGTTCTTCTTCTGATATTCAGACTACTGACATAAGAATCATCTGATATCTTTATATGGATCAACAAAGCTCAACATTCCCCTTTTCATGACGTGAAAAGGGGTTTTTTGGTAAAATTACGTATAGAATATTATTATAATGTTCATTTTCTTATTTTCTTCCAAAAAAACAGTTGCAAAAAATTCATATTTATGGTATATTAAACATAATAGCAGATACACTGTTTGTTAATAATGGCGATGTTTAACAAATAACTATTAACAAACAGTATGCTGTGAATTATAAAATTTTGAAGAAACGGAACTTGATTCCGTCAGGGGAATTAAAATCAAGGCGATACTGCCGTGGCTGAAGGCAGTCTTTAGGTAGTGTTGCCACAAAGGAGGAATTACTTATGAAACGCTTTGTTTCAACAGCTGTTGCAATAGTAACAGCTGCAATGTCTGTAGGAACTTTTATCCCTGCAGCAGTCAGTGCAGCCAATGTCTCATTCAGCGGCAATGAATGGACAGGAAAAAACGGTGCAGAGGATGTTTTCGCTGTAAATCGCGAGGCTGCCTCATGCAACCCCGTCCCATATCAAAGTACTGAAGCAGCAATAAATGCTGTATGGGACTACAATGCACGCGAACAGTCAGACTATCTGCAAATGCTAACAGGCAAGGATCAGGACTGGGATCTTGTAGTCGTTCAGAACGCTCAGCAAGCTCAGTCTCATATTAATGCAGGCTGTTTTAACACAGATTATCAGCCCTCTGCAGATCGTGGCTGGAAAACGGTTCAGCTTCCAAAAAGCTGGACAACTCAAGGATTTGATTTTTCAATCTATACCAATGTAGGCGAACCCTGGCAGGCTAAATACGACAGCAATGTTCCCGTTCCCCAGGCGCCTACTAATTACAATCCTGTAGGACTTTACCGCAAGAAGTTTACGGTTGACAGCAGCATACGGCAGTCAGGACGAAATATTTACCTGGAATTTGACGGCGTCGAATCAGCTTATTATGTATATATCAACGGAAAGGCTGTAGGCTACAGCGAAGACACTTTCAGCCCTCACCGCTTCGATGTAACGGAATATCTTGTTGACGGAGAGAACACTCTTGCTGTTGAAGTACATAAATTCTGCGACGGAACATGGTTTGAGGATCAGGATATGATCTACGACGGCGGTATCTTCCGGGATGTTTTCCTCGTAAGCGCACCTGATATGCAAATCAGAGATTATAATGTCCGTACTGATCTTGACGATACATACTCAAACGCAAGCCTCGAGATATCCATGGATATCCGCAACAACTCCGGCAACTCAAAGAACGGCTGGAAAGTTGTGGCAGAAGCTTACGATGAGGCAGGAAATAACATTTTAAGCGATGTCTCAGTAAAACTAGACGAGCTTGCTTCCGGCAGGAACAGTAATGCCGTTATAAAAGCGAATGTAAAGTCGCCAAAACTCTGGTCGGCTGAAACTCCGAATATATATGCTCTCGTACTTAAGCTCACAGACGACAAAGGCGATGTGCAGGAGATACTATCAACTCAGCTCGGTTTCCGTGAGATAGGTTTCACTCCTACACAGGTAGATGGCTCATACAGAGTTACCACCAGTAGCTGGCAGCCAATAACAATAAACGGAAAGCGGCTTCTCCTCAAGGGCGTAAATCGCCACGATACCGATCCGTTCAATGGCAAGGCTATCCCACAGGAGACTATGCGCGAGGACGTTACTTTAATGAAGAAGAACAACGTCAACGCTATAAGAACTTCTCACTACAGCAACGATTCATACCTCTACTGGCTCTGCAACAGGTACGGTATGTACGTTATGGGAGAGACAAATATGGAATGCCATGCTCTTCAGGACGGCACTCACAATAATGAAAAAGCTTTGTTCTACGAGCTTGCTATGGATAGAACAGAAACAGCATATAAACGACTCAAGAACAATCCGTCCATCGTAGCCTGGTCTATCGGAAACGAAATGGGCTACACAGGCAATGCCGGCGATGCAGGCGGAATGTTC
The DNA here is from genome assembly GCA_002310115.1 of Ruminococcus flavefaciens. GTDB lineage: Bacteria > Bacillota > Clostridia > Oscillospirales > Ruminococcaceae > Ruminococcus > Ruminococcus flavefaciens_K. The sequence goes on from DBYI01000044.1 coordinate 18,676, forward strand.
CGCGACATGATATGGTACTTCAAAAAGAATGACGGCTCTCGTCCCGTTCACAGTGAGGGACAGGGCTTCGGCATGGGCGTAGATATGGGCAGTAATATGTATCCAGGCTCTGACGTTATAGGAAATAACGCAGGCAGAGGCAAAATGCCATACGTTATGTGCGAATACGATCACGCTATGGGCAACTCCGTAGGTGCCCTCAAGGAGTATTGGGATGTAATAAGAAGCGCCGACAATATGATGGGCGGCTTCATATGGGACTGGGTTGACCAGTCAAGAGCTGTAAATGTTCCAAACGGAGGATGGGACTACTACTCAGAGTCCTATGCAAAAGCGAACCTGTACAAGGATGAAGCAAAGGGCAAATTCTACGGCTACGGCGGAGACTGGGGCGACTGGCCGAACGACAACAGCTTCTGCGAAAATGGACTTATCAGCCCTGACAGAACTCCTCAGCCAGAGCTTGCAGAAGTAAAGTATCAGTATCAGAGCTTCTGGTTCTCTGCTGACGCTTCACAGCTTGACAAACAGGAGGTTTCAGTATACAACGAGAACAACTTCCTGAATATAAATGATTTTGACGTAACATGGACACTTCTTAAAAACGGTATAGCTGTAAAGAGCGGAACTGTTGAGGGGGCAGATGTTGCACCGCTCACAAAGGGAACTCTGAAAGTTCCGTTTGAGCTTCCGAAGAAGTCACTTTCCGGCGATGAATACTACCTCGACATGTCAGTAAAAGTTAAGAACGGATCAGACCTTCTCCCAGAGGGTACTGAGGTTGCTTACGGACAGATAGCTCTCGCTTCAAACGGTACTGCAGCAAAATATGACAGAGGAAGTGACGCTGTAACCATCGTTGAAACTCCTGATTCATTCGTACCTACAGGCCCGAACTTCAACTTCCTTATAGAAAAATCAACAGGTCTCCTCAAATCATATTCATACCGAGGAAACACTCTAATCGCTGAAGGACCTGCTCCAAACTTCTGGCGCGGCAACGTCGAGAATGATACCGGCTGGGCTGCAAGAGGTGAATTTGACGGTGCATGGCGCAACGCTATGAAGGGCGCACGCTGCAATGGTATCGACGTAAAGGACATCGGCGGCGGCGAGCAGATGATAGTTTCACACCTTTCACTTCCAAATGCAGGTGGTACAACTGTTGACATCACATATACTATTCACTGTGATGCAACCGTTGATATCGAATTTAATGTTAATGCAGTCGGCAAGGGCCTCGGTAACTTCATTCGTGTAGGCTCTATTATGAAACTCCCGGAAGGTGCTGAAAAGCTCAGCTGGTACGGAAACGGTCCAGTCGAAACCTTCAATGATCGTAAGACAAACGGCAGACAGGGCGTATGGGAGACTACAGTTTCGGAAATGTTCTATCCATATTTGAAAGCTGACGACTGCGGTAACCTTACAGATGTTAAGTGGATAGCAGTTCAGAATGAAAATAAGGAAACCAGCCTTATGATCGCAGCTGAAGGAACTGTAGAAGCAAGTGCTCTCCATTTCACTCCTGAAGACCTACAGAATGCAGATCACCCGTACAAGCTAAGCCCGCGCAAGGAAACCATACTCAGCGTTGACTACGGCTCAATGGGTACTGGAAGTGCTACCTGCGGACAGGCTACTCTGGAAAAATATCGCCTATCGTCAGGCAGACCTTATACGTGGAAATACACCATAATCCCGGTTGATTCCACAAACACAGTTCAGGATATGACAACTCTCTATGCAAAAATGCGTTCAGACGGAGCGGTTGTACAGGACAAGAGCCAAAACGCCATAACTATACCTGTTTCCGGCGGTGCAAAGCTCGGTCACAGCAATGATGGTAACTATATCTCTGGCGCATTGAGCATTCCTCATAACAGCAATCTGGATTCAGCTCTTGAAGGAAACAACTCATTTACAGTTGAAGCGAATGTAGTTCCTACAGGCTCACAGCAGTATAATATGTTTGCAAGCAAAGGCGACTACTCCTTCGGTCTCAGAGCAGAACCGTCTCTCCTATATTTCTTTGTCTATGCAGGTGGAAACTGGCACAGTGTAAGTGCTTCACTGGATTCTGACTGGATAGGAAAGAAGCATCAGGTAGCTGGTATCTACGACGCTCAGAACAATGTACTCAGGATATATCTGGATGGTAAGATGGTAGCAGAAAAGGGAACAGGTACAACATCGGGTGTTGCTCATTCAGGATATAACCTCACGCTTGGTGCTTGTCCGGAAACAGGAAGAAATTCTCAGGCTGAATTCTACGAAATGAGAGTTTACAGCAAGGCACTCACTGCAGCGGAGCTTTCATCGCAGAACACAGCTTCACCAACATACGCTCCAGACAGCGAGTATGTACAGCTCTGGCTGGATTTTGACAATCTTGCAGATGCTCCCGAAGAAGTGACTGATCCTGAGAACGAAACAGTTTACGGCGATGCAAACTGTGACGGTGGAATTGATATGTCCGACGCAGTGCTTATAATGCAGAGCCTTGCTAATCCGAACAAATACGGCTTAAAGGGTTCGAATGAAAAACACATAACCGAACAGGGCCAGATTAACGGTGATGTTGATACCTCCATAAAAGGCATAACATCAAATGATGCTCTCCGCATACAGGAATACCTACTTGGCATTGTAAAATCACTCGAACCATAATCTTGAATACAACGGAGCTCCCGTAGGTTGACTGCGGGAGCTTTTTCTGGATGCCATGACATATGCTGAACACAGCAAAAACAGCTTATATTTATCCATTGATATTCAAACGGCAGAACGAAAATAGTATCGTTCTGCCGCTTCTTTTATATTTAGTTTCTAACGTCTGTTCAAACTGTCTTCAATGTATCTGATAATCATCGCGTCCAAGATTATATCCCATTTACTTCAGTTCATCAAGCCTCGTTTTTAGAATACGAATCTCACTTCCAGGATTAGCAACATCAGTACTGAGCTATTAATTATCAGGTATTTTTGATTATCATCTTACGTAACCTGATCATATCATAAATATCTGCATTTCCGTCATTATTAAGATCAGCTGCTGCAAACTGCTTCTTGTTGAAATTCTCGGCACCGAGCAAGTATTTCTGCATGAGCACAAGATCTGCAACGCTGAACTCGCCGTCAAGGTTTATATCACCAATAACATCATCGTAAGGAACCGCGATTGCGATACGGTCAATCGACGGACCGTTTCCACCTGCGTTATAAAGCTTTATTGTGTTGCTGCCTGCCTTCAGGTTAACAGTAGTATCAGCAGCAGCTATACCCGACCAGTCGTTCTTGTTGGCATAAAGGCCACTAAGATCAGCTGCCTTTGATCCATTTACATCGATGCTGAGATTTCTTCTCTCGCCGGATACATAATAGATACGAAGCTTGTACTCCCCTGCCTTGTCCACATTTACGTTTTCAAAGGTAACGGCATTATTAGCTCCTCCGCCGATATATCCTACATATGCGCTGCCAGAGCTGTACTTGCCGTCCTTGCCCGATGTTATTCTTGCATTGCCCGTTATTTTTGCATTTTCAGCCTCATAGAACTTAAAATTGCTGTAAGGAGTGGTAAGTCTCATGCCGCTCTTAGTTATCTTCATCGCAAAACCACCGTTTGCAAGAAGATCTCGCTTTATTATACTGTCTTTTGTGAGGTTTTCAACTACAGTTACCTCTATCTCGCTGCCATCCTTATTATCGCCGAATATGTAAGCTGTGTATACACCATCGTCTTCAATAATCTTTGAGAGGTCAACATTGACAGTTCTCGCCGAAAGTGTGGAAGCACCCACATACCAGCTGCCGCCGCTTCTTCTTGCAGTCACATTGAACTGCATTGGATAGCCGTCAAGCACTTTCATATCGTCCCACGCAACAGGAACATCATTTAGAAACGGAAGAGCCTTGTTTCCCTGATAGGTATATACCGAATGTGCAAAGTGCTGTATACCTGACTCTATTGTAACAACATCCGCAAGGGCAAAACCTGCCGTTGCCTTGATTCCGTATATCGGTATTCCGGTAGGAGTAAAATCAGCCGATCCTACAACACACCTTGTAAACGTGTATGATACACGATTAGCAAGTGCAGGAGCATCGAACCATTTGTAATACTCACTGCCGTTTATTGCCTCGAAGGAAACTATATTAGGATAAGTCCTGCTCTCTCCACGTGGAATTGTACATCCGTGAAAGAGTACCATAAGGTGATTTTCAGCAGCTATCTTGGCACAAAGATTCATCTGTTTCATAGTCTCCTGAGTATCACTCTCATAGTAATCGACCTTTACGCCGCTTACTCCGAGACCTCTTATGCGCTCGAATTCACGGACAATAGTTGCCTCGTCAAGCAGTGAATAATATGGATATGCAGGATTACCCTTGCTGTCCTTGTAACCTGAATGTCCCTTATTGTTTACTCCGTACCATAGATAAATTCCTATGCCTTTTTCCGACGCATAGTCACAGAGTTCCTTAACCTTTTCAGCACTGTCGTCCCAAAGTGCCCAGCCGAAATCGAGACATACGAAGTCCCAGCCGTTATCTGCAGCAAAATCAATATAATCCTTCTGAGTATGATACTCAACAGGTGAATCACCTCCGCTGCTCCACCAAGACCAAGCAGTCTTTCCAGGCTTGATCCAGCTTGTATCCTCTATTACAGATGGTGGATTGAGATTGAGTACCAGGTCGCTCGAAGCCATTTCGTTAAGATCGTCACCTATTACTACAGCTCTCCAAGGGGTACGGAAAGCATTCTTCATGGAAATTGAGCTGACCTTTACGCCACCCTTGAATCTAAGTCTGTGATAATTTCCAACGAACTGAAGTGCTCCTGCACAATAGGGCTCATCCTCATTGAATACTCCTGCTTCTGTAACAGTCACCCAGTATTTATCATTTATAACGCCTGTATAAGGGCAGGAATAGGTAGCATTTGTTTCGTTTGCCCTGTCTCTGGGAAGCTCCACCATATCCCACTCATAAGTAGCATTGGGCCAGTTACCCCAGAACTTACTCTTGTCTGGGAACATCACCTGACTTGTTTCTTCCTTTATTGTCGCACCATGGTCAAGAGAGTATCTGAAACCGATACCATCATCATATGCTCGGAAATAAACTGTCATTGTGGAATTACCCTTTTTGAGCGGAAAAGAAAGTTCTTTATAATTATCCCGGATAGTCATATGTTTACCGTATGGCATTTTGTATGTCTCGTCATGCTCCATAAAAGAGGCTGACGGAGCTGTCTGAGAAAATCCAGATGAAAGATCCTCGGTAGTTGTCACAAGGCCAAGCTTAGACGGCTCTATGACCATATAACTGCTGCCTGTAGTCTGCTTGTATACTGAATAGTAGTAGCTTCCACGCAAATCTGTCCAGAACTTTATAACCAGCGACTTATCCGGAGAAGATGTTTCCAGCGACGGAAGACTCGTCAGCAGAGTACCATCAGGAGCAGCCGTGGTTTCCTCTTCAGGCTGGGCCTCGCCCTCTTTTACAGTATCCTCCTCGAATGTGTAATAGTAAAGCGGATCGTTGGGAAGCTTTGCAGCCTGAGACGACGAAAGCGCATAGTCATACAGTCGGATATCGTCTACACATGCACGTATATCATTATCCATGTATACAGAATGTCCTATGGAATTATAGGTGTAGGACGGCAGAACCCCTTCGCCGAAAAGACTTTTCATAGTATCGGAAAGAGTATCACTGTCACTTGTTGAGAGTTTGTTGCCGTCCATGTAAAACTGAGCATCTGCAGGCATATATACCGCCGTAAGCTCATGCCATTCCATACTGTCGGGAGCTGTAAGAAGATCAAATATTGCCCTGTGCTTATCATCGTTTTCCACAGTACTTCCATTGCCTGCAAAAATACTCGTTCTGAAAGACTTTTTGTCTTTCAGATCAACTGAAATATCAGGCGAAGAATAACTTGGAGATGCGCCTGCGCCAAAGGCTACGGGAGAGAACTGGAACAGGCGTGTATAATTACCTGCTTCACTGTCCAGTCTGAATTTCAGTGAAAAAGAAAAGCCATTTTCGCAGTCCTTACCGAACATTCCGGAAGGTAACTGCAGCCAGCCGCTTCCGAAGCTGTCTCCGTGCAGATTCAGTACATTGGAGCCAATCTTGCTATCAAATTCAACATTCGCATTCATGCCCTTGATAACTGCATTGCCATTTGCACTGCCCTGATTTTCAACGACAGCGTTGCTGTAGCTTGAAACTGCATTCGCCGACATATGATTCGGTGTGAACTGCATTGCGGACTGGGCTGTTATACATAATGCGGCCGCAATCCCTACTGTTCGTTTGATCAGTTTTTCCCTCATTTTATTCCTCCTTCTTGAAAGTTCAAAAAGTATATATTTATGTGCAATACATATAATATATTGAACTTTCACGTTATTTAATTATCCCCTATGCACATTATATCTCAAATTATACAGAAAATCAACCCCCAAAACAAATAACGGGTGAAGATTTTACCATAAATAAAAGCTTTACACCATTTCCGTGTTATGGTACAATATTTTTGAGGTGATACAATGCATATCAACTACATACATGAGCCCACAGACCTCCAGTGCGGACAGGCTGTACTGGCTATGGTGCTTGAAAAAACTCCCGAATATATATGCTCACTCCTTGATAACGACAGAGAGACTGATCTTAAAGAAATGAAGTCTGTTTTCAGCTCACATGGTGTATGGATATCAGACGAGAGAAAACAGGCAACGGCAAAGAAAGATCTCCCTCCTATTGCTCTTCTTAGCCTCGAGACTCCTCGCTGCTGGCACTGGTCGCTGTACTGCGATGGCACCTTTTACGACCCTGAACACGGCATATTACAGGATTTTCCACAGGCGAAAAGGAAGTACTACTGGGAGCTTAGAATCAATAAGCAGAAATAATCTCCTTTTCAACTAAAAAGCCAGCTATTTCCCGATATTTTTTTGTTTACGCATGAAAATAATATTAATTGACATAAATCGTCAAAAGTGGTATAATTTTTATATGTATATATTTGGGAGGCAACTACATTGAAAATAAACAGATCCGCATATGCCATTATGGCAGCTTCTCTGCTCACATTAACGACAGGATGCTCAAAAACAGAGAATGTACTCGGCTCACAGCCAGACCCGCTTGCTGTAAAAACTTCACCGGAAAGCGTGGTCTTCGACTGGCAGGAAGAGTATCAGAACAAGCTTGAGCAGTTTCAGGTGTCAGCCGACTGTTCTGATTCATCTATGTTTGATCTCCACGATGTAACCAACGACGGAATACCTGAACTAATAATCTCTCCATCTGAAGATGTTTCAGCTATGTGCGAGGTGTATACCCTTATAGGCAATGAAATGGAAAAAATCGCAGTTTGCGGCTCTTCCGGAGAATTTGATTATTTCCCGTCAATACTTGTTATCGGCTATGAATACACAGGCGAAGAGTTCACAGTCGGTGAATATCAGACTTATACCGACGGCTTCTACAGCATTGATTTCGATTACTATACAAATATGAACAGTGCTTCTTCAGGAGCAGTTATCCGCTATGAGATAAACGGTGACGGCGTTTCACTTGACGAATTTGAGGAAAGAATAAATGCCTACCAGAACGAAGACAGTTACAAAATAGGCAGAAAATACACATTCAGCGATGAATCGATCCAGTATGCAATACATTGCAGCGAAAGCTGGAGCGAAGTACTTACAGACGCTCAGAAAAAGAAATTCAGGGAGAAACTCTCAGACGTTCTTGATAAATCTTCATCTGCTGATTCTGCATTCGAGCTGGCAGACCTTGACGGAAACGGACTTCCCGAGGTTATCGTATCATCAGGTTCACTTGAGGAAATGCCTGTGAGCGTTTACTATCTTGAAGAGGACGGAGTTAAAGAGATAGCTGCAAAAAGCGATGAAAACGGCTGTCTGCGTCTTGATATAAAGAACGGTATATTCTATGCTCCCGATCAGACAGGAAAGCTCACAAGCTGGTCTCTTTCAAGTGATAATACAAGCAGCTTCAAGCCTTCCGACAGTATTATGGTATGCGGAAGAAAATACCTTTTCACATCTGATAATATCAAGCTTGTTTTAGCTTGACGAGGTAAAAAATGGCTAAGTCAAAATACATATACACCTGTAACCAGTGCGGCTACGAAAGCTCCAAATGGAATGGAAAATGTCCTTCCTGCGGTGCGTGGAACAGCTTTGAGGAAGATATCGCTGATACCGCTCCTGCGAACTCACGCTCACTTTCCTCTGTAGGAGCAGCTCCTGACCTTTCCGACAATATTCTCGAGCTTGAAGATATCGGATTCGACAGCGATGTGCGCTATGACACAGGTATCGGAGAGCTTAACAGAGTACTCGGCGGAGGACTTGTGAAAGGCTCTCTTGTTCTTCTAGGAGGAGAACCAGGTATCGGAAAAAGTACGTTACTTTTGCAGATATGTCAGTTTCTCGGAGAAGATCACTCCGTACTCTACGTTTCAGGAGAAGAATCCGCAAGGCAGATAAAACTCCGCGCAAATCGTCTCGGAGTTGACACTGAAAACCTGTATATCCTTACAGCTACAGACGCAGAATCTATTGCTCAGACTATAGTTTCAAGTGCTCCAGATATTGCTATAATAGACTCTATCCAGACTATGAGCATAGGACGTATATCTTCGAGTCCCGGAAGTATCACTCAGGTAAGAGAATGCACGAATCTGTACATGCACACGGCTAAAAACCAGGAAATTCCCATCATTATAGTTGGTCACGTAAATAAGGACGGAGCTATCGCAGGTCCTAAAGTCATGGAGCATATTGTTGATGCAGTGCTTTATTTCGAAGGTGAGCGTCATCAAAGCTACCGTATACTCCGTGCTGTGAAGAATCGTTTCGGTTCTACAAATGAAATAGGCGTTTTTGAAATGATAGACAAGGGACTGCGTGAGGTAGCAAATCCGTCACAAATGCTACTTGCAGGCAGACCGCACAATGTTTCTGGTACTTGTGTTTCCTGCGTTATGGAGGGAAGCCGCCCCATACTCGCTGAGGTACAGGCTCTTGCTGCAAAAACCAGCTACTCTGCTCCAAGACGTATGGTCACAGGCTTTGATTTCAACAGACTGAATATTATTATAGCAGTCCTTGAAAAGAGGCTTGGAATATTCATGGGAAGTCTTGACGTATACCTGAATATCGTTGGCGGATTCCGCCTTGACGAACCCGCAGGTGACCTGCCCGTTGCTATGGCTCTTTACTCGGGTATAATGGACAAGCAGATTGACGAGGAACTCGTTGCATTCGGTGAAATAGGTCTCGGAGGTGAAATACGCTCCGTATCGCATATAGTCCAACGCATCCATGAAGCAGAAAGAATGGGCTTTAAGACCTGCGTAGTACCTAAGCAGTCAATGACCTCTATTGACCCAAAGGACTATGATATAGAGATAATCCCTGCAAGTACACTTAAACAGGCCTTTGCTGTAATCAAATAGCTTTACTGCTACGGAACATTATAATAGTTTTTCTCATGATAATCATAGTATTAGCTCAAGCGAATCTGCAAAAATTGAATTACAATGAATAAGGGAGCCTCTTTGAGACTCCCATTTTATCTATATCACGGCAGAATCCCCCCACTTCTAAGCGAAAGAGGGGGATGAATGCCGGATTTTTATACAAAAACAATAGACAATCAGTAAAACATATTTTAGAAAAAGTAGTGTTGTGGACTTAACAGTCCTATACAGTAGTGGCGAAGTGGCCACACCTGTAAGAATAAGGGTTGTCTGATTTTTAGGTGTTAAATACCATTCTTCTTACGAAGCCCCTTCCTCTTTATAGGTATGGGAGAGTTCACTTATGTTACCCAATTTCAGGGTTTCAAACTATGATAGCTGCTTTCAGTATTTGTCAGCATATATTCTTCGTGCCTGTGCAGTCAGTCTGCATATGAAAGCTTCTTTTGCATCAGTATAAGCAATTCTGTCATCAGCATATTTATCCCAAAGTTCCAGTTTCAACTGTTCATATTCTCCGGCGATACTGATATCGTCATTCAGAAGGTCACGGAAGCAAAGATAATTCTTCCATTCTTCCGAGCCTTTGGGTACGATATGTATATGATGCGTCCTTGTATCTTTTTCAAAATCGCCTTTGACATACAGAAGATGTTTCGGTCTTTCGTCAAAGCGGAAAATGATACCGAGACCAGCAAGCTTTTCGTTTCTTGCAATGACCTCATCAAGATCATCTACAGCGGCTGCTATATCTATTATAGGCTTTGCCTTTATGGATTTTATCGCTGTACTGCCAATATGCTGAACATCAGCGTCCAGACCGACAAGTGCATTCTGTATTTCTGCGATAACAGCCTTTGCACTTTCCTCCCAGTAGGTCTGGTGGTCTTCAAGGTAAACAGTTCCACGTTTCATTCCGATACTCATAACGCTACTATCTCCTGCCATAATATGTTTTTTCAAATTATATCATATATTTACTTGAATGGCAAGGTTATTTACGTATTTTTTATAAAAGAACTGTCGCACGATCATTCAGATTTATAGATAGAAAAAACGTTTTTTGAAATCATATATCCTTTTTTCAGGTCAAAAAAGCCGTAGAAATGGATTTTAGCCCATTTCTGCGGCTTGTTAATAACTCTGAAAAATTAATTCATTCCCCGGACGGAGCAATTTTGACTGTGCTAGAAAGCTGCGTAAATACGTTGTTTACAAGGCCCCTTAAAGATACCCCATATTGGAACAGAAAAGGGCTGAGGCTTTTTTTAAAAACTTTAGTAAAATGCAAAAACAACTTTATTCCGAAGCATTTTGAAGTTTCATTTCTAGCATCTCCACGTAATTTTCAGTGCCAATATGCAGTTGAAAAGGCACGTCTCTTACTCGAAAGAATAATAACATCAGCTCTATTCCTTATCTCTTAACAACACATTCCGTTATAATGTCAATAAACGCCATATTATCAACCACCGATCTGACTGCCGCATTGAGCATCGTATTACGATTGACATGACTCCAATCCAGCGAGAAGCCATAGTGTAGCGCCATACAGCGTATCAACTCACGGATACTTCGTCCGTTGCCCTCACGGAATGGATGAATAATATTCAGTTCAGACATGAAATAAGATAAATGCTTGATCTGTTTTTTTCTGTCCGTTTCGTACAACATTTTATCATTGTGCAGTTTTGAAAACACCTTGTCAAGTTCTGGATCAATCAAATGCGGTGGAAAGAACAACGTGTTACCCTTGCTGATTTGTTCACGACGGATATGCCCCGCAAATGAGTAGATATCCCCGAACAGAAAGCGGTGAATATTTATAAGCTGTGTCTTGGTGAATCTTCCCTTGATTGGCGATTCCATAAGCATGTACTGCTTCAGAGAAGTTATCTCCTCTTCAGCACGTTTCAGCTCGTCATTGTTTCTGATATTCAGCTTATTTATTAGCACATCGGATTCGGGATAGCAGTAAAGCGACTGCGCCGTTGTGTTAACATCATATTTAGAATACATTACTCCGCCCTCTGGTATTTGGCTTTTAGCTCTGCAATAATCTGTTGAGAATTAGCCTGACCGCTGGCATATCGATCAAGGTTGCGTCTGCTTGCCTCGCTAAGAGTTAGCCCTTCGATTGCCATTGTTCCGGCAACACTTTGAATCATTCTTTTATGCTGCTCAGCACTGACAGTTTTTCTCTGTGCTTGCTGTTTCACGCGTCTGCCTCCTTTGCAAGTTTTTGATACACTATCATATAACATTATATCATGATAATGTCTAAAAAGCAATAGCTTTTCTCGATTTTACGTCATTCAATGCTAATTATGCAGTTGAAATGTGATTAAAATATTTCGTTCTTGTATTCTAGTATCAAAGTTACAAATTAATCCATATGGCGAACTTTCTCGCATATGCTAAGTGCATCGTACTACCGAACATGAACCGAACCTTCCGAGACAGTAAGCTCTCCCCCTAAATAGTTGGGAGAGAATGTCACTATTCCTTCTTTATTTATGTTATTCAATTTTAGGGCTGCAAACTATTAATCTGCTTTCAGTATTTGTCCGCATATATCCTTCGTGCTTGTGCAGTTATTCTGCGGATGAAAGCTTCTTTGGCATCAGTGTATGCAATTCTGTCATCAGCATACTTTTCCCATAGTTCCAGTTTCAACTGTTCATATTCTCCGGCAATACTGATATCGTCATTCAGAAGATCACGGAAACGCAGATAATTCTTCCATTCTTCCGAGCCTTTAGGGACGATATGTATATGGTGCGTCCTTGTATCTTTTTCAAAATCACCTTTGACATACAACAGATGTTTCGGTCTTTCGTCAAAGCGGAAAATGATATCAAAACCGGCAAGATTTTCATTTCTGGCGATAACCTCGTCAAGATCATCCACAGTAGCTGCTATATCTATGATAGGCTTTGCCTTTATAGACTTTATCGCTGTACTACCTATATGCTGAGCATCAACGTCCAGACCGGCAAGTGCATTCTGAATGTCAGCGATAACAGCACTTGCACTTTCTTCCCAGTAGATTTGATGTTCTTCAAGGTAAACAGTTCCACGTTTCATTCCGATGCTCATAACACTGTGACCTCCTGCCATAATATTTTTTTCAAATTATATCACATATTTACTATAAAAGCAAGCTTTATACGTAGTTGTGACATCCTCCCCCACCTCTTCTAGGCGGTAGGAGAATGTCACAAAAGCTCATGAAATAATATAACCATGCTTAACTTTGCTGCCATGAATCTTAAGAAGTATGATATCTTCTTCAAATTTCATTACATTTCCCGCTCTATATTTCTTTTTCATATTACTATATTTTTTTGCTAAATATTCCATCTGCTTGTTCTGATTCAGTTTTTGACAGACTGAAGGGCGAACATTGTGCTCCCTTATGTTCACTTTTTTAATCCTACTACTGCGTTTGAAGCAGAAATTACAGGTTTTAATTCTATCGTAATTTGATTATTGTTTTTCCTTATATTTTTATTACTTTTATCAACTATTAAATTGCCTCTATATATTATTCTTCCCCTTTTTACCATGATAGTTTTGAATGATATTTTCGGGTTTCTTTCGTAAATATCACCTCGGAAAGTTAATTTTTTAGGAATTCCGATATTTTCTACAGTTAAATCGCGTACAACACCTTCGCATAATTCTGAGTACGTTGTATTTATGGGAATAAATGATGTTGCTCGGCTAATACCGTGAAGCTTGACTTGATAATTGGCATATTCTGAGTTCCCTTTTACATGATTGCATTTAAACTTTAGATGATATGTTGTTTTTGAAGAAGCTGCTTCGACCATATCGATTTCAGAATTTGCATTTAGCGCAGTGTCTCCGAATACACGGAAATCGCTGTTTTCGGGGTAGCACATGTCATCCTGATCGCTTTCAAAATGTTCATGTGTAAATGGGTTATCATAGTACAAATGCTGCTTCGCAGTATAGTCGCAGATGTCCTTTAATGATATATAGGATTTGTTGTCAACACGGGCTACTGCTTTACTATTTGCACAATCCCAGCCTGACGCCTTGCACCATTGTTCTGAAAAAACAGATCCAAATGAATACTCTTTCGGATGGCAGGAGGTGATAACATAATAATCATCTGATCTCAGCTCGCCACTTCTCAATGAGATCCCTTTGATATTGGTTCTTTTTGCTTTAAACGCTGATAAGACATTATTTCTTGTATCACGAAGTTTTTTATTTAATTCTTCTTTATTTACAGAATCAGAAATTGAAGCCCCCGAATGACATGCTTCTATCATAACCACCTTTTTGCCCGGTATGTTATCAAGAATAGCTCTTAGATCGGAGAATGGAAGGTTTACGGTATTATTCGGATTAAGATCACCCATTATAATACTAAGTCCATTTTCTCCGCCATGACAATTGAAATAGAAATAACTTATATTATTTTCAGTTGTATGTGACTTTATAGTTTCAACAGCTTCTTCTAGCTCCTTACGTGTAAGTTCCTTCATAACTGATGCATTGATACAGTTACGCTCAAACATGCCATATATGTTTTTAGCCTGTTTGTCTCTTCTTTTGTGTTCATTTGCAAGCTCTTGTTTTCTATCGTCGCTCATGCTGTCCGTTATCATATTTGACGCGGTAATAATTAAACCATAGTTACTCATAATAGAAGCCTCCTTTAATAAATGATAATGTTGTTTTTCGATTATGAACAGCTTGGCGCCTTGACTGTTCCGACCTCTTTGCTATGTTCTTATTCTACCATTTTCCTACAAACTTGTTAAGATGACATTTGTCATTATCACAGTGATAATTGTCCTTTCTTTAGTGATATATGTCATCTATCACGTTCTAATTTTCATGGCAGTATCATCAGCGACACCGCAAATTCGCATATATAACGTCGCATATGCAATGAATAATACCGCAGGCATTTTTAGAAAAAAATATGAATAATACCATTCCGTACTTGTTTTATTGTTTGCCATTTATATGTCTGTAAAAGTATAGATAAAGGACTGAAACTATTTTTTCAACTATTATTCCTATACTGTTGCATTTTTCGACATTATATGTTATAACCCGAGTTTTACAGTTTCAGA
>DBYI01000027.1:0-16654 GCA_002310115.1 Ruminococcus flavefaciens
AGCTTCACTATCTGGGGCATGGGCCTAATAAAGTAAACTCAAAGCATTTACTTAATATTACCTATAAGAATAAAACAGCCATGGGAGTAAATCCTGTGGCTGTTTTTAGTGATTTGAAATTTTTCAGTTAAACTGGAGGAATTTTTATCTTTGATTGCTGATATAATTAATCATTTAAGCTCAATAGTAAATTTAATCCCGTCAGTGATGCGTTTGGCATGAATGCGCCATCCGTGAAGCTCAATGATTTCCTTTGCAAGTGACAAACCTATACCTGTATTCCCATCGCGACCAGTGTAGAAACGGTCAAAAATGTGCTTAAGTGTATCTTCGGACATGGGAGCACAGTCGTTGGAGATACATATGTTTTTACAATCACAGGTGATTATAATCTGTGTTTTTGCATATTTTATGGCATTTAGAAGAAGATTTGAAACAGAATGTTCCAGCTTGTCAGCGTCTGCATTGACCTTTACTTCCGAAAGTTCAAGTTTTATGTCTAAACCTTTATTTTGTACTGCACCTTCAAATGGCATGAGGCAGTTCTGTATAAGCTCGTCAATGTAAACAGGCTCTTTTTCTAATTGTACAGAGCCGCTTTCTATCCTTGCTAGACATAGTATTTCCTCTATCATGCGGCTCATTTTTGAAGTCTGAGCTGTGATGACCTGTCCTGTTCTTGGCAAGTCTGTTATTACTCCATTTTCTATACCCTCGGCATATCCCTGTATGGCTGTAAGTGGAGTTTTAAGCTCATGAGAGGTGTTCTCGAAGAATTGTTTTTGAGAAAGCTGATTCTGTTCAAGTTTGCGTCCAATATAATAGCCCGAAATAGTACTGAGTGTACCTATCAGTAAGGCAGTTAGTATAAAGAAAAAGTCAATCTGTCCAATCATCTTTATTTCGCCTGTAACGTCGACATATGAGATAACACTGCCGATTTTGCCGCTGTATGCGAAGCTTACTTCAACATTATTGTCGTCATTTGTTACATTATCGGTTACTGTATAACTGCCAATATAGGCTAAATCTTCGTCGGGTTCATAGTTTTCTATCTTCAGAATATAATACGTGTTGCCGTCAATAATAGCTTTTGAAATATCGTTGCATTCATTTGAATTGTACCAGTTCAGTATGGATTTTTCTTTAGGCGAGCAGAAAACTGGCAGTATCTTTTTTCCTTCATCTTCTTGAGGAATTATAATTGTTTCTGGAATGTATATAGAGGAAATGCCACTTGCTGATGTTCTCTGACTGTTAAGGGCGTTGTATGCGTCGCGTTCGGTCTTATGTCTTATAGTGATATTGAATATAAACATGACGATAAGGATGGTAATAATGACAGAACTACCTGCTAGAAACGCTATGCGATAACGTATTTTATTCATTGTCAACCTCCAGTTTATATCCGTATCCCCATATAGCTGTGATTTTGACATGACTTTCTGCGTTGCGCATTTTTCTTCTTATTCGGCGAACTGTCTCATCGGTTACCCTTGTCTCTATATCATTATTATCTATCCCCCATACATTATCAAGAAGCTCGTTTCTTGAGACAGCTGTTCCTGCATTTTTCATAAGACATCCGAGAAGTGAAAATTCTGTCATAGTGAGGCCAATACTTTTTCCGTTACACAGTGCATCGTGCACATCTTCAGAGTAAGTGATATCACCGAAAGTCAGTGATGAATTAGAGGGATTACTCATCTCGACGCGCCTGAGCAGTGCTTGTATCCTGACTACAAGCAGCGAAGGGGAGAATGGTTTTATAACGTAATCATCGCCGCCAAGCATAAAACCGCGCATATGGTCAGTCTCACTTTCTTTTGCGGTAAGTATGACTATGGGAACATTGGATATCCTGCGTAGCTCCTTACATATAGTCAATCCGTCGCTTCCAGGCATCATTATATCAAGTACAATGAGGTCGCTGGGAGCTTCTAGAAACGCTTTGTAAAGGGCGTCACCTGTATCGAAGGTACGCACCTCAAAACCTGCATTTTCGAGGAATCCTTTTATTACTTCAAGAATGTCTTTTTCATCATCTGCTGCATAAATCAGCTTTTTCATAAATGCCTCCAAATGCCGAAGACCTGCCCGTTTTTTACAGGCAGGCAGCGGCTGAACTTATATTACTCGGCAGTAGTAAATTCTATATCGTCAGATTCAGTAAGTGTGTATGAGGTAGTATTTTCAATATCTTCATTGCCTTCATCTATAACATATTCTGAACATACGTACACGCAGTTGTTATTGTTTTCATCAGCTTCGCTCTTTATGGTGATATCTCCGTCAACTGTGCTGATAAGCTCGTTGATATCATCGTTGCATGTATAATCGAAAGTGTGCTCTTCACCGTTAGAATCAATAAAAGTCACTGAGAAGTTGTTGTTATCGTCGATAGTGCAGGTGCTTGTGTACGTAGTTGAGCATTCGCTTTCTTCACCATTGTCGTAGCATGCAGCGTAGTATGTGCAATTCTCGTCTGCTTCATAACTGTTTGTTGTTGAAGCAGTTCCGAAATTGGCAGGAAGAGTAGCTGCCAGGATTGTCATAATGAATGATTTGATAAGCATAGTTTTCATAAGAAAACCTCCTTTGAAAATGTTTCTAGACCTCTACCGGTCTGTTTAAATAATAACATTTTCAAAAAGGATAATCCTCATGATTATGTAAGTAAAGTGTCACAAAACTGTCATTGTATCAAAATGATTGCTGCATAGACAATTATATCATAGGTCGTAGTATTTTTCAATCTTTTGAGTTGCTTTTTCAACCTGATAAAGAGGCGCATTTTTTACAATTTATATTCTAAAACAGTTGATTTGAAGGATTTAGGAGTATTATATTTCAAACTGAAAATACCGCAATATATTACTTGATTTTATTTCACAAATAGTGTATAATTTGTATAATATTATGGGTATCCGTTAAGGGTGCATGGGAGGAATTAATATGAGGAAATACACAAAAGGCTTTTTATCCGCTATTATTTCTGCGGCATTGTGTACTGCAAGCATGCCGCTTCAGGTGGTCAATGCAGATATCATTATCGACCATGATTGCAGCGGTATCGACAAGGGCTACTACTTTGAAATAGCAAACAATGATAAGGAAAGTCAGCCTGATTTCAGAGTTATGCCAGGCGGCAATTACAGCTGTAAATGGGATAACGATGAGGATTTTTCAGCAGTAAGATCACTTAAATTTGCTGTGCCTGTAGAGTATTCAAAGCTTGGAGATATCAACTTCAAATACTGGAAAAGAATTGATATGGAGAGTTTCAGTGACAGCAAGAATGGTTATGTGAGATTTGGAATAAGACTTCATAATTCAAAGGGAGACGTTTTTGATATTCTTGAAATAGACTCATCACCTGACGCTAAAAGCATAACAGAAAAACAAGATGGGTACAATAAGATAGGAACGCTTTCATCAAAAGAGGTGTTGAACGACTACAGTATCTTTGGTAATACGGATGGGGAATCTATTAATGTGGGATATAGTATTTATGTGCGTAAAAATGAGATAGGAAATACATTCCTTTGCCGAAGAGATGAACCAATGTCTGTAAACAATGATATTGAGGATTATAGGCGAATAAATATTAATGATAAGCTGAATGCTATTGCTGCAGCAGGCTATGATCTCGGAGAGATAACTGACATAGGTCTGTTTCTTGAAAGCTCGTATTCTAAGGGCGAGGCAATTATCTATATAAACGATATAAGTATAGAGAACATGCCAGAGATAGCTCAAGACGAGTACGATGACGAAGAAACTCCGATTATCCTTAACGATTATGATTACGGAGAACGTACAGGCTATTATTATGGCGTCATGGGCAGATTTCCTGATGATCGGATGGAGGTCATTGCACCGTCACTCTTCAAAGCTGAATGGGATTCAAGAGAGAACCAAAATAACAGAGAAGAGTATTTCGAACGCGGAAAGCAGTACGAAAAAGGACAGTCCTACAAGGCCGTTTCGGGTTCTTCAATAGAATATACCATGAATTTCGACGTTGATGGAGCCTTTGCAGTCAGTGCGGCAGCAAAAATGTCAAGTCTCGAACTTCCTTTGAGTTTTATTTCTACCGAATTTTATATTGTAGATGCCTGCAGCGAGAATTGGTTGCCATCTGAATGGGCTGAAATAATAGGTGAGTTCAGTGCAGAGGGTGTTGAATATGTTGTTTATGACGGTTCAATAGGCATGATTGGCTCCGGAAAGATGAGCTCAACGAAAAAGTATTATTTTATAAGCAAGGACGCAGAAGTAAACGGAAAAAAAGGAACAGTTACTGCAAAGCATGACATGGCGCCATATATGGAATATGTGTACGGTATGGGCGATCCTCTCGGCTGTCCAGAGGTTTTGACAGCTCAGATAAACGGCGATGTTTCAAAAGGAAGTGCAGAGCTTGTAAAGAATGAAGTAACTCTGTCTGAATTTATTCCGGATGACGGAGAGTTTGAAAGAGCGACGAGAAGATTTGATATTGATGTTTTCAGTTATGACATTTATATAGACGGTCTTTATTATGGCAAGAATGGCGACAACATGACTATGAAAGGATATGCAGGCGAGGAAATAAACTGTGACTGGGAGAAAGAAAAACCATCTGCATTCTCGTCAAATGATTACGAATATCCTCGTGATTTCTATATAGGACTGAAAGATATAAATGACGAAAACGGAAATTATGGCATTAAAAACAATGAAAGCCTGATAATCGACTACAATATCGATATGGGCGACGTCACTGCATTAAATAAAAACGCTTATTGGGGCTTAGGTGCCAGAATAATTTGTAATAATGCAGATGCAATGTTAAGTCCAGAGACTAATGATGATTACAGTGGTTGTGAGATTTTTATTGCTGATAATTGGAACGGAGAACTGACAGGAAAAAAGATAGCATACCAAGATCCTTTGGGGGTCGGTGCTATTGAATCAAATGGCGTGAAATATGATGTAATTCTCATTTTTCCTCAAGTAAAGGAGAATAATTTTTGGAATGTTCTTCTTAAACGTCAGGATCAGTCCGAGAATGCTTTGGATACTGAAAAACACTATGCAGGTTCTATTGATGCGACCGATATAATAAGAAAGCTGAACAAACTTGGTCTTAAGACCTATGACATATGGGATGTTTTGTTTACACTGGAGGTATATGGTAATGAGGGCTCTGCTGTTATAAATTCGGCTAACGTAAAGAAAACAGGCAGCGTTGTTTATAAAGCAAATGATCTTCAGAAGTTGAGCAGTTTTGTTCTCGGACAAAAGGTTAATATCCCAGCAGGCACGGATTATGATCTTAATGGTGACGGAGTCTGGGATATATATGATCTCTGTCTTATGAGAAAAGAACTTTCCAAGGCAACTGTAAAGGACTATATTGAGCCTGATACTGGCTGGAATTTTGGAATGGTATATAATGTTGTTGGATCCGGAGTGAAATTGTATCTTGGCCCTGATAAAAGCTATGACGCTGTTGCTTCGCTTCCTGTAGGAACACAGCTTACAGAACTTGGATATCAGTTTAATGATAATACATGGTTCTTTACTGAATACAATGGTCAGCATGGCTGGGTCAGCATAAATGATGCGGTTGAATCTGTTTTCTCAGGAGGACAGTGGGGAAAACCTGTAATTTACCTTTATCCTGAACAGGAGACAGATGTTCATGTTGAACTTGAGCTGACTACCTCGGATCTCTACACAACATACCCAAAATATAATAATGGTTGGGATGTGACAGCATATCCCGATGGTTCGCTTCTTAATAAGTCTGACGGTACACATCATAAGTATCTTTTCTGGGAAAGCGTTAACGCACGAACAAGATTTGATTATTCAAAGGGATTCTGTGTTGCGGGCAGTGATACCGAAAGCTTTCTCAAGGAAAAACTTGCCTATATGGGAATGACGGAAGAGGAAGTGAATGAGTTTATCGTTTACTGGCTGCCACAAATGGAACATAATGCGTATAATCTCATTACCTTCCAGGGTGACCTTTATACAGAAGCGGCGAAGCTTGATATTACACCGGCACCTGACAGTTTGCTTCGAATATTCATGGCATATATTCCGCTTGAAAATGCAGTTGATATTGAACCACAGCAGCTTGAAACCTTTGAAAGAAAGGGCTTTACAGTTGTTGAATGGGGCGGTGCCAAGGTGGAAAACTAAAATTTTTTTAAAATGAATCATTGAAATAGTAGTTAAAAGCTCCGATCATATATTCGGAGCTTTTAACATATAATATTGTAGATTACGTTTTGAAACAAAGCCACGACGTAATACTCGAAAGAGAGGAAAATAAAGGTTTATTTTTCGCCTCTCATACTCAAATTTACTATAAAGCTTAATTAATGTCACTTATCTGGTAATCACTGAACTTGTCTAGTGTGTCCATATCATATCCATTTTCATCAAGAAATGCCCTTACTTCTATCGAAGTCAAAGGAGATTCTGCTTCTTCATCGAATTTGAAATTTGTTGCTTTGAAACTCTCTATCAGTAATTCGCCGTTCAGAAAAACGTCAAATCCTAAACACACGCCTGTTTCAATGTCGATATCAGCTGTAAAAGTAAACTTTTCATGTTGAACTGGAGATACGCCTCTGTCATACATCTCTTCATAGCTTCCTTTTACACTGGCTATCATTCTGCCACTTTCATATCTTTCATCTGTTATTTCCCAAGGCGTTTCGTTACGGCGCTCGTTACCATAAGGCTTACGTTGTTCATTTTCTATGTTTTTGCGGATGAAATGAAAACCTGCATAATCAGTATAGTAAACCCTGTCATATATATCGCCTGTATAGAGTTTTTTACTCATGTTATTGATTTTTGTAAGTAAACCACCTTCGCCGTTGTCACTTGCATATACATACTTATCGTTTAGGTAGTAATGTCGCTCGTCACAGTAAAGGTGTCCGTCAGAAGCAAGACGTTTTTGAAACATTTCGCCTGTCATTGATGCATTATCGATCTTAATATTACCTGCATAGCATAAATGAATAGGATATTCTTCCGAACCGCGGCTAACAGTAAAATCGGCGGAAAATTTATCATAATTATATACAGCGTTGATACATTTCACATGAAGCTGTTCTCCCGTTTCATTTTGCTCAGACTGCTGAACTGAAGCAGTAGTAATGTTTTCTTTAATATTTTCATTGATTGAAGTTGTTGCTGTTGTAGTTTCTAAGGTTTTGTTATTGGTATCTGTTGTATTTCCGTCAGCTGTAATCGTTGTCGTAGCATTTACAGTGGTTATTTTTTCGTTGGCTGATGTGACGTTTGTGGTCGTTGTTTCAGTATGTTTCGATGTATTATCGGTTTTAACGTTATCATTGTTGTCTGTGATATCCATGGTTATATTGCTGTCACCTACATGGTGATTAAAATATTCTAATCTGCTAGAATTTAAAAGGTGTACTGCGCCCCAGATGCCTACAACAAGAAGTACTGATGCGGCCGTCACCGAGGCTGAATGAACAATACTCATTCTTCTGTTATACTGTTCTGTTCCCACGGCGACATCAGTATATTCATTGTCTTTTTCAGCGTGTTTTATTACTTTTGCAAATATCTCGTCCTTTTTTGCAGCTTCTGCCATAAGTTTCTCAACAGAAGCCTTATCCGCGCTTCGCAGGGTTTTAATGATCTTTTTTCTTGTATTCATTATATCCCTCCTTTAAAGCGTTATGCCATCGGCGTTTAGGAGTTTTTTTAGTTTCTTCATTGCGCGTCCGCATCTGACGCGCACAGCTGCTGCACTCATGCCTGTCATTTCTGCGATCTCCCCTGATGTCTTGTTATAATAGTATTTCTGGACTATTATTATTGAATCAGGGTAGTCAAGCTCTTCTATTTTATGGAGCAGTTGTTCGGCAAGCACAGAATTGTCAGTGCTTTCTTCGATATTCTCATCGCCTGTTATTTCAGAAAAAGTTTCATCGTCGTAAGATATGCAAGAGGCTTTTTTTGATGCAAGAGATCTTCTCATGCTTATCGCTGTATTTTTTGCGACTGCTCCTATGTATGATTTCAGTGATATATTATTATCAGGATGCATCTTCATCATAATAGAAGCGAAAACGTCTATAACGCATTCCTCTGAATCGTTATGGCTTCCGAATCCGCTTATTATCCTGCTGACTATTGAAAAAACATAGTTGTAATACTTATCAAAAAGTGCTTGTTGTCCGTTTGATGGAGCTTCTCGCATAAGAGTCAATATCTTTTCGTCAGTCATAAAGTCATCCTTTACATATTTATTAGCAAATTTGTTCTCATTTATAATAACGTTTATTTTTCTGAAAGTGCAACACTTTTAATTCTGTTTAATCTTTGAAGTTCTAATCATATATGATAATAACTATCTCACAGAAATATAATAATAATTAGTATGATAAATTATAATTACGAAGCTTTGAGTTCATTGAATAAATGAGATATACATGGGATATAGTGTATTAAAAAGCAGGCAGATACTTCTTGATTGAAGTTTCTGCCTGCCGTTGAGATGTTATTTAATAAATGGGAGAGCGTTAATTAAAAAATAAAAAAAGCACAAAAGAACAGTTTATGGAAACGATTATAAATAGGAAAAGAGCATCCTCATAAGCATCATGATAAGGTTCATAATAACATTTTGAGGAGACGTTGTGTTTTCAGTATCAGGCACATCTGCTGGAACTATCTCAAAGTTAATGACATATGTTCCTTCATAATCGTTAATTCCACATATCACAGCAGATGCCGTACCGATGTCGATATTATTCTCATAGATGATAGTGTAATCCTCGTTCAGCGTCAGCACTTTATCTTCATCTGTTACGGTTACAGAAGGCTTGATAGCACTTCCAGTATATGTTACATCAGGAATGCTGCTGAATGTGCATTCGGTTATATCGCGAGATTCAACAGTTGAGTCGTTGAGATATTCAAGAGAGAAGTACTTCCACCAGTTATTAAACTTGCCTGTTGCTTCATTGATACCATCTGCATGAGGTAAATGTCTAAACCACCATCTATGATGCTTTTCTGTATTGCCGTCGCCCCATAAGGAACAGTTTACGGTTTTTGAAACTCCTGAAATGTCAGGATAATTGTACCAGTTATCGCAGTATGACTGGACATTGTCGGTATTGCCCCAGTCGTAATCAGATTTGCTGTTTGGAGCAAAATGTACATTTCCTACACCTGCATTTCCTTTTGATACAAGGTCGTAAGCAGTGAATTTCTCCCAGTCATTATACTCCGAATAATCTTTTGTGTAATCAGGACATCCGAAAACATTGTTCATTATGGATTCAGTGCGGTGCCCCGCGTCCTCAAGCATTTCGCCAAGTTCACGTTCATAGTTGAACCCATATGCAATGAAATTTCTGCAATCCTCTTTGACGATTGCTTCACCATTTACCCAGAATGCGTCCTTTCCTGCCATCATTGTCTCATAAAGAGTAACTCCCAGCATGGGCCCGCCAAAGAACCAAACTTCATCTATTTCACCGCTGTTGACTTTTTCGTAAACGTCATACTTGTTGAAATAGTTTTCATAATCAAAAGAATAGCCTGATTCATTCCAACCATTGTATTCCCAGTATCTGCCGTTGGTCGCGTTACAGGCGTCCACTAAAGTATTGTAATATTCGTCAGTAGTGTAAGCCTTACCTTCTTTATTCAACGGGAACTCATTCAGTTCAATTTTTTCAGCAACAGTATAATTCACATTTCCGTAGCTGACCTCAGACATGGCTTTAGCAAAACGGTCTGCAAGATCATATGGATTGTTCCATTTCTGGAAGAACTTATTCTCAACATCAAGAACTTCCATAAGGTCGTGCATTTTGACTTCTTGACCGTTTACGTCAAAGATGGGATCAAAATTGATAATCATTACCTTATAGGTTTTGCTTTCGTCAAGTTCTTTTGCTGAAGCTGAAATTTGCATTGCTGATGCGGCGACTGATGCCGTAAGCAAAATAGTTGAAAACCTTTTAATCAATTTCATCATTATTACTCCTTTTTAATTTTTTCGATAAAGTCTAATTCTGTTTCTATGCTATCTATAATGCAGAAAAACTGTCTGCCGCAGGTGTAAATAACTCACCTCCCCATATTAATTTATGAAGCTCTGCCATGAACAGGGCTCATGAATCAAAAAAATGTTTTTAAAGCAGATATTGTATTCATACAGCAAAATGAAGTTGTAAAAGAGTATTTTTGTTTGCTTTTTGCTTTGAACGGTAGGCAATACTTTTATAAATGCAAATCTGTCTTTACTTATAATAACGCTAATTACTTGTAAAGTGTAACACAAAACAAAAATGGAGTGTTTCTTGTTATTATGAGATGTATCATTCTATTATACTTCTTTTTATTATATGTCAAATCATCTATTGCTATTTGTTTTTAACATTATAGTTACAGCTAACAATAAAGCAGCCTGCACAAATTGCACAGACTGCTTTTAGGTGTTACATAGATTTTTTTGTTTTTTTCACTGTCTTCTTTTCGTTGAAAAATACTGTTGATCGTAACTTTTAAGTAACCGCCTGTTTCACCCATACCAAAGGTTATGGAATCGCCAATAGGCATTATCTTGACTACCTCGCTGGTAACGGCAGTACCGTTGTTGCCGTCCAAGTTCCCCCAGCCGCCGCCGACCTTGTTACCGCCTGAAACAGCGTCCACAAATCCTTCTGCGACAGTTGTTGATGTGTCAACAGCCTGAACAGGTGAATACAAAGAGTTTGTGCCTGCTGATACCATCAGTACTGCGAGGACAGCACTGATACATTTCTTGTTTGGTTTAAATTTCATATTTTCACTCCTTTGATATTTCAAGCAAAAATTCGCCTTATTTTCGCCTGATAAACCACTTTTAATTTAACTATACACTAAAAAATAATTTGTAAAGGAGGTATATTTTTAGAAATGTAGAATGTTTTTTAATTAGTGCAATAATTGACTATTTTTAGCCATTTTACTGTCAAAAAATAAAAATGACTGACTGAAAATACAAAAAATTCATATAATACCTAATAGCAGTCTATGAGATTTGTGCAGGCTGCTTTGTTGTTAGGTAATCTGCGTGCAGATTCTGATGGAAAGTGGTGTTACAAAAACAGGATGCAGTTATAAATTCACATAATTGACCGGAACTTTGTCATATAAAGTCGGATTTACGAATATAATCCAGTGATTAAACATCAAATAAGTGGAAGGTGACCTGAAATGAGAAGAATTTACAGAAAAATAGTCGTTGGGGCGATACTGTGCGGTGCTTGATTTTATTATGAAAAATATTCCTGTACGAGGAGGTACTTCTGTATTCTAAGTGCGTCGTTTGCAGTAATTCCGTCTCCGTTTCCTGCGACATCAGCACAGTCGATTTGTAGTTATTTCCATCGATTAGTCATTGCCAAACAAGAGCTTGTTCATAATAAGAAGGGCATGTTCTTATCATAACAATATTATTTGATTCTGTCTATCAGCTTCTCAATTTCTTTTATAAATTCTTCCTGATATTGGGCGGATATCCAATGGCTTGCGGAGATGTTAATTTCTTCACAGTTGCCGAGGCTCTTGCAGTATTCACTTAATTTTTTCCTTTGTTCTTTATGCTGTTCACTTTGAGTTTCTTCAAAGCGCTCTTGCGCAAGTTCTTCATCGACATCGCCGTAGAGGAACATCAAGTATTCTCTTACATCTTCAAGTGTTTCATAATCGTCTGTAATGTACACCTTCGGAATGTCGTTTGCCTGTATTGAATCCCATGCTGTTATCATATTGATGTTGTTGTTCTTTACTTCTCCGAAATTGGGGACGGAGGCCTTCTTAAATGCCAAAGCATCTTTTGCGTATTCGCCATAAGCATCTTTGTCTTCTTTTGCAAACAAAGCATTCATTGCCGTTGTCCAGCCTGTCTTGTTGGCGAAAGTGCCGATTGCGACCAATCCGTTTCGCATTAATTTCGGAATGCCTTTTTCTGGCATTTCTTCATCAGCCGAGCTGATGCTGTTCATGAATATAACGCCCGATACTTCTTCGGGATATTTGTTCTCCCAATATGTCGCATAAGGACCGCTCAATGAATGTGGCATAAGTATATACGGTGCTTCGACGCCTGCTTTTTTCAGCGCTGTACGGGTGCTTTCAACGATATACTCCGTTGTGACATCTTTTTTTGTTTCGCCCGATATGCCGTAACCCGGACGTGTCACAGCAATAATAGATACATCATCGCTGAGCTGCTCGGACAACTTCTTCATTTCAATAGGAAAAGCTGAGGCTCTGCTTCCCGGCATTGCAACTATCTTATACTTTCCGTCACCGAAAATATTGACGTTCATGTTGAAATCGCCTGCGGAAACAAAATTGACGAAGCCGTCTTCTTCAAGAATATCAATATTATTTTGACGCAATGACTTTTTCATACAGGCGAAGATGATCGTTAAAACAACAAAAAGTATCAGCAGGACAAGCAGTATCCGACCGATCACCTTAAAGAATTTTTTCAGGACTTTTTTCATAGCTTTTTCCCCTTTCGATGTTATTCCTTGCAGTATTGCAGTAGCATACCCGTCACGATGCCTGCGTGGACTTCTATCAGGATGGCAATATCCTGTTTTTCAAAATGCAGCCTGTTGATGACGGTATCAGCGACGATGCTCTGTTCCCCAATGGATACAAACGCACCGCAGGGCTTGATATGCACATTCCAGCCGACCTCAAAGAAGCCTGGCGGCATCTGCCGCATATCCTCGTCCAGATAATTATGCAGCTCCTCAAAACGTCGTTCAAGTATCAGTTTGATGCATTCGCCTGCAATGCGCTTCATCTCCTCATGATCCGGCGGCAGGCTGAGACGCTTTTCTGTCTCGTAGATATTCTCACCCTGTTCTGCAGCTGCCATGACTTCCGTCAGCAGGTTAACGCGTTCCACCAGTTCATTGATCTCCGCTTTCATCGCTGCTTTTTTGCGAATTATCAGTTCAGTTGCTTTTTCATCGTTGTTGATGACCTCTGCGATCTCATCAAGTCCCATACCCAATTTCCGCAGAAAGCAGATCTTGCGCAGGCGTTCAATGGTTTCCATGTCGAGTTGGCGCGGCGCAGTATTGCTTTTCCTGACAGTTTTTATCAGTCCAAGCTGTTCATAGTAACGTATCGTCCGTGAGGTTATACCAAGCAGTCTGCATACCGCTGTTATACTTTTCATATCATACATATTCATCACCAATACAATTGATCTGACTTCAAACTCATATCTCTTGCACAAGGATTCAAAACAAGTGGTTATTCATCAAACCATACTCAGCAGAAAATCCCATATCATGTGCAGAGCCACGGGAACGAGAATATTTCTGCTTTTCAAAAAAGTTATACTGAATATGGCACTCAGAATTATGATCGTAACAAATCTGAAATGAAGAAAAGCTCCTGCAAACTCGCCGTGAATGATCCATGTCGGAATATGGATCGCCACGAACAATAGTGAACTCAGCAGTATCGCTTTCCACTGATTCTTTTTGTCCTTGCCGACCATAGCATTGAGCAGCCAGCCTCGGAAGACCATTTCTTCTGTGATGCCGACAAATGAAAAATCTATGACCTGTTTAGCTCCAAAATCGCTGCTTAAAGATAATGAACCTTTCATGCGATACGCACTGACAAGAGGATAGAGCACAAAGAGCAGGAATACTGGCAGATAATGCAGCCATTTCACCTTTGTTGTGAACATCTCTTTCAGCTCGATACAGACATCGTCTTTGTAGTGATGTACAAGAAGTGCTGCCGGAAGTATCCATACAAGATTTTTGATAACAACCTCATTTACGATCTCTGAACTGACTATTCCGGGAAAAAGGTCATTTATGACTGGTTTTCCGCAAAATTCAAACAGAGCCCATATGGTGTAAAAGGCAATGATGTAAATGATGAGTGCTTTGTTTTTTGATATGTGTTTTTCAGCAGTTTCCATATTGATTTCTTCTCCTTCGGGTTTATGAAACTATTATATCACTTGACGTAACGTCAATGTCAAGCATATATTTTCAAAATTTGATATTTCGGCATTTTCTACAGACACACTCATGAGGTTTTGTGAGAAATGCTGTATGACGATACTTTGAGTGACATTCACGTGTCTGCCTTCTCCAGATGATATGCTGAATATGCATGTGAAGCTAAGCAAGGCCACATTTAGATTTGCTGATAGAATAATAGTTGATGCCTCAGTCGAGATTTCCTTTTCTGATGTTGACTGTTGTTTTTTTGTATGATATAATTCTGATAAAGTAAATCATAACTAACGTTTATAAATACGTATGTTATAAAATTAATCAAAAGGGAGGGCTTCATATGTATAAAAAGATAAGTAAACTAATTGCGGGCATTATGGCTTTTATTATGGCAGCAGTGCCGACGGTAGCTGCGGCTCCTGCCGATCAGGAAAGGACGATCATGGTCATCGGTGAAAGCACATTCGAGAAAAAGTCTCTGCCGTGGCACCTCAGTTCTGCTTTGCCAGCAAAGCAGTCGTTTGAGCTTAAAGATGGTACATTCCATATCAGTATTAGCTGTCCTACCGGAGCAGATCGTGAAAAGTGGGATCTCCAGTTCAGGCACAGAAATCTCAATTTCAGATCTGGTCATGAGTACAAAGTAAGTTTTAGTGTCAAGAGCAAAAGGGAAGGTATGGAGCTTTCCTCAAAGATCGGTAATATCAGAGGCGATGAGGAATACTTTGAGCTCGACGGTGAGACAAATGATATGCATATGGGTCCCCATATGGGTGGGAAATGGCCTTCTTCGGCTGTAAAGCTTTCAACTGAATGGCAGACCTTTGAGGGAATATTCAAGCCTATAGAGGATATTGAGGATGCTGAATGGTCATTCTATTATGCAAATGGTACCAAATATCAGGGCAATGCTAAGGAGGGCGATGAGATCTGGTTTGATGATATGGTAATAGAATGCCTTACTTGTGAAGAGTCGGAAGAGTCAGTGTGCGGCTGGCAAAGCACCGGAGACTTTGGATATGTGATACCGAGAAGCGATGTTCGCCTTAATCAGGTCGGTTATTATCCTGCTTCAAAGAAAGTGGCAACATATGTGACGGAGAGCGATAGAGAAGCAATGGACTTCATAGTGATCGATGCAAATGGCGAAGAGGTCTTTAAAGGCAGAACCGTTCCTGTAGGGCCTGATCCCGAAGCAGGAGACGGCTTTTTCCATAAGCTAGATTTTTCTGAAGTAAAGAAGCCTGGAAAGTACACAATAGTAGTCGATGATGAGGAAAACGTGTATGCAAATCCTTTCAACGGTGAAATCTATAAGCGTAATATAAGCCATGAATTTACAGTAGGGGACAGTATCTACGGTGACATATTCAGAGATGCAATGAATTTCTTCTATCTGCAGCGTTCAGATACTGATCTGGAAGCGGAAAAGATTATTTCTTCATCTTCTGATGAAAACAGGACAAAGCTCGCTCATAAAGCCTATCACGCACAGGATGAAGCATACTTCAGGGAAGATTGGTATTCATCGAATAAAAATAACATAAAAACGGACGTTTCGGGTGGCTGGTACACTCATGATAATTGCGAAAAAAACATTATTGCCGGAGCAAATACAGTATGGCTTTTGCAGAATATGTATGAGCTTTCGGAGAAAAACGGCACTAAAACAGAAAAAGGAAATCTAAATAACGCTCTTGAAGAAGCAAGATATGAGCTTGAGTTCATGATGAATATGGTCGTTGATCCCGAAAAAGACAGTATCTGGGGCGAGGAGTATGCTGACATGGTATATCACGGTGTCAGATACTACAGCAGATTTGACCCTGTAAATTATACTCTTGATATGTGCAATAAGTATTTTGTAAGATTGGTTAATCCTCCAACTTATGCTGCAACGTTTGACTTTATAGCTTGCGCAGCACAGGCGGCGCGTGTTTGGGAAGAATCTGATCCTGACTTTGCTGAGGAGTGTCTGAAACAGGCTAAGGCATCTTGGGAAGCAGTTAAAAAGCATGAAAATGAATGGAAAGATCGCTCTATACATGATCAGCATTTTGCTCCTAACAAAGGTAGTACCAGCTATGATATCAGTGATCTTGATTTTGGCGATATCAATATTGATGATGAGGTTTACTGGGCAGCTTGCGAGCTTTTTGCCACTACAGGTGAGAAAGATTATTATGATTATCTTACTTCTTGCAAATCTGCTTTCAATATGAGAGAATGTATACCTGACTATGCCAAGATCATTCATTGGCCTCAGCCAGATGACGATTTCAAAGCGTTCAGTGAGACTAATACACTTGACTTTGGAACTATATCGCTGTATCTCAGTGATAAGATCTCGGATGAGGACAGAAAACTGATAACAGTAAATATCGGCAAGGCAGCTGATGATTTCGTAGATGCAGCCACAAGAAATATAGAGAGTAAGAAAAATGCCAACGCTATGGATATTCCGTACAGACAGGTAGAATGCGGATTCGGACTTGATCCGTACTCGGCTTATTCAGACAGCTGGAAGACCTATGAATATGGCTCTAATTCTTCCATAGTCAATAACGCTGTTGTAATGGCTTATGCTTATGATGCAACAGGCGACGAGA
>DBYI01000027.1:16733-17350 GCA_002310115.1 Ruminococcus flavefaciens
AGATGGATAAAAGCTACCCTTATGCTTCTGACGGTGTAATGGTGGGCGGCCCTACCGGATTAGCCGGAAGTCCAGACGGTATAAGTGACAATTTTGTTAAGGGGATTGGGCTGAAGATTGGCGAGGTGCCTGATCAGCAGCTATATGCAGACTCTGTTCAGGCATGGACCTGCAATTCGGTCGCACCTCAGTGGCAGGCAGCTTTTGCATGGATGCTTTTGTTCTTTGAGAATAATGCGAGAGATGAAAAAGGAGTTGCCGTGACGACTACCACCACAATTTCAACAACAACGACGATAAATACAATGCCAACGTCTAAGACTTCAACGATTTCTGAGCTCAATGTAATGGTGGCAGGAGATGGTAATTGCGACGGTCAGGTCGATATGGGCGATGCAGTTCTTATAATGCAGGCGCTTGCAAATCCAAACAAGTATGGAATAGGTGGTGCAGACGAAAAAGCTCTTACAGAACAAGGGGCTAAAAACGGTGATGTTGATAAGGATGTGGCCGGACTTACTTCAAACGATGCTTTGAAGATACAGGAGTTTCTTCTCGGAATAGTGGATAGCCTGTGATATAATCAGTGTTTACGCAATAACCGCCGTAATGGCGGG
>DBYI01000027.1:17380-35931 GCA_002310115.1 Ruminococcus flavefaciens
TGACCGGAACTTTGTCATATAAAGTCGAACCTGCGAATATAATCCAGTGACTGAATATTAAGTAAGTAGAAGGAGAAACTGAAATGAAAAGAGTTCACAGAAAGATAGTTGGTGGTGTTGTAATGTGCGGCTGCGCTGTGTTCACACTGTACGGAGCTTCGCATATTGCTGAGAAAGCTGAGAATGGAGCTGTGCCTGTATCAATTACAGATACAGAAGAGGCGCTGCCAATTATAATCTTAGATGCGGGACACGGCGCGTCAACTTAAACTTAGTTCGAATAAAATTCTTGAAATGGCTTAATATAGCCAATTTACTTCAATTGAGTGGATTCGGTGGAATGCTTTTTGTAAAAACGATTTCATATAATTATTAAATATTCAAGAGGTAACAGTTGTATTTCTTAACTATATGCCAGTATTTATCTTTGCACCAAATATTTAAAACGATAAAGCTCCCAATTGGAGCTGTAATATATTATATCGTTATTATGGGGAGCATAACTATGCCAGCAATATTCAGATCTTAAAAACACCGCACAGTGTTAAACTGTGCGGTGTTTGTTTTTGTTATGAAAAATTTTCCTGTCCGAGGAGGTACTTCTGTATTTTAAGTGCGTCGTTTGCAGTAATTCCGTCACCGTTTCCTTCGACATCAGCACAGTCGATACCTTTTTCTGTTATATGGTGTTCATCGTTACCGTTAAGTCCGTACTTGTTAGGATTTGCAAGGCTCTGCATTATTAGCACAGCATCGCTCATATCAACGCCATTGTCACAGTTAGTGTCACCGAAAGCATAAAAGTTTTTGTAATTTATATTTGCAATTCTTTCCGCAGTTGAACCTGCATATCCATATATCTTATCAACTTTATTAAGGTCTATGGAATTTGAATAAAAATCACAGTCAGCAGAGTAGATCTTGACAATAGCTTTTTCTTCGGAAGAGTTATCTTTCCATGTAAATGAATCTACGCCTATTATTTTTATATTCTCCGGAATAATGATAGCCTTCATATTTGTACCTTCAAAAGCATATGAATCTATTTCGGTAATTTTATTCGGTAAACTGATCTCTTCGAGTGATCCGCAATCCTTAAATGCAGACATTTTCATTTCTTTTAATCCACTAC
Organism: Ruminococcus flavefaciens; assembly: GCA_002310115.1. GTDB lineage: Bacteria > Bacillota > Clostridia > Oscillospirales > Ruminococcaceae > Ruminococcus > Ruminococcus flavefaciens_K. The sequence continues at coordinate 18,513 of DBYI01000027.1, forward strand.
CAAGCTTAACCGTTTTAAGATCAGTGCAGCCTCTGAAAGCTGAGTTATCTATTTCCGTGACATTGTCATACAGTTTCAGCGAAGCAAGCTTTGTACAGTTTTGAAAAGCAGACTCACCTATATATTCAATGCCTTCTCCGCCTTCAATGCTTTCAAGATTTGTACAATCAATAAATGTTTCTTCAGGGATCACATTTATATTTTTTCCGATAACGACTTTTTTGATATTTTCTTTTACTTCACTTGCTATAAAATTGGACCTGTACGCAGGAAGGATATAAAAATCAAGCTTTAATCCGTTGCTGACAGTTGATGAAATAAGTTCTTTTGTATCGGCTGCGTTTATATATGATACAGGCATTCCCTGTACTTCATCAGGTATTACAAGGGTACCGTCTTTTATAGCATTTTCACCTATTTCTTTGATCACGAGCTTACCATTAACTTCTTCAAATTCCATTCCATATGCCATATTGCATATAAGTCGATCTGTGACGTCGAATTTCATATCATTGATATTATCACTGAATGATATGCTTTTTAAATTTTGCAGATTTGCAAATGCGTTTTTGCCTATTTCTTCAAGACCTTCGCCGCCCTCAATTACTTCAAGATTACGGAAATCTTCAAACGCATTTTGTCCTAATCTTTTTATATTTTTGCCGAGAATGATCTTCTTTGTATCTACTGCGGTTACAGGATTTATAGAGAAATGGTCATTTTCTTCATCAAAAATGCCGAATTCAACAACAGGTATACCTGCAACTTCATCAGGAATGATAAGCGTACCGTCTTTTGACATCTGAACACCATTGATCCTAAGTCCGCCATCAGTTTCACCAAAACTCATGCCATAATCTCTTACGCATATAAGATCATCCAGCGGTGATAATTCCTGTTTCTCGTACTCACCCTTTTCATACTGCTCAAAAGTACACCATGTCAAATTATAATATTCTGCCTGTTGTCTTGCAATCGAAACTTCATCACATACTATCAGTGTATTTTCCCAGGATTTTTTATCTTCAAAGAGTCTGCACTCAGGATTCTTTATCTTAACTATACCGCCATGATATACATTTATATCATAAGCACTGAAAACATTTTCAATCTCTGTAAATCTTTCAGGTACTTCAAAGACCTCAATGCCTGATCTGTCAAAAACACCGCCCTCTATCTCTTCTACACTTTCTCCTATTTCAAAGCTTTTTAGATTTAAACAGAAACTAAAAGCACCTGAGTCGATTTGCTTCAGCTTGCTTCCTGTTTTTATCTCTTTTAAGCTGTAACAATGGGAAAAGGCATCATCATCAATGTATTCAAGTTCATCGTTAAGAGTAACGGTTTCAAGCTCATAACAATTTCTGAAAGCTGAATCGCATATCTTTTTTACATTTTTACCCAGAGTTAATGATTTAATATGCGGATGTATCTCATTATAATAAGGATTAAAGGCGGATTCGCCTATCTCCGTAACAGGACAGTCATCCACCTCATCAGGTATAACGAGATCAGCGATAGAATCGTCGACAGCCCCATTGACGACAGCTTCACCGTTTCTTAAAGTATACCTGATGCCGTCCTTGACAACCTCGGCAGAAGCTTCGGTGGCGGCTGCAAAAACGCTGCCGATAACGCTTTTTTCTGCTGTAACGTTGTATGCTCCCCCAACGAGCACAAGTGCAGTTACAGCTGCGATCATCTTTTTGATTTTCATAGTTTTTCTCCTTTAATTATATCATTTGCCTTTATGGCATATAATTATTATACCACCAAAATATATGAAGCACAATATGCTGCTCTCAAAATTTACAATTCGGACAAGTTTGTGAATGTATTGCAAAATATCACAAAAAGAAGAATCGCATTATTATATTTTATTTCTTATATAAGCAGTACTTTCCGTAAGCTCGAATGTTATAAAAATATAGTTGTGTTTTTTAGATACATATGCTATCATAGCTGAAACAACTAATGGAACTGCAATATGTAGCTTATCTGTACTTTCTTACGTTTACGCAGTTCTTAACAGAATCAGCAGTGATAATGCCACTAAAAATGCAGTTTCATCGCTTTACATCTACTATGATGCAACTTTGAATTATCGTTCAAAAGCATAAAAAACAATGTACAATTTTGTACTGCAAACATTAAATAACAACGCCGGGGCTTTAAGCCTCGGCGTTGTTTGGCATATAAAGTCGGATTTACGAATATAATCCAGTGACTAAATACTGTATAAGCGGGAGGAGAATCTGATATGAGAAGAGTTTATAGGAAGATAGTAAGCAGTGTAGTACTATGTGGCTGTGCTATGTTTACACTGTATGGTGCATCGCGTATTGCCGAGAGAGTTGAAAAAGAAGCTGTGCCTGTTTCAATTACAGATGCAGAAAAGGCACTACCAATTATAATCTTAGATGCGGGATATGGCGAATCAACTTAAACATAGTTCATATAAGCAGCAAAGCTCCCCTCGGGGAGCTTTTGCTGTGATTTATAAAGTAATAAATGTGATTTTTATCAGCATATTAGCCTGCGTCTCATAAGACACAGGTCGAAAACGTCAAGCCTGTTGTCTTTGCAAAGATCAGCGGCTTCCCAGTTATCAAGGCGGGCTGTCGGAGAACCGAGCAGCCATCTCTGAAACAATACAAAGTCAGATAGGTCATATTGCCCGTCATCATTGACATCGCCTTGTATTACCAGCTCCTTTGGAGTAATATCCACAAGAGACAAATTCTTTACTTTTACTTTACCGCTGTCGGTGAATTCGATCTTTATAAAGTAATCAAAATATGTGTAATCTGATTCAAATTCTTTTTCATAATGTGTCGTTTCTTTTGTAACCGGAACTGTATCGTTTATGTCAAGATCACATTCAGATGCCTTTATCATGTATTTTAGCTGTGTTGAAGGATCACCTTCTATATCAAATGAAAGTCTGTATTTGTGTCCTGCACGAAACAAAAAGCGGCGAAAGGTCATATCGCTCCATTTAGTAGCTTCAACATCAAAACCAATAGCTTCATAGTCAAAACTGCCCGAAATGTCATAGCACCTTACATTTATAGCTGCAAAGGCGTTTTCAGAATCAATGGGTCTGTTATTTTCGTCAAGGAATACACCGTTTCTGAAGTCCTCAGAGCCGAAATAATCATCAAGCCATTGGATACGCTTTGCTGTCCATTCACTTAGATAGTCAGTATGCTCCTGATATTCTGTAAACTTCGCTATACTGTCCGTTTCTATGAAATATTCCTTCCCGAGCGGAGCCCACATATCGAAATTTCTCACATATGAGCGCATATTTTTCTGTGCTTCTTCCTTAACATAATCAGGAAGCGTACTTACCTGTTTGGATACTTCTTTCCAGCGGACTGCAACTGCTTCACGGAACCAGTCATTCTGCAATGCATAACAATACCACTGATTGGAGTTTGAATTGCTGGTGGTAATATCAAACTCATTTATGCCGTAAGGGCTGTCGAAGCCTTTATAATTTTCATAATTTCCAAAAGCAAAGTCATAATCCCATATCGGAGCAAATGTAAGCTTGCCGCCTGCGTCCTTAAACAGGTAAAAGCTGCCCCAGCCAATATCGCTATTCTTGCAGACCTCATTTGCAATGAAATTGTCAACAAGGGAAGGTATGTCGATAAGCTCCTCAGCACGGGCTTTATCCTGCCTTCTGAGTACATTGAGGGACTTAGAAATATAATTCGATATATATTCCTCTTGCATAATTGAAGTAGAACAATCCTTCGAAAGCTTGCTTTTTATTTCATAATAAGCATTATCCACTTCAAAGTGATCATGGTTTAATAATGCTCTTGACATTTCCACAAGGTAGCCGTTTCCCTCCACCAGCTCAGGTTTCTCGGTTATGGCAACGCGGCTCTTGTTTACATTTATATTCTCACATAAAAGATATGCGCCTTGATATGAACCATTTACATAGACATCTACCGAACGGCAGTTTGTGGAATACGGCAGATTATCAAGCATATCGCCGAGATGATATGCTGCCATATTTCTCAGAAGGGACGTATCATAATAGTTCGCAAGCAGATTCCAGCTTTTACCCGAACCGTCGCCTATGCCGAGAGGGTTCTGCTTTTTATCAAATTTAAATTTGTAGCTCTTTTTAGAAACGTGCAATGTTGAATTTCCGCGAAGTCTTATCTGAACTTCTGTTTCAGGTATGTCAAGTTCACCGTTTTTATCCCATATCGTAATTTTTGAAGGAGCATATTCCCTTTTGGTATCAATTTCCTTTCCCAAAGTATCAATGGATATTACGGGAAGATCGAGCTGTTCTGCTGTTATTGATGTATCATCTGCGGAAAAAGCAGATCTCGCAGGCATCATAGAACAGGAAGTGTATAATACTGCAACTGTAGCACATATAATAGAAATTATCCTTTTCAAATTATCAACTCCTTTGCGCTTGCGATTTCATTATACCATATGAGTGAACAGAAAGTCAACGAGAAGAATGCTTCAGATGGATGATCAAAGCTGTTTTGCATTTGGTCGGAGTTTTTGCATATTCTCAGAATTTCTCATATAATTCAGTGACCAATTATCAAAAAAGGAGAAACCTGTATGAGAAAAATACACAGAAAAATAGTCAGCGGAGCGTTGTTGTGCGGCTGTGCGCTGTTCACATTGTACGGAGCTTCACGTATTGCCGAGAGAGCAGAAAACGGTGCAATTTCGGTATCTGTTACAGATGCCGAAAAGGTAGTACCAATCGTAATTTTGGATGCTGGGCATGGCGCATCAACTTAAACTTAGTTAATAACAGTTGTGATTATCGGCTATATACCAATATTTATATTTGTATCACATATTTAAAACGATACGGCTCCCTATGGGAGCCGTAAGTCTTTTATTCAATTAGCTTAGTTCACAGATGAATTTATGAGGAGCTGATCCAGAGCGGAAGAATCTGAAGTGATATCTCCGATATTTATACTGTCTGATATCTGGCTGTCATTGCTGAATGCAGACATATTTTCTGTGAGGATCAATACCTGCTTATCGGTAATTGAGGATATATCATCAGCAGGGATAGTATCAGCTTCTCTTACAGGTACCTGTCCAACGTAAGTCTTGTCTATTGTCTCAAATTCCTCTTCCACTTTTGGTACAAAGAGGCTTGTTCTATCGAATATCTTTGTAGGATCGCCGAAGCATTCAAGTCCTTCATCAAGATGCATATAAGCTGTGTTTACCCAATCTGTATCGTCAAGAACGAATTCTTCTTCGTTCTCGAAAGCTTCCTGAGCAGCCGCGATAGTATCTGCCTTGAGCTTTACGGATTCTTCGGTTGCATTGAATTCAAGGGTATCCTTATCTATAGTACCTGTGATAAGATCAGCGAACTTGAACTCGTATGTCTCGTTTCCATTCCTGAAGTTGCTTATAGTGAGTACGTCGTCTGTACCCTTTACGATCATATCGAGGCTGTTGCTGTTGTTTTCGTTTTCTACGAATTCTACTTCGTTAGAAGTTATGTCAAAGAGCTTGATTATGCTCTTTTCATTGCTCCACTCGTTGATAGTATCGTGATCGTAACCCTTTGCGAAAATGTATGTATCTATACCTGTGCTTCCGGAGAGTGTATCGTCTCCCGAACCGCCGTCAAGAATATCATTTCCTGTTCCTGCGCCGATCATATCATTGCCGCCGAGAGCGTGATACTCAACATTATCATTTACATATATGCCCATCCAGTGACCGTTGTTATCATCAACAGCAGGCTCAAATGAAACGTTTCTGTTTTTGGTGATCTCATACTGTCCGTATACCTTGTCGCCTTCAGCTTCAAATACGAAACTGATGTCGCGGTTGCTGTTATAGTCGAAGAAGTGATCTACTGTCAGAATGTCGTTTGTACCTGCGCCGCCGAAGCGAATGATAAGGTCGTTATGGAGATTGCGTGAAAGCTTCATATCTGCGGTAGTATATCCCTTTATGAGAATAGTGTTGTTGTCTGAAGAAGCGTCGATAATATCGTGATCGTAGCCCTTGCCGTAGATATATGTATTGTCGCCGTGATCTCCCTGTAAGAAATCATCACCCTTTCCGCCGTCGAGTACATCAGCACCGCCGCCGCCGTAGAGCTTATCGTTGCCGTCTCCGCCGCTGAGGTATGAACCGTCATCACCTGCATATAGTGTGTCGTCTCCGCCTTCACCAAACATTACGTTCAGACCGTTTCTGCCGTTGAGAGTATCATTACCGTCGCCGCCGTACATGAAGTCCATGTCCTTGCCGCCGTTGAGTACGTCATCACCGTCGTCGCCGTAGAAGATATTGAAGCCGTCGCCGCCTTCGATAACATCATTATCAGCTGTACCATTGAATACTTCACGGTTTCCGCCGCCGATATTATCAATAGAGCTTTCACCATTGGAAATGAAATCGTAATTAAGCGGATTCGCAAGGAAATCACGAAGGCTGATAGTTTCTTCGCTGCCTTTGTTTGTAAGAACAAATCCTTTTCTTGCGTCGATAGACATATCGTAATCATCAATTGAAAGTCCGTCGGTAAATACGATCTTATTATCGCCTTCGGTATCTCTTATGTTGTCATCGCCATGGTCTGCACCGATGTAATAGTTATCATCACCTGCACCGCCGTTAAGGCTATCGTTGCCTGCGCCGCCGTAGATGTGGTCGTTTCCGTTTCCACCATTGAGAGTGTCGTTTCCGTCTTCACCGTAAATATGGTCATCAAAGCTACTTCCTTTAAGAATATCATCTCCAGAATCACCAAAAATCAAGTTCATTTCATTTAATGATGTGTATTTGTCATTAGCTTCTGAGCCTATATATGTATATGAACCATTAAGTATGTTGATGATATCAGAAAAATTTCTTGATTTACTCAAGCAAACGGAAATAAATTGTTCAAAGTAATGCGTATCATTGACGTTATCTTTGGATTTTATATACATTCCCAAATCATATACGAATACATCAACTTCGTTTTCATCTTCAATGAAATTATCAATCATTAAATTTATTACTTCAAAATTAAAATCACCATTACCTTCGTCAATAAGTGGGATATATCCGCAGAATGAAGAATTTACATTAACCAAATTATAATATATATTTTCTATTTCTGAATATATCTTTCTTAATTCTCCAGCAGCACGAGTATTAGGATTTTTACCATCAACTCCATTGAAATCACGTCCCATAAATCGCTCAATTACATGAAGATCTCTAGCATCAATATTTTCTCCGCGACTATTAGGATCAATTTCAGCTGAATCAGTTATATAGTATAGTATTTTCTTTAAAAGCATTTTTTTGTGTATTATATCAGATGCTAAATCAAAATCCAAAGTTAAATTAAGCAGTGTGTAGTTCTCATCATCATTTGATAATGCTTCTTCTAAACTCGGAACCGTTCCTGATGTCATTTCTCCGTTATGCTGTGTATCGGAAGAGTCAATATGAAACCAATATTCACCTATTCGTTTCTTGGTACCGTCTTCAAATGTTACATTAGAATGCTCTGCTTCAAAAGAATGATTTTCTGAATCCAATATGTAGTTTTCAGTTGGAGAAAAAGATAAATCTATAGATTTTATTCCTAATTCTTTAAGAGATTTTAATTCGCCTTCATCTGTGAATCCATTATGATTTTTATCAATCCAGACCTTTAGATTATTAAATTCAGAATCCTTTTCATCTATAATACCATCACTTTTTTGTTCGTTTTCATCAAGCTTATTATCGTCTAAACTAGCCAAAGCTTCAGAACCTGTTGATGCCTTCTTTCCGTTGGACATAATAAACTGGTCGCCAAATAACTCGCTGCCATTATCAATTCTTTTATTTCCGTTTTTGTCAATGGCAAGGAAACCATCAGTTGTACCAATCCATGCTGTTTTTTCATCATATTGATTATTATCAAGATCAAAATGAACGCCGTCATTAATACCTGTTAATTCAATTTCGTCCTCAGGATTGTCATGAAGATTAATAATTAAAGGGTCTCTTTGAGGAGCTATTGTTTCTGCTTCATCCATTTTAGGAGCAATTTTGGATGAACCTGATCTTGAATCATCGCTGGTGCCTCTTCTAATCTCGTCTATTAGTTCTTCAAAATTTTCAGGACGATACTCAGAAAGTGAAGGTTGATCTTCAAATATTGTAAGATACAGGTCTAATTGCTCATATTCATCTGCAGTTATTTCATATCCTTCTTCTCCTGCTGCATTTACAGTTAAAGGTCGTGACGTTATTAAAAGACACATTGCTGCAATAGTATCAGCCATTAATGCCAGCTCTTTTAATGATTTTGAAAAAAACTGTGCAATTTTTGATACCGCACCGGCTTTTGCGGCTGAGGCAGCAATTGCAGAAAGTGCAGCAGCAGAAATAAAAATAACTACTGTACCGCCGTCACCGTGATTATCATCATCGTCGTCATCGTCGTCATCATCATCGTCATCATCAATGTGAATAGCTTTATGAAGATCGATAAGTGATTTTATCGTTGCATAAGCACCAACTCCAAAAGCAGCGGCTTCAGCAGCTTTTTGACCTAAATTCTTACCTTTATTGCTGCTATGTTCTTTTTCGGGTTCTTCGTAAACTTCTTCATTTTCATCAGGTTCATCTGGGTGTAAACATGGCCATGGCCTGTTTTGAACGGACTTAGCATTGGATTGATAATGCCATTGTTCATGTGGAGGTGCATATTTTCCAGGATCATCAAATACAATACTACCCGTTGTTTTATCAATATAAATATGTTTTTTAATTGTGCTATCAAAAAAATCAATTTTGTGAAGCCTTTTGAATATTGTTAAGTATTCTTTATATATTATATTTGAAAAAGATCTAACAGAGTAATAATTCCAGTTCAATAATAATTCGCAATCTCGTTTAGTAGAGTATAGTGCTGCTGATTCCATATAATCAATTCGATTATTATGATCATGGTCGATAACATTTCTTGATAATCCGTAATATGATGCCTCTTTCAAATTTAATACATTATCAAGTAGATGACTGACATTTGTTGTATTAATATCATCATATGCTACATGGGAAACAGCATCTATGCAATCTGAGATTTCCCAATAATCCATATTATTATTATTTTTGGCCTTATTACCTAACAATTCAAAATCTATTCCGTTTATCATGGTAACATGGTCGCATTCTTCACAAAGAGCAGGTAATTCATATTTAATCCATACACTGTCAGAAACAGGAGAATTAATAAGTGCTAAAACATTTCCACTTGAATGTGTAATTACTGCACGTTCGCAAAATTTGCCAGAGCTTTTGCTCATAAACTTATCGTATGTGATACTATCTTTGTTATATTTGGATTGAGCCCATGAATCCAACTTAAACAATGCAAAGTCTGCCATTTCCGTATTGTTAGCTAAGACATAATTTGCATTAATTTGCGGTGAGCCTTCTAAAGTTGTATGATAATAAACGCCATCTGATGATTGTCCTGAATATAAAACAAGATTCTTACTATCGAAACTGCTATTAACATATTGATCCATATCTAATGATATCATTATGTTAAACAGTTCATCGACGAGTTCGTCCGGATAATAATTGTCACAATTCTTATTTAGCCATTCTACAAGGTATTGTTCCTTTAATTGAAGTGTTGTTAAGCCTGTATTATTATTTATAGCAAGCCAACTGTTAAAATCTGCATTGTCCATCTTTAATCTCCTTATATGTAATTAATATAGTTTTATTCCGTAAGCGTTTTCTTTTATATTTTGAATAATCAATTTTTCGTATTCCTTGACCACTATTGTTATTGTGAAATTATTAAACAAATCGATATAATGTGCATTATCACAAACAAGTTGTAACATTTTTTTGATTTCATCATTGTCATCAATTGCTGTATCAATTAATTGTATCTCCCAAAACTGATTCCCTGGTTGCTTTTTGGAACTTCCTAACAAACCGTAACGATGTTCATTATAATCTACAAGTAAATATACAGGGAAATGAGGTGCTCCAGCATTCAAAATATAAATGGTAAGTTCATCGATATTCAAAATGCCAAAAGGACCGCATGTTTTAGCATCATTTGGAATACCGAGAAGATTTTTTATTGCGTCTCTTTGCTCAAATTCTGTAATTTTTATGAATTTATAATCCATTCGTTTGCCTCCCATTCATTAAGACTTTGCGTAGGAGTGAAAAGAAAATGTGATGTTCTCCAACCATAATCAGCAATTATATCAAGAGCACGCTGTTTATCCATGATTTTTTTTGCTTGCTGAACTGTTTTTTGGGCTGCCACAGCAAAAGCTATCATTCGTTCCTGTGGCGAAAAGCAATAAAGCTTCAAAGAATTCTCAAATTTCCCCTCAAACATATCCAGCAGTTTTTTTGGAGATTCTGGAATATAATCGTTAAACGAAGTCTTCCAATAATCATCATTTCCAATCTGAGAAGCTACTTTCGTTGATAATTCAGAGAGAACGCTTGTGTTGATTGTATTATCATTTGCAGCTGTACAATAAAATGACATAAAAATATTGCCAATTCTGTCTCCCATAATAAAGGTTTCTCCATGATCTGTTTCAACCATTAAAATATCCAATAAACCAGCGGCTCCTTTTTCTTTTGTTTTTTCGGGAGAATTATCAGATACAACAGATCTTAAAGCTAAGAAGAAACTGTTTATACACTCATGTCCTCCTAATGCGCCAATTATAGCAAGCAATGTTTCGGCGTGTACACCGTTTTCAGTTTTCAAAGCTTCAATAAGATTGATATAGATCTCCTCTCCTGCAATTTTTGCCCCAATAAAAGGATCAGATTTCCTTTTTAGATTGATCTCGCGGATGAATGATAATAACTGAGGATCCGATTTAGGTAAATTGGACATTCTTTCAGTTATATTATCATCAACATCAGGAGAATAGGCTTTATTAAAAGCCCGTTGTAATTGTTCTTTTGCTAAATCCACTATATCCATTCCTTTCGTTTGATTATGAATATAAAAATATTCTTTTTTATTATAATATAAAGTGATAAATGAGTCAAGTATTTGAAATCATGATGTTTATCTTAGAAAGTGACGTTATACAAAAGGGGGGTATCAAATTTAGCCTCGATGTTTTTATATGTGAACCTTGTATGATAAAGTGTGCAGTATAAGAAAGATTCTAAAAAATATTTTGGAGAAATGGTAGTATATAATACGTTCTTATCGATTAGATACAATATGCAGCAAGTGGATTACAGTTTTGATATGTTGAAGGAAACAGCAATGGAATATCGGAGAATAATTCTTTTAAAAGCATCTTGGAAATGTACACTATTTATTAGAGCTTTGTCATATAAAGTCGAACTTTTGAATACTATTCAGTGACTTAATATCGCAAAAGCGGAAGGAGTAACTGAAATGAGAAAAGTTCACAGAAAGATAGTTGGTGGTGTAGTAGTGTGCGGCTGTGCTATGTTCACACTGTACGGAGCATCACGTGTAGCCGAAAGAACTGAAAACGGGGGAGTGCCTGTTTCGATTACAGACATGGAAGAGGTACTACCAATTATAATTTTGGATGCTGGGCACGGTGGCATAGATGGAGGATGTACTTCAGCTGAAGGAGTTCCCGAAAAGGGAATAAATCTCGATATATTGTTACGACTTCGTGATATGCTGGAAGTTAGTGGTTATGAGGTCAAAGTGACACGCGACAGCGACAAATCAATACATGATATAGGGATAGAGGGGATAGCGGCGCAGAAAAGCTCAGATATGGATAATCGCCTTGCTATTTTTAACGATAGTAGCAATGCTGTGTGTATATCTATACATCAGAACCAGTTCACAGATCCAAAGTACAGTGGAGCGCAGATGTTTTATTCGGGAAGCAACAGTACCAGTGAAGTTCTTGCACGAATGCTACAAAATCGTTTTAAAGGCCTTTTGCAGCCTGATAACGAACGTGATATTAAACTCTGTGGAAAGGAGCTGTTTCTATGTTATTTTAGTGAAAATCCAACAGTTATGGCCGAATGCGGCTTTTTGTCCAATCCTGATGAAGCTGCTCTGCTGAATACAGAGGAGTATAGAGGTAAGGTGGCGTTTACGCTTTTTAGTGGCATAAGTGATTTTATCAACAGAAAAAAATAGTCATTTCTCGGAGTCACTGCAGATGACGTAAATGACCATTTATTGACAAAAAGACGCAAAATTAAATGTAATCCCAAATTAGAAGTTTGAATAATAACAAACACTTTTTTTATAATATAGATACATTGTTCGAAAAGTGTTTGTTTGTTATTTGAAGATTTGCCTTAATATTTTGGTGTTCCTTTGCAAGCTTAAATATGATTTGTCTGATTTTTCTTGACGATTTCATAACCTGTTTTAAAGTCAAAGGTTTCATGTAAATCATCAGTAAATTGCATTCTAGTTATGACTTTTTAAGAAGTATGTTCCTATTGTAAATACTAGAGATACATATGATTTCACTGCTGACAACATTTGAATTAATGTTCTTTCAACAACAAAAATCGGCTTCAAAATATGAAACCGATTATTTTTCAAAATACAAGCTGAAGTTACTATTTTACACTTTTTACTGTTGTTAATTTTATCATTTAAGACAGGTGAAATGAGCATGATATAAAGAAAGGTACTGAACATATTTCTAAATCTGTGATACAAAATTTGTGTTATCTTAACATATTTCAGTGCAATAACAACGTGACGGTCAAATGTTCAGCACATTGTATTTCTGATGTTATTCGCTTATTTGATATTGAAAGCACGTCTAAGTTTTGCCTCAAGATCAAGCTCAAATATGCCAGATCCAATCATTGATTTGATCATAGTTTTAATTTCTGATGGCATATTTTTAATTTCCTCCACTGATAAACTGTCAAGGAAATCTATTATACGCATCAGCTTGTCGAAATCATCATCTTCGTTAGTTTCGTTCAGTTCCTCAAATATCTTGTCAGCCTTTTTGAGTACGTCAACTGATTTTAGCTCGATTCCACACTCTTTGCATAATGGCAGCAACAAGTTGTAAGTGATGTCATCTGATATACAGATAGTCTTAGGGAGTTTTTCGTATTTCAGCAACTCATCTGCTAAACTGTTAAGCAATATTTGTGCATTTATATCATAATCACGAATAGGCTTGATAGGCAAGACATAATCGTTACTGCATTCAACCGCAATGAGAATTGCTGGGAAATATGGGGCTTCGGTAATGTCGTCCTGAATAGGATTATTTATGTGTTTTACTTTGCATTCCCATTTACTGCTTTGTTTCAGCTTTTTTAGCTTAGATATTTTAGAAGCATTTAGTGAGGGTGATGGGATAGTTTCCGTCAATTCACTTGGAAGCTGCATAGTCTTCAAATCAAATCCATCACTGTTTGGAACAATATATGGTATTTCTGAATCTTCCGTGAAGCCAAGCTTTTCAGCGGAAGTGTTATTTAGCTTTTTTGATACAAACATTGCTGCATCAAGTGCTTCTTTTAGAAGTTCATACTTGCTTTTATCTTCAACATACCACGGAATATAATATGGTTTTATACTTAGAATAAAGGGATAGCTGTGAGCACCTCGGAAATTCAAGTTCTTACGTTTTGCGTAATCCTGAACAGAATTAAGGTCAGCTAAACGAAGCGCGTTTTTATTGTCGAAACATATTTGCAAGCAGTTCTGAGACATCATATACTCAAAAGTCTCGTCATCATTTTTACACTGTGAATTAATTAAACGATAGTAACTGAACAATCCTTTTTCACCAATGTACAAAGTAAGCGAATAATAATTGCAATTGCGTCCTACTACACTGCAATATCCGGTCTCTCCATTTGAGAGTTTAACTGCAAAGATGTCGGTTTCATTCAGCTTGCTCCACAACTTGACTTTTCTGAAGCATAGCGCTTTATCATAAAGTTCATCGGGAACAGGAATTGGCAGTTTTTCACGCTCTATTATTTCCTCTTCATCATCGTCGAAATACTCGTCATCATCATAGTATGCGCTGCCTTCATCGAATTCAGGGTACTGTGGGGGAGCTATGCCTTTTGTGCGGACTATTTCAGGACATTTTGTATCTTCGTAGAGAACTTGCAGAATTTTGCATTGAAAATGCCATTCTTCACCAAAGTCAAATATATATAGGAACTTCTGTCCCACCTCAAGTCCGATGAATTGTAGCCTGCATTTGTCTGTGTCTGGGGAGCCATCCTCTGCATAGCGTGAGGAATAGCATTTATTACCGTCCCATGCCCTGTTATTCATAAAGAAGGCATGAAGGTGGTCGTTATCGAAGTCAAAAGCGTTTAGTATAGCATCAGAGAGGTCTTCAAGAGTTGCCTTGCCCGATATTCTGATATGTCTGTAACAGCCTGTGCCTATGGAAACGCTTATAACATACGATTTTGTGTTTATCCTGATTTTTATAAAAATCCCACCTTTTCAAAGTGTATTATAAAACTAAATTATACTATAACTTTACCAAATGCTTTATCTTCAAATGAAACATCCCGAATTGCTTTTTGAATTTGGAATAAAAAAGTAAGCAGATTGCCTATAAAATATTTTTTCATAGTCACATCGCCGTTCAGATGTAATAATTGTTGTGAATAGTATATCATATTCAATAGGTTCAATCAAGGGTTAATCAAATATTTTCTGAAATGCTTTGATTTGCTTTGATTGACAAAAAGACGCAATATGATATATAATTATACAATAATGTTAAGTTAGAAAATCGGCTGAAAAACCTGAGTAAATAGTGGTGGTGATAGTTAATGAGCAATAATTTTGTTACAATCGGATACTATATCTGTCAGAAAACAGAGACTCCATTGTATCTGGGATTTGATGCAGATAGTTTCATTTCCGTGAGCGATTGCTTTTGCGATCATGAGCCGCAGATAGTTTATTGTCACGGCTGGAAACCTCACGGCGACGATCCCGAATATATACGCAGGTATTTTACGGATAAGGAAGAATACTTAAAAATGAGCGGTGAGATATGGGCACTGTTCTCGCAGGAACTTTTCAGTATGGATGGCAGGTTTTTGCGTAAGAAAGACGCAGTTTACTTCTATAAGGAGTATTTCGTGGCATATGATTGTGCACTGGTTGCTGTCAGCACAAAGGAAAGGTATTCGGAGCTTTCCTTGTATAATTTCCAAAAACAGGAATATGAAAGCAACGAAGCTGAGGGCGAGTGTATCGGCTGCGATATAATCGGCTGGGATATAGCGGGATTTCATTCGTTTCTGTGCAATTCCCTGCATAAGAAATTCGATGATATCAGTTTCAACAAATACGGTATACTGAACGAAAGCTTTGAGAAAGTGGAGCAAATGGCAGAAAAAATACAGGGAATGGGTGAGCCAGTGGACTGGATACCTGTAATGATATATAAACTGTATTGACGAAATTGAATATTATAAAATCCATAAAGGAGAACAAAATGACCCTTTTTGGATTTGGGCAACTGAAAAAAGAATTATTTCCTGTACATAAGAGCTACTGCGTGAGCTGACATTCCCAGCTTTTCACCTGTGAAGCCGAGATGTTCTTCAGTGGTAGCCTTAACGCTTATCTGAGATACGTCGCAGTTGCAAAACTTTGCGATATTCTCGCGCATTTTCAGTATATGCGGTGCCAACTTCGGTGCCTGAGCTATAACTGTAGCGTCGATATTGCCTATCTCCCAGCCTTCAGCTCTTATTCTGCGGCAAACCTCAGCCATGAGCTTCATGCTGTCAGCATCCTTGAAGCTGTCGTTGTTATCAGGGAAGAGGTGGCCTATGTCTCCCATTGCGAGAGCTCCGAGCATTGCATCCATTATGGCATGAACGAGCACATCTGCGTCAGAGTGACCTAGCAGTCCTGTGACATGTGGTATCTCAACTCCGCCGAGAATGAGCTTCCTTCCTTCCACAAGCTTGTGGACATCGTAACCGTGACCTATTCTGAACATTTTATTCTCCTTTCTCTGATGTTTGCAAAGTTAATTTCTCATCTTTGCCGTCTGTTTTGCCGAAGAGAAGCTTTAAAACTATCGGTGTAACTATACTTGAAACTATGATGAGTAGTATAACTGCCGTAAAATACGATGAGTCGATTATACCGAGACCAAGCCCCTTATTTGTAATGATAAGAGCAACTTCTCCACGTGTCATCATGCCTGCACCTATTTTTATGCAATCAACCCAACTATATCTGAAGCATTTAGATGCAAGTCCGCAGCCGACGATCTTACTGAGCATGGCAACAATGACAAATCCTACGGAAAAGACAATCATACTTGAATCGATATTGCTGAAATCGGTCTTGAGTCCGATACTTACAAAGAAAACAGGAGCAAAGAACATATATCCGTTGATATTAACACGACGGTCTATGTACTCCGCGTCACGAACGTTACAGAGGATTATACCTGCAATATATGCGCCTGTGATATCGGCAATCCCAAAGTATTTTTCGGCAACATACGCCATGAGGAAACAGAGCGTTATAGCGATTATAGGTATACGTCTTGTGTGAGTATGCCTGTCATCGTAAAGCTTGAAAAGCTTAAATATGACGAAGCCAAGTACTATAGAAAGCATGAGAAACAGAAATATCTTTCCCGTAACAATGAGAGTATTGCTGTTGGGATCTTTGAAACCTAGCACGAATGTGAGTACGATGATACCAATAACATCGTCGATGATTGCGGCGCTGAGAATAGTCTGTCCCACGCGGCTTGTAAGTTTGCCCATTTCCTTCAGCACCTCAACGGTAATACCTACAGAGGTTGCCGTCATAATACAGCCGATAAACACAGCCTTGAAAAACTCATCCGTACCAAATTCTGAGAAGCCATAAATGCACATATACAGAAGACTTCCGCTTACAAGGGGGACGAAAACTCCAATGCATGCAATAAGAAATGCGGCAAATCCTGATTTTTTAAGCTCCTGTAGGTTTGTCTCCAGGCCAGCGGAGAACATAATGAGGATAACGCCAATCTCAGCCATCTGACTGATGAATTCTGTAGGTTGCACTAGATTGAGGGTTAGACATGGGCCGATAACAAGACCTGCAATTATTTCTCCAACGACCATGGGAGCCTTGCATTTTCTTGCAAGAAGTCCTGCAGCTTTGGCAAAAATAAAAATGAGTGCAAGATCCTTGAGGATCTTATAGGTTTCCATGCATATTCATATCCTTTCATAAATAAAAGGAGCTAAAAGCTCCCCGTTCATATTTATTATACTATAAAACCTTACGTTTGTCAACTTTATGCTATTTGTTAAATGAAAAAAATACTTGACAAGCCAGTATAGAAATGATATAATATTAGAGTATCGTGTAAAAACGTTACTATTATTTATCCTTGCCCGCAGTAAGTTGTCG
>DBYI01000001.1 GCA_002310115.1 Ruminococcus flavefaciens
AGCAACTGGAACCAGGGTCAGCAGAATAATGACTGGAACAATCAGCAGAATAACAATAATTCCTGGTACAACTGGGAAGTAAATGATTGGAACAATCAGCAGAACGGCAATCAGAACCAGGGCAATGGCAGCAGTGCATCAACAGGAGGCTTCAATAGCTCTGCTACAATGGCTGACGATTTCAGAACAGGTTCTTCACGTTATTTCATAGCTTCTGATGGTTGGACCAATGGTAATCCTTTTGACTGTGGTTGGTATAAGTCTCAAACTGCTTTCAGGAATGGTGCGCTTGAGCTTACTATTGACAAGGATAACACTGGTAAGTATAACTATGCTGGTGCCGAGTACAGAACTAATGATTTCTATGGTTTTGGTTACTATGAAACATCTATGCAGGCTATAAAGAACAACGGTGTTGTATCTTCATTCTTCACATATACAGGTGAGTCTGACAACAATCCATGGGATGAGATAGACATCGAGATACTTGGTAAGGATACTACAAAGGTTCAGTTCAACTACTACACAAATGGTAAGGCTGATCATGAGAAGATGTATGATCTTGGTTTCGATGCTTCACAGGGCTTCCACACCTACGGCTTCGACTGGCAGCGTGATCATATTACATGGTATGTTGACGGAAAGCCAGTATACACAGCTTATGACAACATTCCTCAGACACCAGGCAAACTTATGATGAATGTATGGCCTGGTACAGGTGTTGATGACTGGCTGAATCACTATGACGGTAGAACACCTCTAACAGCTCGTTATGAGTGGGCAACATACAACAAACAGTAAGTGATAACTAAAGATCCTTTTATAAATTGAATAATATTTACGGGAGCAATATTTGCATATTGCTCCCGATTTTTTAGGTAAAAATTATGTGTGGAACTGTGTGGACATTCGAGGTTTTTTGGTGTTGTTTCTTGTAATAATCTTTAAAAAAATCACAAAACGTATACAATCCTTTGACACAATTCACATATTTGCTGCTATCAAATTATACAATCCACCAAAGTTAATATATAACGTATTGACAATGAGGAGAATATTGTGTAGAATACTAATATCAGAAAGAAAGTTATAAATTAATGTAAGGCAATAATTTTTTCACATATTAATTTTAACATTATTTAAGGAGGAAAATCTAATGAAAAAGTTTCTTGCAGTACTCTCAACTCTGGTGATGCTAGGTTCACTTGCTTCATGCGGCGACTCTTCAAGCACATCAGATAACAACAACAACAGCAGCAATAACGACACAAAAACTACTACCGAACCCAAAAAGGACGACGCTGAAGCTAACAATGACAGCGGCGACTCTAACAGTGGCGGTAAGAAAACTGTCGGAATTGCTATGCCAACAAAATCTCTTGAGCGTTGGAACCGTGACGGCGAATATCTCAAAGAGCAGTTTGAGGCAGCAGGTTACGATGTTGAGCTTAAGTACTCAGATAATAAGACTGACCAGCAGAATAACGATATCCAGTCAATGATTGCTGATAAGGTTGACCTTCTCCTTATAGCTGCTATCGATGGTGAGACCCTCTCTCAGACACTTGCTGATGCTAAGGCTGTAGATATTCCGGTTATCGCTTATGACCGTCTTATAATGAATACAGATGCAGTTTCATATTATGTTTCATTCGATAACTATACTGTTGGAAAGCTGCAGGGTGAGTTTGTACGTGATACTCTTAAGCTTGACAGTGAGGCTGGTCCTTTTAATATTGAATTTACAGCTGGCGATCCTGCTGATAATAACGCTGGTTTCTTCTTTAGAGGTGCATATGAGGCTCTTGAGTCATACATCAAGGAGGGCAAGCTTGTAATCCCATCAGGAAAAACAACTTTCGAGCAGGTTGCTACTCCAACATGGTCAACAGATAAAGCATTTGAGAATATGCAGAATACTCTTGCTTCATATTATTCAGGTGGAACACAGCTCGATGTTGCTCTCTGCTCCAATGATTCAACTGCTCTTGGTGTTGCAAAGGCTATCGACACTGACTATATCGGAAGCAATACTCCAATTGTAACAGGTCAGGATGGCGATATTGCAAATCTTCAGAATATCGTAGACGGTAAGCAGTCAATGACAGTATATAAGAACGTTAGCGATGAGGCAGGCGTTACTCTTGACGTTGCAAAGGCTATTCTCTCTGGTCAGACACCTGACGGAAGTCTCTCACTTTCAGCAGAGGCAAAGTATGATACAGATTCATATGATAACGGCGTTAAGAAAGTTCCATCATATCTGCTCGTTCCTTATGTTATTACTAAGGATTCGCTTGAGAAGCTTGTAGATACAGGACTTTATAAGTGGGATAGCGACAATAAGTATCTTGAATCAACAGCTTCAACAACTTGATGACAAAATAGCATTATTATAATGTCTGAAAATAGGGGACGGACTGAGTCTGTCCCTTTTTTCTAAATGTAATTAGGTGCATTCGGAGAAAACACGTCGGAAAACGTTGCTTCAGACATGGTAAAGGAGGGATATAATTGGCAGAGTTTATTCTTGAAATGAAAAATATAACAAAAGAGTTTCCGGGTGTTAAGGCTCTCGATAATGTTAATCTACAGGTACGTCCTGGCGAGATACACGCTCTAGTAGGCGAAAACGGTGCAGGAAAATCTACTCTTATGAATGTTCTCAGTGGAACATATCCTTTTGGAAGTTATACAGGTGATATCGTGTATAACGGTGATGTCTGCCAATTCAAAACACTTCACGACAGTGAAGAAAAGGGAATAGTTATTATACACCAGGAGCTTGCGTTAATCCCTGAGCTTTCAATTGGTGAGAATATGTTCCTCGGAAATGAGCGTAAAGGTAGATTCGGTATAGACTGGGACAGAACCTATCATGAAGCCGGAGAGCATATGAAACAGGTTGGTCTTAAGGAGGAGGCAACCACTCTCATAAAGGATATCGGTACAGGTAAACAGCAGCTTGTTGAAATAGCAAAAGCACTCAGTAAGAACGTTAAGTTGCTTATACTTGACGAGCCGACTTCCTCGCTTAATGAAGAGGATTCAAGAATGCTCCTCGATCTTCTTCTTGGTTTCAAGAAAGACGGCATGACTTCAATCATTATTTCCCATAAGCTCAACGAAATTTCTTACGTTGCTGATAAGATTACAGTACTTCGTGACGGATCGACTATTGAGACTATCGACAATGAAGCTCATAATATCGATGAGGCACGTATTATCCGCGGAATGGTCGGTCGTGAACTCAGTGACCGTTATCCTGCACGTGAGCATAATGTCAGCGACAAAATTGGCATGGAGGTTAAAAACTGGAGTGTACACCATCCAATATATGACGAGAAGAAAGTCGTTGACAACGTTTCGTTCAATGTTCACCGCGGTGAGATAGTAGGCTTCTCTGGCCTGCAGGGTGCAGGACGTACTGAGCTTGCAATGTCTATTTTCGGAAGGTCGTATGGTACAAACATCAGCGGCGAGCTGAAAATCGATGGTAAAGACAAGAACCTCAGAAATGTTCGTGATGCTATCGAAGCAGGTCTTGCTTACGTTACCGAAGACAGAAAGGGAAACGGTCTTATCCTCGAGCAGAGCATCGCTCAAAATACCACAATGGCACGACTTGAAAAGGTCTGCAATAGAGGTATAGTTGACGTTAACAAGGAAAATGCGGTCGCAGAAGATTACAAGGAGAAACTTCGTACAAAGACACCATCAGTACAGCAGGCTGTCGGTAATCTTTCTGGTGGTAATCAGCAGAAGGTGTTGCTAGCCAAGTGGATGTTTGCTGATCCTGAGGTACTCATACTCGACGAACCGACAAGAGGTATCGATGTTGGCGCCAAGTACGAGATATATTGCATAATGAATGACCTTGTGGCACAGGGCAAATCCGTTATAATGATATCCTCTGAAATGCCCGAACTGCTTGGTATGTGCGATCGTATATACGTTATGAACGAAGGCAGAATGGTTGCGGAAATGCCTGCATCAGAAGCAACGCAGGAAAAGATAATGTCCGCTATCCTTCAGTCTGACAAAAAATAAATGATCGAGGGAGTGTAACATGAACGCTAAAACATTCATAAAAAAGTACACGATGGTCATAGCACTCGTCGTTGTATTTATATTCTTTTCTCTCTGGACAGAGGGACGACTTCTTTATCCACAAAATCTTTCAAACCTTTTGATACAGAACGCTTACGTTCTGGTGCTCGCTTGCGGTATGCTCATGTGCATCCTTACAGGTGGTAACATTGACCTTTCTGTAGGATCAACGGTTTGCCTCATTGGTGCCATAGCGGCTCAGATGCTGACAAAGCATAATATGAATCCGATAGTTGTTATTCTTCTCTGCCTGATATTTGCATGTCTTATAGGTATGTGGCAGGGATTCTGGATTGGTTACATACACATTCCGCCATTTATCTGTACTCTTGCTGGAATGTTCCTGTTCAGAGGCTTCGGACGTGCAATACTCGACTCAAAGACTATCTCTATTCCACAGTCTGACGGTACTGTAGGTAAAAAGTTCCTTGATATATTCGCTTCTTATATTGAAGTTCCTGGAATTGATACAAAGGAAGTAAAGTGGTCTGCTTTCGTTTTAGGAATCATTATTGCAGCAGCTCTGATTGTAATTACAGTTCTCAATCGTATCAAGAAGGCTAAGAAGGGCTATAAGCAGATATCTGCTGTATCACAGTTCGCTAAGATAATCGTTATCGACATTCTAGTGCTTGCTTATACATGGAAGATAGCACACTATAAGGGAATTCCAGTAATGGCTATTTGGGTACTTGCAATAGTATTCATTTATGCATTCATTACATCAAAGACTGCTTTCGGACGTTACTTCTATGCAGTCGGTGGAAATGAAAAGGCTACAAAACTTTCAGGTATTGACACAAAGAAGGTTTATTTCCTAGCTTATACATCCATGTCGCTTCTTGCTGGTCTTTCAGGACTTCTTGTTGCAGCACGTGTTGGATCTGTAAATGGTGATACTGGTAACTCGTTCGAAATGGACGCTATCGGTTCGTGTTTCATCGGCGGTGCTTCAGCATACGGTGGAAGCGGTACTGTAGGCGGCGTAGTAGTCGGAGCTATCCTTCTTGGCGTTATCAATCAGGGTATGTCTATCAAAGGCCTTGATAACAACTGGCAGTACGTAGTCAAGGGTGCAGTTCTTCTTATAGCTGTTATATTTGACGTTGTATCAAACAAAAAGACAGGTAAGGCTGGCTGATAAAGATGTTTGCGGCTCAGGAAACAATATCCTGGGCCGTACTCTTAGTTTATAGCATTGCGAGGTAAAAAGATGAATGGGATAAAATACGATACAGAAAAACTTTCAAAGGCAGGAAAAGGAGCAGTATTAAGAGTTGTTGTCGCAGTATATATCGCATATCTTGCCTTTAAGATAGTTTCAGCAGACAATACTTCCATGAGTGTTACTGTCTCTCGTATTATCGGAGCACTTTTCTTGGCAGCGGATATTGCTTTTATTATTTATACCTATAATCAGTTCCACAAGGAAATGAAAGCTGCCGTTTTAGCTAATGAAGCTACCGAAACGGATGAGGAAGAAGAGGAGACTGATGAGTGAATATAAAAACGGTCTTGCTTCTGTGAGGGCTCTTTATGATGAGTATATCTCAGAGGTAGAGAAGCTTGAGTACAGTAAAAAGCCGACTGACGGACTTTTGGGTTTTGGAAAGAAATCTTCAGATGATTCCTGCAATGACTTCTTTTCGAAACAGCTAAAAAAAACACTTGAGAACTATGCTGAAGAAAAGCCTGATTCTTCAGATATTAGTATAGTTCTAGAGTACATATATAGCATCCAGAACGAGCATAAAGATCTAGTCAGCGCTTACTGGCTCATGAAAGCTGCACATGGCTTCACTGAGGTGCTTGTGGGAATGCTTTCACGTGAAGATGCTTCTAAGCTCTATGAGTTTTATGATAAAATAATTCCACGCCGTGATAGATTCCCTGTGCAGAAAAAGATTTTAAAAGCACTTAAAATGGCCACAAAATGATATCGTTGGAATAAAAATGTGTTCATATTCTTGTGTTATAAGACAGAAAAATGGAAACGGTGCTTTATACTGTTTCCATTTTTACATTGATTTATATATTGGGATACTTATGAGAATGTATGAGCGTAACATTTCATCACTATTTGTGAAGGATAGTGTCCAGTAAATTAAATCTCGCACGCAATAGTTAAAAAATAAATTTTTCTTAAATCTATTGACAGCTTTTAACTTTTCTGATATAATTAATGTGTTGTGATTGGTTAAAAATCATAAATAGGGGTATAGCTCAGTTGGTAGAGCAGCGGTCTCCAAAACCGCGTGCCGAGGGTTCAAGTCCTTCTGCCCCTGCCAAAAAACGCCGTAAATTAGCCGTTTACGGCGTTTATCATTTATGAACGCCGATTTTTTCTAACACTTTTCTAACACTTTGAATTTGTTCGTGTCCTGCGCGGAGCTGTCAAAAGTTCTGCGCAGGACTTATTTTATTCATTTACGGCAAGCGCTCGGGCTATCATAGCTGCTGAATTTTCCTTGCTTGAGTAGTCCAGATGAGCATAAATGTTGGCTGTTACCTCGAATGTCGAGTGCCCAAGCCAGTCCTGTATCGCCTTCATCGGTACTCCGCTTTTCAGCAATAAGCTGGCACAGGTGTGCCGCAAATCATGATAGCGTATGTGGCGGAAGCCGTTTTCCTTGATGAGCTTGCCGAACTGAACTGTTATGAAATTCGGGCGCATCAGCTTGCCTGTGGCGTCGGTGCAGACGTAATCGTCATAGTCGTGGCAGTATGCTCCCCACAGAACTGAGGCGTTCATCTTCTGCTGCTGTCTGTGGTATAGCAGTTCGTCTTCCACGTCTTTGATTAGTGGGAGCGTTCTGTTGCTCGACTGGTTCTTCATTCTGTCGAAGCCTTTGGGCTGGAGCTTGCCGCATATATTGGCTTCGACTACCTTATGGGAAATCGAGATTGTCTTGTTCTGGAAGTCGATGTTGCTCCATTTTACCCCGAGTGCTTCGCTGCGCCTGAGTCCGTAGTACGCTGCAAGCATTATCGGAATGTACACGGGAGTCTCCCTCGCCGCTGTCAGCAGGTCTTTCAGCTCCACCTCGCTGTAAAAAGTCGCACGGTAGCGTTCCTGCTTGGGACGGTCTGCGTGGTCGCAGGGATTATCGCCGAGGAGCTCCTTCTTCACCGCATACCTGAACGCCGCATGGATAAGTCCATGATAGCGCAGAGCCGACGTTCCCGACAGTCCTGCTTCTTCAAGGCAGGCGTAGAAATCGTTCAGGTCCTCGCCTGTAAGGTCGCCGACCGTGATACCGCTCTTCCCGAAGAATTCGCTTATCCTGCCGCTTACCATTTTCCTGTAGCCGTCTATTGTGGACGGCTGAAGCCTGTTTGACGCTGAATCTATCCAGTCCGTGAGAAATTCCGCTATCGGCTGAGACTGTATCTCCTCACGCCGCTGAATGAACTGCTCGGGAGCTTTCTTCTTGCTGACGGCTCTCATGAGCTTTCGCTGACTGCGGTTGTACTCATCAAGCACCTCCGTCATACGAGCCTTTGCCGCTTTTTTGCTGCCGTTGCTGTCAAGTCCGAGCGATACCCACTTTATCGAGCGTTTGCCGCTGCGGTCGTACAGATTCACAAGCACATAGTACTTGCCGTTTTTTACCTGCAGATTTCCTGTTACTTCTTTCATTTTTACCTCCTGTTTCGGAAATCCGCTTCAGCGACTACAGTATACCACAACCGTTGCCGAAAAAGCAATATTCGGACTCAGAATTAAGATTTCAGACACATTTTCCTTCGAAAATTAGTTGACATAATTTTATTTATAGTGATATAATTAATAATATTCATTAGATTTTATCATCAATTACAACTAATATAAAAAGAGGCGAATAAAATGTATCCAACAGGTAGCTTTGACCGTTTTAAATGCGATATTTTAGAAAAATACGAAGAATTTGAATTCATAACTTTTGGTATTTTAATTGCTGATAGTCGACAATCATGTACAAAAGATTATATATTGAATTATGTCGATATGTTTAATGATCAGTCTGACAGATATTTCGATTTTTTTATTCCAGGTTATTCTGAATATCCATCAAAAGATGATGCAAGAGATTTTATAGCCATTGGCGAAAAGAAGTATTATTTCAGTTATCAACAGTTTAAAGAATTCATTTATGGGTTAGAAAACTTCTTTTCTTTAAAATTTAGATACACATTCAATCCTATGCTTATTCTAATGTCAATGAAACCAGGTCATTTTGATAGTACTGAATTTATTATTCTTGAACTGGATGATTTGAATGAGTATGGAATACGAAGATCAGGTGAATTATTCAGAATGATTTTTGATAAAGCAAGATACTCCAATGATCTTAGAGAAATACGCTCTGAGTTCAAAAAAACTTATATAAAAAATAATTGCCTTGATTCAATAATAAACGCTATCTCTCCGTCTTGGATTCTTGAATTAAACAAATCATATGGAAACGCAAAACGCTACAAAATAAAAGGACTTAAATAAGGATACTAATTATTATCCATATCATCATAATAATATCTACCATACTAAATCTTCAGAACAAGCAAGATTATTTCCAACCAATATTTAATTAGTTCAAAGCTAATCAAACTTAGAATTCAGATGTTTGTGGAAGCAAAAAATAAACCGGAAAGTGGTTAGCTTTCCGGCTATTACAACACCACAACAGTTGTGTCAACCTCACACCGCCAGCATCTGTGAAATAATCTCAGCCGAATGCTCCTTGCTGCTGAAGTCAAGATGAGAATAAACGTCGGCAGTTGTGCGATAGTTCGAGTGTCCAAGCCACTCCTGTATCTCTTTCATGGGCACTCCGTGTGCAAGCAGCAGGCTCGCACAGCTGTGGCGGAGGTCATGATAGCGTATGTGCTTCAAGCCGTTCTCTTTCAGCAGCTCCCCGAACTTTGCTGATATATAATTCGGTCTTAGGAGCTGTCCTATCTCGTTCACGCAGACGTAATCGTCGTATTCGTGTATATAGCAATTGCCGCACAGTCGGCGCTGCTCCTCCTGATGAAGCTTCAAACGACGCAGAGCCATTGCCACCTCTTTCATCAGCGGAAGTATCCTGTTGCTGGACTCCGTTTTCATTTTGTCGTGACCTACAGCCTGATACTTTCCGTCCACAAGCTGCTCCACGACCTTGTGTGCGATACGGATAGTGCCGTTCTCGAAGTCGATATTGCTCCACTTGACGCCTGCGACTTCGCTGCGGCGAAGTCCATAATAAGCAGCGAGAAGCACGGGAATGTATATCTCACTCTCCTTCGCAGCACGGAACAGCTTCGTCAGCTCTGACCGAGTATAGTACGCCCCGCGGTACTTCTCAGCCTTTGGACGGTCGGCGAAGTCGCAGGGATTGCTGTCAATGTACTGGTGCTTCACAAGAAAGCTGTACGCCGAATGTATCAGCGCATGGTACTTCTGCTGAGTAACGCCTTTCAGTCCCTGCCTTGTAAGATAGGCGTAGAACTCGTTCAAGTCCTCGCCTGTGAGATCATAAACGGTAGTGCCTCTGCTCTCAAAGAACTCTTTTATTCTGCCGTTGCAGAGACTTTTGTAGCCGTCAATAGTAGTCGGCTGGAGCTTAGCAGACGAGTGCTCTATCCATTCATCCACAAATAAAAATAGGGGCAGAGCCATTATGCGGCTCTGCTCCTTTATAAATTGTTCGGGATATTTCATTTTGGATATGACCTTCAGTGCTGCCTGCTGTTTCTTGTTGTAGGCGACAAGCAGCTCGTCAAGGAAGGCTTTCGCGGCTTTCTTATTCCCTCGGACTTCGTATCCTGTGGATATCCACTTCTGTTTTCGTTTGCCTGTGTGGTCGTATAAATTCAGAACAGCGTAGTACTTGCCGCGCTTGGCTTGCAGACTTCCTGTTACATTTTTCATAGACAGCACCTCCTTGTTCCGAGTATAAATTCAATGACTTTTATCTTTGGTATCCGTATATTCTTACCGACCTTGAAGCTCTGTATCTCGCCGCTGCTGACCAATTCATAAGCAGCATGACGACCTACTGACAGCATTTTCATCAGCTGAGGAACGCTCACTACGTCAGGATAATCGGTAAACATCTTGTCGTACATCTTTTCAATTTCTGCCAATAGCTAACACCTCTCTTTATTATTCTAAACACGATCATGATCATTAAATTGTTCATTTTACATTTCTCCTTTATTATAATTTGGAAGGGAGCGGTGGTTTGCCGCTCCCTTGATACGAAAATGGGTACGGTGATTTGCCGTACCCTTGATGAGTATTAAGGGTATAGTGATTCACGATACCCTTGCTTCAAAGGATGTCACGTTTCATGACACCCTTATGTATAATGAGCTGGAGTCACGTTTCGTTACTCCATGGTCTGACCGAACGAATCGTTCTGTCAGCTCATACCTTCCGATATGGATGATTTGAAGGTGCTGCCGTTTTGGCAACGCCTGTCGGTACTGAACAATCTGTTCACCACCTGCCCCGAATCAGGGCGAGTGCAGTACGGTGAACATTTCGTTCAGCGTTCATTTCAAAGGGGTGTCCATTTCGGTCACCCCTTTGCTGGGTCTGCGATTCACCACCTCATCGTCATGACGGGATGTTTCATCCCACCATGCCGAATTCCCATTTCGGGAACGCGGTCCTAAGTCAGGACTGAGTGAAGTCCTGTTTCTGGACTTCAAGTAACTTATGGTAGTCGAGCTCTGAATAATAACTCACGGACATTTTATCCCTGAGTCATAGTCACCCCATGTGTATTCCGTGAGCTTCCTTACGCTCACGTTCTTCTGCGAGTGCTTTGCTGTCAACGTGCTCTCGAGCGTACTCAGTATCGTCATCGACAGGCTCGTCCTCAATCATCGAAGCCAGAGCAGCAATGCCACCGACGATATCAGGTGCAGCATTTCTATCAGCACCACCAGTCGGAGCAGTCTGAAGCCGTGACTTCTGCTCTGCTCTTCGGAGCATTTCAGCTGCGATAAGGTCTGCTCGTTCAGCTTCCCAGCCTGTGATACGAGGTCCTTCGCCGTCTGATCCAGTCTCGATACCTCTGCCGTCACGTTTTGTGACGTCTGCTCCTGAATCTCCTTCCCCTGTTCCAGCAGCTGATTGTATATCGTCCGCTGATTTCGCAGGTACCGTTCCATCTGTGCATATGTCATTGTCTCGTCTGTCTGAGCCTTGACATCGAACAGCGTATCTGTCAGAAGTTTCAGCTGTGATATCAGCGCCAGCCAGTTGTGTTCCTGTACGCAGACCATAGTTGGTATGTCCTGTGTCTCCTGCATATTCTGCTTGGAGGCTTCTTTCGCTTCTTCGTATTTCGAATTCATATTCCATATTCTCCTTCCTATATTTCGCTTCGTGCAATTTATTGTCGCGGCATCTTCTGCCATTTGGGCAGGTGTATGTGATGTACTTTCGGCTGTCCTCCCATTTCACATCGTAGCCACACTGCTTCATGTAGAAGCGGAATTGCTTCTTTGATTTTGCTCTTTTCATGACCATGTCAATGGTATTGGAGAGAGCCATTTTCCAGCTCTCACCTCGCATTGCAACACGATACTCACCGTTAGTGATACCATCACTCTGCTTGTGAATCTCAGGTTTGCTGAGAGTTGTCACTCCATACTTCTGACATATCTCATCGCTGAGCTGCCGTAGTTCTTGCAGTGTAAACTTGTTGGAGTGGTACTTCAGACCTGTCTCAGCGTTGACTGCATTGAGTACGAAGTGCGAGTGTATATGGTCAGTATCAATGTGAGTTGCCACCACAACTTCGTGTCCCGGGAAGGCTCTCTCCGCAAACTCAATGGCGATCTTGTGAGCAAGCTCGGGAGCGATATGGTAGCCGCTTGGGTGCGACTGTACGAAATGATAGTAACGCACTCCGTCAGTCTTGTTGTACATCTCCCTTGTGTTTTTGAACTCCTGATAGGCAGTCGGCAGCGAACAGTTGAGAGCCGTCACGAACTTTTTATTCTCGGTCTTGTCATCGCGGCAGATGTAGTCGAGACTTTTCTTTCCACCGCCACCACCTTTTGTACTGATAGCTGTGACCGTCGCCATCACTTCACCTCCCGAAGGAGCTGACCTATCATCTCTGTGATCTTCCTGTGCTCGTCAAGGAGCGGCTGGAAGTTCACGGCGGTCAGCCTGTCCATGTTTGCAAGTGTCGCTATCTGATTGAGGTTTCGTCCGATAGCTTTCTGCTGCCGGACTATCTCATCGATGCCATTTGCGACAACGATTTTCTTGCCGAGAGCGCACCGCATTACGAAGTCATTCAGCTTCAATCCATGCTTATCAGCGAGCTCATGGATATGTCTGCTTTCTTCCTCTGTGCAGCGTATCGCTATTGTAGTGTTTCGTTTTCTCATGTCATCTACCTCCTGACTTTTGTTGGTGTATGCCTATGAATTGAAGTGGGTTCGGGCTTCTGCCCGACAAGCAAAGGCGGCAGGTGGAATGCCAGCTGCTATGCTTGCCAACCCAGAAGGGTTGATTTTTCTCGGGTACCGCCACTTTTTCCTCTGCCGATAGTATCAGAGCGGTATCGCCACACTCGCTCCACGTTGCGTCACAATCGCTTTTATCGCCGCAGGTGGGGTAACTACCCGATTTCTGTATCGGCGGCAAAAACGGCACTTTTTGTGCTCACGGCTGAAACGGCTCGACTTCAATACCTTGCTCCGCTAATTTTTCTGTGATTCGGTTCGCTGCCCACTCAATAAGCTTATCACCAACAGGGACAGCAATTGTTTTAACATCACTGGCAGAAGGAGTAACAGTTTGCAAAGATATATCAGCGTTTGCAGAGCTTTCAGGGACGGCAGGGGCACCACTTTCAGGGTACAGTAATTTACTGCCACTGCTGTCCCTATCAGCTTCGTAACGGACACAGATACTGCGAGTGCCGTTACTTTTTGTTTTGCCATAGCTGATACCGAGCGAATGAACTTCTTCATCATGCTGCAATAGTTCACGGTACATCCAGTTGTTTTTGAATTCCTCTGAGGGAAACTTTTTGCATAACAGTTCACACAACTCAGACGCACTTCCGCGGAACTCTTTTCGCTCCAACATAAAATCATGTATCACAGACGGGAAGTTATCAGGCTTGTCCTCGGGCAGCTTGTCAAGCAGTTTCCACTTTGCTCCGTCCCTGATAACATTTATGTCGAGCGACGGTGCTCCGCGACCACTGATGTTCAGAACAGCATTATTGCTATCTCCGTTTCTCTGTAGTACAAGACAACCGTCTGATGCACCCGGGATACCATTCGTGCCTAGTATCATGTTGTTCGGATTGGAGTCCTGCTGCTTTCTGTTGTGGTGAACAAGAATTATTGCGATGCCTAACTCGTCAGCAATTGATTTAAGAGTTGACACGTCCTTGTAATCACTTCCGTACTTCATATCAACTGTATCGCGCACCTTTTGCAGAGTATCAATGACTATCAGCTTCAGGTCTGAGAATGTTTCCTTGCACTTGCGAAGATCATCTTCGAGACCGTTACCGAGAGTGTTGACGAGCAAAACGTATTGCAGATTATCCGTCGGCTCATCTGTCAGCTCATACATTCGCGTCTGTAAATTATCAGACGTATCTTCCAGCGCCATGTACACCACATGACCTTGTTCTGTTTTGCGTCCAAGAAACTTTTCACCTTTGGCAATCGCAAGACACATATCCATCATCATCCACGACTTACCGATCTTAGGATCACCTGACAGTACGTGGAGACCGGGATAAATCATTTCATCAACGATGAAGCGTCTCTTTTTCATCGGAGTGTTCATTATCTCGACGCTGCTTTTGAACTCAATTTCAATTCGTTTTGTCAATAAAAATCATCCTTTCTTCATAAAAATGTGGGAGCAGTATCCTTTATGCAAATCGACCTGTTTTTGCATAAGTTTTTGACTGCTCTGAAACGATTTCCGAAACACGAATTCTTTTTTATGAGAACTGACCTTTTCTCACAGCAAACTGATATTGACCACAAAGCGCATAGAATAGAGCTTTACAGACATTTCAACTCAAAACTGTTACGATGACAGTTTTGAATGTTTTTCAGTCAAAAATGTGCATTTCGGAATAAAAATGTGGGAGCAGTATCCTTGTTGCATTTTGGTTGGTTTTGTGATATACTTTTAGCAGGTGGTGAGACTATGCGTTATAGGATATATGATCTGTCCGTCAGAGCCATGCTCAACTACTCCAAGCCTGACGGACTGTTTTACAAAACCGTTATAGATAAAAACGCACTGCGGAGCTGTATGAAGCACTCCGCTCACGAACAGGATGACAACGCACTTTTCTATCAGATAATGTGCGTGCTGCACGGCGATGACTTCAAGTATGAGAGCGCTGACCTTGTTACAGACCTGTCCGATGTTATCTTCTACGCAGACTTCTCGCGCGTATTCGACCGTAATGCTTCAATCCCTTACTATGTACAGTTACAGGAGAAGGCTGCGTCGCTGTTTACCAACAGAGGAGTGCAGATAGACTTCGGCAACGGTCTGCATAAGTATGTTGCATTTGAACGCTCAGCAAGTATGAGCAGAAACGCGGTGCTGTCATTTATTCGTGAGGACATTTTCTGGAAGGTCACCGAGCGAATTCGTCTCGGCATGGAAATAACCAAGTGTCAGCTCAGCAAGCTGTACGCATACAACGGACTTATGCTCTCTGGCGGTATCCGTGTTGACGGGATAAATATCGACAAACCGCACAGAGTTATCGTTGTTGAGAATCCTAAATTCACCGTCCATGACACAGATGTTATCACTGTTGAAGATGACGGCAGCGACGCACCTGTGCGCAAGTATCACCGTGTTGAGCGCAAAGAGAGCGTTGATATTCTTGGCTATGACGGCGAGGGCGTTATCTCCAAGGAGTTCGCCAAGGTCATAAACAAAAAGCTGAACGGCGAGCATACATCGTTTCAGATACGTCTGCCATATATCAAGGGAATGCTGCATCAGATAGATATTCACGATTTCTTCAAGAGCGCAGGAGTTTCAGTACTGACTGACATATGGGGAGTTGAGCATAAAGCTACTGACGTTGACATAATTCTCACCAAGAGTATGTTCAAGGGCTACGGTTGGCTCTGCGATAACAATATGAGCTGGGACGATTACTGGGACGCATTCCGCAGGTACGAGCACGCTCTGTATATCTCAGGCGTGAGCAAGGACACGCCGCAGAAGTTCACTGAGCTGAACTATCAGTTTCTCAACACTCTTTCAATGACAGCAGACGAGTTTCGACCTCTTGACCTACCGCTGTCTTTCCCTGAGAACGACAAGCGTCATTGGCTCACCAAAGAAACAGAACGCGAATATCACAGGCTTTGCACCGACAGGGAATACCGCCAGAGCTTCTTCACCGGCAGGAAGTACAGCCGTGGCACTAAGGATTACTATCTCAAAAACATACTTGAGAAAAATCCGAAGTTCATTGCCGAGGCGGTTTACGCTGACAGATTGAAGTCTCGGGCGCAGGCTGTCTTGAAACAGTACGCACTGGGACGGCTCATCGTTGCAGGAGACAACAGATACCTCTCCGCAGACCTTCTCGGTTTCCTGAAAGATTTTATACCAGCGAAAGCAAAGCGAAATACAAGTCAGCGCAACTTTTTCAACGGTGCAGCGCAGAGCAAATTTGAGAAGAATGCTTTCTATGCACCGTCTATGGCGTATTCGCACAGCGATGAGTGTACGCTCTTGCGCAATCCTCACATTTCCCGTAATGAGGAAGTGCAGCTGCAAGTCTATCCCGATGTTGAGAATATGCGGAAGTATTATCTCAGTCACCTCACTGACATGGTTATGGTGAACTGGGACTCTCTTACCGCAGAGCGTCTTGGCGGTGCGGACTTCGACGGCGACATGATAAAAACTATCTCCGATCCTATCGTCAATCGCTGTGTCAAGCGCAATTCCAAGTCGAACACTCCGCTTTTGAAGATACCAAGCGCTGAACCAGTTATCTGCAACGCTGATGACTGGAAGGATCGTTTTGAGACAGTCAAGAGCACGTTTTCTTCTCGCGTGGGACAGATATCCAACGCCGCGCTTAACAGAAGCATAATCGCATACAATGAGAACTCCGACGATGAGCTTCGCGACAAGTGCCGCGAGGAGACTGAGACTCTTGCTATCCTAACAGGCCTGGAGATAGACTCAGCCAAGAGCGGAGTAAAGCCTGATCTAACGGAGTATCTCGGTGTTAAGACTGTCGCCAAGAGCAAGTTCCTGAAATACAAGAGCTTGCTTGAAAAGAGCGAGGGACGCCGTGCGTGGTACGAGCCTACTTTCGAGGAGCAGTTCAAGAAATTCTTCACTGATACTGACTGGAACAAGGTGGATTCCAATGTGGAGCGTCTGCCGTACCTGGCGTATATGCTGGGCAAGAATACAACTCCTGTCGCTGACAAGCCTGCCGCTGACAGCGAGCTTTTCACCTTTGCGGAAGATGAAAACTGGAAGGATAAGCTGAACAGTGACAAAATGAAAAGGCTGTCCGCTCTTGTTTCTGATTATGAACGCTGCCTGTCGAGAATACGTTCCTGCGGTCAGCCGATAAAGGACAGACAGCGCAGGGGCGATATTCAGCGCATACTGTACAGCCGCAGTCAGGACTACGAATACGATGCAGATATGCTGTATACCCTGTTTCAGGGCATACCTCCCGAGAGGATAACTGCTATCAGGCAGGAACTTCAAGCTAAGAACTGGCATCTGACACCAAAAGAACAGCGTGAGGATTTTCTCGCAGAATTGATACCTGAGCTTGAACGTTATTATCCGCTTTTCAGTGACTTCCGTTTCGGCGGTTACCGTGTTCTCATTGACCTTATAGCTGACATTGACGATGAAAACAATCTCACCGACAGGAAACGGCTTATCCGTGACAGCGACTCCACTGAGTTCATACGGCTTATGGAGGCTTTTCTCAATAAAAATGTTAATGTGTATTACCGTGACGCTGTTGCAGCTGAGTGCCGAAAACTCATAGAAGCCATAATGAAGCCTGACGAGGCAGTTAAGTATATCGTAGCTATGGGCAAAAGAAAAGTGCTCTTCGATCTGCTGTTGGACAGGATCGAAAAGCACGTCAGGAGGGAGAAATAATGCTGAACGGAATCGAAGAATTCAGGGCTTACACGGGGAAACCCGTTTACAAGTGCAGCGGAAAACGTGACCTTTCCTTCCTCGGACGTTTCAGCTTTGAGATGATGAAGGACTTCACAGGTCTGAGCCGTGTGCTGACTATTATCGCTCGGGGATATATGTTCAGAAACGGCACTCCTGATATCGACTATGCACGGAGAGCTCTGTGTGCGTGGTGCAGTATACCCGACAAAAAAACTGCCGCTCCAAAGGAGGAGTGGCAGTTCAGGACTGATTTTTGCGATTTGCATGAGGAGTTTCCCGAATTGGTGGATAAGACGGGAAAAGGCTGGTTTTACAGGCACGTTCACAAAGTCGAGAAGTTCATTACCAAGAACAGCGATATTATGAGTAAGGCTACTCTTGCAAATGCTGAGCCGCTGAAAACCAGATTTGACGCTGCTTGGAGAGATAAGGTGAAGCAGTATCAGGTATCGCTCTACTCGCTCGAGACCAAAGGTGCGTGGGTGCTACGGTTTGATGATGTGCTTGCGGATGCTCTGGAGCTTGGACCGCTGGCGGATAAGACGGTTTCCTTTTCTGATGATGAAAAAGGGCGTATAAAGGGACTGCTGCCTGACGGTCTGCCGTATGAAGCGGCGGAAACTGTTATTGCTTACTGTATCGCCAACAAGCCCGATGATTCTGACTATGTTATTCTACCTGTTTCCAACTTCGATGCTTACTTTGGGAATACTTCTTTCAGCCACAAGTGGCTCAATTTGTTCCCTGATACTTTACTTGAACGCGATAAGCAGAGCTTTGGGGTGTGTAGGGTGAAGGTTATTTTATAATAGCATGAACTATTATTCCAAGAATCTAAGTATATCCTTATAATCAGAATCAACCACTTGCTTGAAATTCACACATAATCTCGTTTTTAGCTGATTAATAAAAGAAGCTAAATTATCGTTTATGGTTGTAAACATATGATATGTGTTTTCAAGTGTGGTTTTCGCTTTCCCTTCCGGAATCTGGTCTATTTTTCCTTTATATTCTCTTGCTTTATTTGCCCAATATAGGTTATAATTGATACTGTCTGCATCATTAAAAATATGGGCTCCGCCTTGTTCCCTATTACAGTATTTATTTATGTCGTCATCAGAAAGAACTATAAAAAGTAATTTATCCATATAATTGCGATCTCTCATTAGTTCACATATTTCATACATACAATTCTTAGATTTTAAATACGAATCACTAATTAAAGATAAAACATAATCCTGTTCCTTAATCGTTTGCATATATTTTTCGATGCTATCTTTGTATTCCAATTCTCTGGTATCACGAACGATATTAATGCGCTTGTTTCTAAGCGGAAGGTTTTTATCGATTATATCTGCTATATTTCCATCATTCCAGCAATACGATAAGAATATATTTATGTCCTTTTTTTCGATAGCTAAATGCGAATCATTGTCATAGTAATATGCTTTGTTATTTAAAGTGACTTTTTCTTTTGATGGCGACACTGTAATATAATCAATCTTTTCTCCATCTATACTACAGTTTCCGTATTTAATAAAATCACAACAATCTGGAAATAATTTTTTTAGCTTTTCAGAAACGCCAGTTATATCATAATGAGAACCTTTTATTATGATTGAAACCCCCGTATCTTCTACTCCAAATACAATTGCTCCGCCATTTGAATTCATGAAGGAACATATCAAACGTTCAAGATAATCTAGGTCTTTAGCAGGATAAATAAAAACAGTATTTTTTATTTCGCTATAGTTTTCTAAATATTTCATAATAGATTCATACATTTATTATTCCTCACTTATATAAATTCTTTAATGGGAAACATGTTATACCTGTAGTTTTTAATAAGTCTTTTAAAGTAATTTGTTTAACACTATTTCCGTCATCTGTCCATAATTCATATTCGTAATCATCTACTGCATCAAATTCAGCGTCATCATAGAAAATTACTTTATTGTAATCTCTTGGTCGAATTACAATTCTTATGTCTTTATTTGCTTTTTTTGCAAAAAAGACTGTTTTTGAGACACGATTGTCTTTCCATTTTTCTAGTGTTTCACTCACACTGTATTTTGGATTTTTCTTTAATTCATCGTAAACATTGCTGATGCTTCTTTCAATCATTTCTTGAACTCTTTGTGCTGAATATGGGCTGTGAGAAGTAATGTGTTTGAGCAATTGCTTAGCTTCTTCTGGAATGTTCTTATCCTCATTAAGCAGTTGGGATAATTCTCCTATGCTTGAAATAATGGAGTCAAATTGATCTAAGCTTAAATTGTTATTCTCCATCGCTGACTCAACTCGGGTTGCAATCTCCAATCTCTTTATTGTATCTTCGGGTTTACATAATAGATGCTGTTTTTCGTATATATCAGGGAATAATTGCTTTGCTTCTTCTGGATGCTTCATAAACCAAATAATTAGTTTATTGAAAATTTGTTGCGTCTCATTATCACGGCTGTAATCTGGATTACTGTTTTCTTTTGTTAATTCTTCCCTAATCTTACTGCTGATTTTTTCGGAGATGTACTCGTTATCCCTTGATTCAAATACTGGGTAACGCACAAGATTTATATTTATTAATTCTTCTTCCACATTTCCACCTAAATTACAAAGAATTTCTTTTAGTTCTTCATCTGTATCATCATAGTACAGATGGGTGAAAACATCAGGCTCTTTAAATTCGTTTTTTTGATTCAAAAAAAACATCTTTTGATTGAAATCATTTTTTTCTTGATTCCAACATAGTTTGTATAATTCATTAAGAATAAGTGGCGTATTACTATTAATTCCCAAATTTTTTATACAGTCAATAAACTTAGATAAAGTGAATACGCTTTTTTCTCCATTTTTAGGACAAATTTTTTTCCAGTTGATAAGCTCAGCTACATTTGGAATTGGACTATTAACTGTTTTATGAACTAACTCCCAAAATCCGGATGTATTTTGCTCATAATATGGTATCAAAACGTTATTCATTGAGCAAAATGGCTCATCACCATCTGGAGTTACGGCTTTAATTATTGGTGCTTGAAAATAAAGGGTTTGCACTTTTTTCTTATAGTTTAATAGTTCATTATCAATTAAGTCATCATCTATACTCTGACAAATATTAAATCCTTTTTCAACGTGATTTCTTGCAGCAGCATTCAGTAAGTTTTCATATAGACTAAGAGCATTGTTTAATATTCTAGTATTACACTCTTGATTTATTAAAATGTTATCACGTTCTTTGGTTACATAAAAACTTCTATCATTAATAATTATAGGAAAAGGGAAATTTTCAGTACCTATTAAGGGAAAGGCACAGAATAATTTAGGATACATTGACATATCTTCAAAATAATAATTTGAATTATCATTTCTTCCTAACAAACAAGCTATTGATGTTGAATTTTGAAGTTTCACCAAAATGGATACTGTTTTAAAACAATCATTATTTTCCCTATTAAAATCAATGTTTATTATTTTATAATTACTACCTGACCTTACAATTCTTTTGTTAACAATAATATTGTTAAATTTAACAGTACCAAAGTTATCTGAAAAGGCGAGTACAAAGGGGATCGTGGACTCCCAGTCAGCATATGCATCATTACATGCACGTTGAAATTCCTCTTTCGAAATACGCATTTCTGAATCATCATAATTATATTCAAAAATTGTATTATAATAATCATTGCCAATTTCTTCGTTATTCTCTAATTTATCAATATTATCAAGAGCTGTGCTGATTGAATTGCGAAGTTCATTATAATCTGAAGAACTACGATCTAGTAATATATTCAGTTCCCTTAACTTATTGTCATATGATTCATATGCACCTTTTATTCTGACTTTTGTAGCTAATAGATGAGTGGAAATAAAACCTGTACCAAATTTACCTGTTTTTTCTTCATTTGTCCTTTTGGCGGATATTTGAGTGAATAGATCAATCAGGTTTTCTTTACTAAAGCATTTGCCACTATGCATAAATGTTACACTTTTCTCTGTCGTATTTATACAAACATCTACAGGTTTATTATCATAACAATCAGATGCGTTTTGAAGCAGTTCCCATACCCATCTTCTTCGATTTTTATTCTTATTAATGTCTGTATCATTAAAAATGGCTTCCATTTTTTCTGATATTGTATTAAGTGCAGAATCTAGTGTTTTTTGTTTATAAACGTCATTATCTGGCATTTTCTAATCTCCTTAATGAATTTCGAATAACGTTTAATTCAATTGAGCCTTCAAATCTTTAAAACTATCAAGAGCTCCTTGAAGATTTTCTATAATGTCATCCGCAAGCTCGTCAGCAGGAGGAAGATTATCAAGATCAGCAAGAGACTTGTCCTTTATCCAGAAAATATCCAAGCTCAACTTATCACGTTTCGTTATCTCATCAACACTATATTTACGAAAACGTCCTTCCGGATTAGTTTCACTCCAAGTTTCTGAACGCTCATAGCGATTCTCTGGATTATAGCATTTAATGAAGTCTTCAAGATCTGCCTCTGTCATCGGATGCTGCTTTAATGTAAAGTGGATATTGGTTCGGAAATCATATATCCACACTTCTTTAGTCTGCATCTCCGGACTTGCCGGACGCTTATCAAAAAAGATAACGTTAGCCTTAACACCCGGTTTATAGAAGATGCCTGTCGGCAATCTCAAAATCGTATGTAAGTCCGTAGTTTCAAGCAGCTTTCTGCGGACAGTTTCACCTGCACCGCCTTCAAAAAGCACGTTATCAGGTACGACCACAGCAGCCTTACCGGTAGACTTCAATATAGTATTGATGTGCTGAACAAAGTTTAGCTGCTTATTGGAACTTGTGGTCCAGAAATCCTGACGATTATATACAAGCTCCTCATCCTCCTGTTCGCCTTCTTCATTTGTAAAGGTAATGGAGGATTTTTTGCCAAACGGCGGATTGGTCAGCACATAATCATATCTCTCGCCCGAATCCATAAGAAGTGCATCTCCGAGAGTAACAGGGATATTGCCATAAATATCGCCTATATTATGCAGATACAGATTCATCAGGCAGAGTTTGAATGTAGTATGAACTATCTCGTTACCATGAAAGGCTTCGGCTTTCAGATATTCCTTCTGCTCACGGTCAAGCGTATAATTCTTGGAATCAGTAATGTAATCCTGAGCCGCAAGCAAAAAACCGCCGCTTCCGCAGCAGGGATCCGCAACGGACTTCATAGGCTCGGGACGAATACATCTGACCATTGCTTTGATAAGCGGACGAGGAGTGAAGTACTGTCCTGCACCGCTTTTGATATCCTCAGCATTCTTCTGGAGAAGTCCCTCATATATCTCACCTTTAACGTCTGAGGACATGGATACCCATTTTTCCTTGTCTATCATTGTAACGATACGGCTGAGTATAGCTGCATTGCTTATCTTGTTTGTAGCACCCTTAAATATCTTACCGAGAATACCGCCCTGTTCGCCGAGCTTTTCGAGGATCTCACGATACTTGTCCTCAAGTTCCGCCCCTTTCAGCATACTCATATCATTCCAGCCGAAGCCTTCGGGAATGCCTGTCTTACGTTTATACGGCGGACGAGAGTACTCATCAGACATTTTCAGAAATATAAGATATGTAAGCTGTTCTAGGTAGTCACCGTAAGAAACGCCGTCATCACGCAGAGGACCGCACATTCCCCAGACTTTAGAAATAATTGCGTTTGAATTTTCGCTCATTAAATACTCCTTTTCTCTATAGGGGCGTTAGAAATCTTCAATTTATCTTTGCCAAATTCAATTGTAATACTTTGAGAATAATCATTTTCCAATAAATCTTGAAAATAGAATGTTATAAACAGTGTACAAGTCAGCATGTGTTCGATACCTATATTGATACTATCAGATGCCGACATAGCTGATGGTTCAAATTGTTTTTTATATTCATTAATTTTGGCTTCTTGGCATCTGCAATCATAAGTAATGTTTTTAGCATTGCCAAGTCCAATGTTTTTTAGAGTTATAACTGATCTAATATGTTTATAATTTGAATCATATACATCCCAATAATACTCGCCTAATGTATTATCGCTCTTATACATTTCAAATACAGGCATCATTGATAAACGCTTTGTCTCTTCGTATTGGATTTTCTGTTCTTTAAGCTGATCTTCAGCTTGTTGTTTTGTTATGTCAAATTGCCGTTTAGATTCCTCTAATTCAGCCTTTGCCTGTTCTTGACTTTTTTTAAACTGCCGTTTAGATTCCTCTAATTCAGCTTTTGCTTGTTTTTGACTTTCTTCAAACTGACGCTTACTTTCTTCAAGCTGATCTTTTGTAGCTTTAGCAGAGATATTATTTGCTCTCCATATAAAAATGGTTGCAACAACATACACTGCTGTAATAATAACCATTAACCAATCAGTCATTATACTCCTCCATCAAATCGCTTTTCTCTATTTGTATAGAAACTACTAGCTTTTATTGTGTGTAAAATAATTATTTATACAGAGCTATGATTTCAATTTCATAGACTGGTTTGTCTGTTATTTCAGCAACTGCAACTGAATTGAAATCAATTGTACCATTATTATTGAATTCAGATACTGCTTTTATAAATTCATTCTTAATATCTTTACCTTTTATCTTTGATAACATTGTGTTTTTCATTAATGAAGTGCCATTTTCGTATTTACGCTTGATCTGACATAAGCATTTAAACTCAGAGTTAATCAAGTCTGCTTTTATAGCTTGATATAAGCATTCCTCAAATATATTTCCGAAAATAGCATATTTATCATTCTGATAAAGAACTTCTTCTCCATTGCATATTACTTTAATTGACTTTGAAATATTTTTAAAGTCTTGTGCTTGTTTTTTATCTTGTGAAGTTTTATATGCTTTGAGTTCTCCAATAAGTTTTAATAGTTCATCTATTTCCTCCATCATTAACTTGATAGAATTAATCTGAAAACTCACGTTTTCTATTACCACAAAATCTCCAGTATTAGATTCTTCAATATTTTTAATATATTTCTTTTCACTTAATTCTTCGAGAACTATTTTTAGAATTGACGGAATAGTTTGCACCTTTTTTATTGAACGAGTCAACTCTTCAGAATTTGTATTTGTTTTTTCATCAGCAGCTTTACCACCAAGTTTAAACAGTTTGAAACCGCCTTCTATCGAAACTTCGCCTTTACCTGTTTTTTTAATCTCATCATTTGATGATAATGACAGCTCTTCATATTCTGAATAACCGCGATTCAAAATTGCATATATATCCAATAGCCTTCCTTTATTTATGTAATAAGGGAAAAACACTTCATTCATAATTACAATCCTCCCTCAAAAGCCTGTTTCAGAATGCTCTGTCTGAGAGCCTCGGCTTCCTGTAAAGCTGTATCTATTGTTTTTTCTATGCTGTTACAGACGGACAGGCGGGATTCTATTTCCTCGACGACTTTCTTTTGCTCATTAATACAACAGTATGGAATAACCAAATTTTCTAATGTTTTCAAATTAATATTCTTCTGTGCTGTAGCTGGAGCGAAAGCCCATAATCTTATCTTAGATGCTTCAATAAAATATCTTACATATTCCATTAATACTGTTTCATTTGCTGTAAACCCTACAATGCTGTCTGGAAAACAAGCATCTAAACCAAGAAATGCGGTTTCGGCAATATTTGCAGCTATTGTAATACATAACGTACCTTTTTTCCATAGTTTGCTTTGATTCAAACCAAAATCACCGTACATTTTTTCATAAACTGTGACATATTTATTTGCAGATTTTATATCTCCAGTTTGTAAAAAAGGATATTTTCCGTTTTCAAACAGTTTTGCATCATTACGAGGGCGATGCTTTGATTTTCCTCTAGCCAATTCTCCTAATTTTGATAAATAAATGTATCTCCACTTTTTGGGGATGGGCGGTAGATTAATTATGTCTCCTTCATACCATTCAAGATCATCTTCAATTGGCAAATGCTGAGTAAATGCTCCCTCAAACGCCTCTTTCAGCACCGCCTGCCTGTAAACCGCCAGCTGTGCCTTAGTCTTTTTCAGCGCTTCAACACCGCTGTCAAGCTGAGAGAAAAGCTCCTCGATACGGGTGACTATGCGGTGTTGGTCTTCGAGGGGAGGGACAGGAACCATTATTTGCTTCATACTTGCTTGCGTAAGCTTTAAACGTGTTGTTCCTGAAACATATCCTTTGTAATTAAAACTATTGAGAAAATAGCATAGGAACTTGTTGCTTGTATGAGATTTCAGTATATGTGCATGATTATTAACCCATGTTTTTCCGTTAATGATATATGCTTTTTCAGCAAAAGCACTCAGAAAAGGAGCACCATCCTCACCTAATAATACATATTCACCGTCTGTTATATAATCATCAATATAGCCAACTTGTCCGGTAGCACCATAATATGGAAACAACTCTGATACAGATTTTCCTGCAATTCTTTCATTTCGTTCTTTGCTGTTAATCGGCTTACGTAAGTTGTCACATATTTCTGCAGCTTTGCTTAGTGGTAA
The DNA here is from genome assembly GCA_002310115.1 of Ruminococcus flavefaciens. Lineage (GTDB taxonomy): Bacteria > Bacillota > Clostridia > Oscillospirales > Ruminococcaceae > Ruminococcus > Ruminococcus flavefaciens_K. Next base: position 25,786 of record DBYI01000001.1, read on the forward strand.
GTATTTCCAGTTTATATTCGTCATCTATTTGCCTCGCGCCACTTTCTTTCACATTCAACACATCTATCTGTATCAAAAAGTTGAATAAGTTTGTGATCTTTTCCCCAGCAGGTAGTACAATAGTGAATCTCCTGTTCATCATCTCTCAATGTGATATAAAAGTCTTTATGCCTTATTATTCTGCTTTCTAAATCGTTAGCTTTCTTGAGCTCTTCATTTTCTTGAGTAAGCCTAACGTTTTCATTAATCAAATCAAGAGCTTGTTGAGTCAAATCTATAATTTGCTGGTTCAGTTCAAGATCGTTGTACTGTCTTACTATCTTGGAAATATTCTTTACTCCGTCGAGAATATTCATAATACTCCTCCCTTATTCTTTTAGCGTTTCTATTACAAACTGTTTATATAATTAAATTCTGAATCTGAGTTTGCATATATTGCATTCGAGGCAATCTCCTCCAGTATAATACCTTTGCTGTAACTGAATAAGATGCTTTTCTTTTCCCCAACAAGTTGCACAGTATTTCACAGATTCTGAATCATCCGAAATTGTTACAAACGGTTTGTTATACCTTTGGATTTTACTTTCTAAATCCCTATCTTTTTTTAATTCAGCATTTTCTTCACGAAGTTTTGAAATCTCAGCCTGCATATCCAAAGCCTGTGCTCCTAAATCCAGAAGCTGCTTGTATAAATCAATATTATCGGCTTTCTGAGCTAATCCGATAGCGTCCTTTATTCCTTCATACAGTCCCATATGTTTCTCCTTACCATTTTGTTTGTTCCTTTGCAAAGTCAATCAATAGTTTTCGACACTCTTTTTGTTCATGCGTGAGATTTATGTTTTGATCAACCATTTTCTTTAAGCATTCAACTGCGATGTCAAATTCAGGTTTTGTTATAGAACTTCTTGGTGCTAATCCTAACGCAACTGCGTAAAACTTTGAAAAACAAAGTGATTCAATAAAATTCATAGTGATTCTCCTTGTTAAAATGGATACCCTTCTATTTGAGCATTGATTTCTTTGCATTTAGCATATTCTTCTCCGAACAGATCGATATACTCCTTATTTTTAAACACATCAATTGGAACTTCAAGCCATCCTTGGAAAAGATCATTTCCATCTGTCAATTCTTTTTTTATCTTTTTTATTTCTTGCTCTGATAAAGAGGAAATATCCTTAAAATAATAGCTGAAATATTCAAATACATATCTCTGCTCTTCTATTGATGAAAACATTTTTTCAGAAATCATACTTATAATCTTATCTTTATTACTCAGCAATTCAAGTTTGTCATTAAGCCAAGTTCCTAAAGCACCTTCTCTATTACATTTCATGTCAGCGGAACTACAATCATCATCGTTATAGTATTCAAATTCACCATTTTTTATAGAATTGTATACTAAGTCCTCAATTCGTAATTGTGCAAGCTTATCAAGCTCCGAATATGTAGCGTTCATGAAATAATGAATATACATTCTCAGGCTTTTATCATCTTTGCATTTCATCAAATTTTTACTTACAACTTTACAAAAATCTGCTTTTGTTGTTTTAGAAAGAGCGTTGTACAATTGATTAATGAAGTATCTGAGTTTATCTTGTGGTAATTGTTCTCTGTTTGAAAACAGTTTTAATAGCAAATCATATCGTTTTTTTACAGGAACTTCTTTCAACAGTAGTTCTGCATACTCTTCTGAACAAGTAAAATCCTCATCATAAAGTAGATCCATTATATTATCAATTTTTGTAACTCCACCTGAATGATCTACTTGATTCAAAAGGTAATTAATATATAGTATAATTGCTTCTGCTTCGTTTTGAGTATAGACGAATTTTTCATGACTTATTAAATTACGAACAGATTGCATTATTCCTTTAAAAGCGAAACCTATACCTTGTTGTATATCTCGTTCTGTTGTAGTTTCATTTTTATTAACTAAAATAACCGGAGTGTTTCCTAATAAGGAGGCTTCAACTAATTTTGAACCATCTTTATCATAAAAACCACTTTTCTCTCGTAATAGTTCGCTTGTATGAAATATAGCATCTCTAACAGCTTCGGTATAGTCATTTCGTTCATAATGAGCTTGAATTGACTTCCAAAGATCTTCACGTAGTTTATTCTCCATAGTTTTCTCCTTTATGCCACCAATACCTCATTCATTTCCATTAATAATTCCTCATAGCTGTCCCCGAAAACCTCATAGAATCTGCCGAGACCGCCTTTATGGTCAAAGGGGTTGAGGTCAAGGTCGTCGGGCTCAATGCTGAGAGAAGCTATGATATGGTCTTTTATAAGCCTGAGCCACTCCATTTGCTCATCTGTGAAATGAACCGCACCTGCATTCCTGCGGAGAGTCCATTGCATGAAATTATAGTTGACCTTGTCTGCAAACGGCTGCAAATTATCGGCATATCCCATTTCAAAGCGTATTATGGATATAAGATCAGTAAGCTGAGCCATAGTGCCACGCTTTAACTTATCAGGCTTCTTTATTGCATAGCAGTCCCACAGTCGCTCGACTGTAACACCCTTGTTTTTCAGCTTTTCATACAGCTTTTTCAGGCTTTCTATCGCCATGGGACGATTTTTGTAGCTCTCGTTATAAATGATACGAAGCGCAATTATTTCGTCCTTGTTTTCTTCTATAAACTCGTGGAACGTCTGGATAGTCCTGTCAACGTTCTTTTCCTGCTCGGAGTCAAAGTCTGCGAACAGAACAGTGTCAAGGTTGACATTATCAATTATCTGTTCATGACTCCTGCGTATATTTTCGATAAAATCTCTTGTGTCGGGATCATAGAAAGGCTTCACCGCTTCAGCGATCAATGCTTTCTGAGCTTCGTTAAGCTGTTCTTCGTCAGGTTCAGTGGACTGAAAAGTGTTGAACGCTGTTTGTTTAATTACCTCTTCGTCAAAGGCGTTGAGTAGAACTTCAGCAAGTTTACCTGCAGGAGTTCCGACATTCTCATCAAATTCCTTACGCTCACGGGGCGTCATCTGACTGTTAAGGCGTACAAGTCGGTTTGCAAGAGAAGTCAGTGTGTCTTCATCTTTTGCACCAAGTGCGACATTGAGCATAAGTTCTTTCATGGAAACAGTCGGCTTACGTTCGAGGGTTCTCGTTTCGGTTTTCTTGGACTTAGTAACACCAACAGCATCAACGATAACAAAATGATCCTTATTCTCAGTTGCGGACGGGGAAACCTTCTGAAGATCATCCTTGCCGAGAGTTCTCGTTCCACGGCCTTTCATCTGCTCAAAATAGTTCTTGCTGCGAACATCACGCATGAATATCAGACATTCAATAGGCTTGACGTCTGTTCCTGTTGCGATCATATCAACAGTAACAGCTATTCTCGGATAGTAACTGTTTCTGAATTCTGCAAGAACAGTTTCAGGGTTGGAGGCTGAATAGGTTACCTTTTTGCAAAAATTATTCCCTTCGCCGAATTCTTCGCGGACTATCTGTATGATATCATCAGCGTGACTGTCTGTTTTGGCGAATATCAAGGTCTTCGGAACTTCCTTACGCCTTGGGAACAGCTTTGTATACAAGTTCTCCTTAAACGTCTTTATAACAGTTCTTATATGGCTTGGATTTACAATATCACGATCAAGCTGAGTCGGCTTATAGTCAACATCTTCATCAAGCTGCTTCCAGCGCTTTTCTCTTGACATACGATTGCGTGACTCAATAAGCTGCTTCATGATATGAGCGCCATTTTTTCCTACATTTGTTTCAATAAGAAAGATATCCTCGCCAACATTTACTCCGTCTATAATAGCCTGTTCTCTTGAATACTCACTTACAATATTCTGATTGAAATACGCAAATGTGCGTTTATCCGGAGTTGCAGTAAGTCCAACTATAAATGCATCGAAGTATTCAAGCACCTGATTCCACACATTATAAATGGATCTGTGGCATTCATCAACAATTATGCAGTCGAAAAATTCAGGTGGATATTTCTCATTGTATACTACTTCTTTTGGAGATTTTCTTTCAAGTGAGGTTACTTCTTCAAGCGAAATCTCATCTATAGACTCATCAGATTCTTCTCCGCTGAGAATGGAATACATTCTTTGGATTGTGCTGATGCATATCTGCACATCAGACGGTATGTATGAGCTTTTAAGCCTGCGAACACCGTAAATTTCTGAAAAAGAACGATTATCATCATTCGGACGATATGCAAGGAATTCACGTTCAGCTTGTTCACCAAGGCTCTTTGTATCAACCAGAAAGAGTATACGGTTCATCTTGCCGAATTTAAGCATACGATAAGCGGCAGTTATAGCTGTGAAAGTTTTACCAGCACCTGTTGCCATCTGAACTAAAGCTCTTGGCTTGTTTTCTGCTAAAGAATTGTCCAGATTTTTTATAGCAACAATTTGACAACCACGAAATCCTGTACCATCAAACTCTGGGAAATGCTTCATATTGTTTCTGATAGTGTCATTTCTTCTTATAAGGCTGGCTAATGTTTCCGGCCTATGGAATGAAAACACTGTTCTTGAACGGTATTTCTCATCATTGTAGTCAGTAAAGCGAGTGAGCTTATCTGTAGATTCATATGCGAATCTTATCTTGTAATCACACTTGATCCACTTAAATGTGCTGTTGGCATAACGAGAAGACTGTCCTTCGACAGTTGTTATATTCTCTCCTTCTTCACTTTTCTTAGCTTCAATTACTCCGACGGGTGCTCCGTTTACGAAAAGTGCGTAGTCAACAGGCCCAGTATCTGTCGGAAATTCGCGTACAGCGACGCCGACAGCAGCATTAGAATTTAATCTTTTAACATCTTGAATTATCCAACCAGAAGTTAGTAGCTTTTCATCAATTATTTTTCTTGCTTTCTGTTCAGGCGTCATAATTTCTGCACTCCTTTACAAAAAATTACAATTTACCAATTATAATTATAGCACAATTCACTACAAATGTCAATTAAAATCTATAAACAGTCTTACAATAAAATATAAAAAAATTAATGTAAGTTCAACGATACCTGCACTTCGTTTTCATATTGAGTCATTATCAGTAGGAGTATTCCTGTATATATACTTAATAACAGACAGTTTATTATCAACCAGCTTGATATTCAAGCTACCTTTTATGCTATCATCAATGAAGTTATTTTTCGATGTTTCGTTTCTATAGTAATAATAAATCAGTGTTTTATCATTAACAAAGAGTTTTTCTGAAACAAGATTATACGGATCGCATTTTTATACTCGTATACTACAATATCACAAGAGAACATACAATTGCTATAGCTTTCGGCAATATTATATTGTCGAATAATACACTCTGTTTATGGAATGTTTTCCGAGAAATTTCTTGAAAAATAGGGCTAAGTATGGTATAATAGGTGTATCATCAGGAAATGAGGGCGAACCCTATGGATAATGAAATCATAAAATCTGAGAGCAATTCAGAGGATATATATACTTCCATACGTTCTTTTGTTATAACAGCGCAAAATAAAGTGTATGCCGCTGTCAATACTGCAATGGTAATTGCTTACTGGGAGATTGGCGAGCAGATATACAAGGCTTGCGGAGAAAATGACAGAGCTGAGTATGGCAAAAATCTTTTGAAGTACCTATCTAACAAACTTACCGCCGAATTCGGAAAAGGCTTTACAGAGCGAAATCTGCGTGCAATGCGTCAGTTTTATAGCTGTTTCCCGAATCGGCACACACTGTGTGCCGAATTGAGCTGGTCGCATTATCGCATACTTATGAAGATAGCCGATAAGCCTGCCCGTGATTTTTACACAGAAGAATGTGCAAAATCAGCGTGGAGCGTCCGCCAGCTTGAAAGGCAGATCAATACGATGTACTATCAGCGGCTGCTTGCAAGCAAGGACAAGTCCTCGGTGGCAGCGGAAATACAAACCAGCACGCCAAAGCCAGAGTATGAGAAAGCGATAAAAGACCCGTATATCATGGAATTTCTACAGATAAAGCCTGATACCCATGTATATGAAAGCGATATAGAACAGGCTCTGATAGACCATCTACAGCAGTTCATTTTGGAGCTTGGACGCGGCTTTTCCTTTGTATCACGGCAAAAGCGTTTTACTCTTGACGGGCAGGACTTCTTCATTGACCTTGTTTTTTACAACTATATCCTCAAATGCTTTGTGTTGTTTGATTTGAAAACTGATAAACTGACACATCAGGATCTGGGACAGATGCAGATGTATGTTAATTACTACACAAGAGAGCTTATGAACGAGGGAGATAATCCTCCTATCGGTATCGTGCTGTGTGCTGAGAAAAATGATGCAATTGTAAAATATACTCTGCCAGAAGGCAATAACCAGATATTCGCTTCAAAGTATTTCACATACCTTCCGACTGAGGAAGAGCTGAAACGGGAACTCAGAATCGACGAATTCCAAAAGCTTGATGAAGAATAACTCAAGTGTATTATAAATCTCTGCTATAAGAACGGTATAAAAACAAGCACCCTAATTTGAAATTAAGGTGCTTGTAATTATATTATCTGATTGCCCTGTAGCAATGTCTGCTGATTTCGCGTTTATCTATCTCGCATATCAATTCTCCGTGTTCGCAAAGCGGTTTCAGCAGATAGTCACGGCAGAAGCCTGCCCCGAGATTGAGATGCTGAGCTATCTCGGTTATTGTCCTGCGGGTGCGGCAATAGCGGAGCACTTCTCTTTGATAATCGCGGACATTTGGTTTATCGCTAACAGCGTAGACTGCAAGATACTCCAGAACCCATTCTTTCGGATATATCAGGCGATTGCCTAAGTTATAGTGACGCAGCATACCGCAGTTTTTAAGGTTCAATACTGTGGCTCTGCCTACTCCTAGCATCTTCATTACATCTTTTGTTCCGAGTGCATCAGGATAATTGAAATACAGCTTTCGGAGTCTGACTACCGTTCGGAGCTGAGCTGAAGTCAGCTCCCAATCGTTATCAAAACTTGCATCCATATGGCTTCCTCTTTTCTCATTTTATTTAGTTGCTGAAGCGGAATTATACATATCTCGTTAACGGTGTACACAAAAATCGTTCATAATCGTATCTAACACTTTTCTAACACTTCCGAGTCTTTTTTCACGATTTCTGTTCAGATGTTGCTTTCAGTCAAATACGTTAATATAGGCGTTTGCAGATTTTAAATCGTCACGCTTGGCTAAATACAGCCATTTATCACCTGACTGTCTGATCTGTTTCAACACCAATTGGAACGTGCTGACACATACTGAAAAACGTCAGGTATGGCTCCAAAACCGCGTGCCGAGGGTTCAAGTCCTTCTGCCCCTGCCAGATCTAAAGTAGAGGAAACGCCGATATATAAGCGTTTCCTCTTTTTCTATTATTGCGCAATTAGGGGCATGTCCTTTATTTGTCCTTTATTTTTACATTTAACTAAAAATTAGGTTTTCTTTTCATTTTCGCGATTTAGTATACATTTTGCTACATCGTCCATAGCTCTTGCTTGAGCTTCCTGAAAAGTATGAGCGTAAATGTTCAATGTTGTAGTAGCGCAGCTGTGTCCTAAACAGCCTTGTACTGTTCTGACATCGACACCATTATTGATTAAGATTGAAGCGTTGAAATGTCTGAAGCTGTGAATGTTAACGAATCTCATACCTGTCTTTGCACAGAAGCGTTCAAAGAATTTGTAAGGTTGACGCATTCCCATGGGACTGCCATCAGTTTTGGTGAACAACCGATCGCTTTCAATCCATTTTGAACCGACTTCTTCCTTCAATTTATCCTGCCATGCCTTATACTCTTTCAGTTTTTGTATTATTTCAGGTGGAAGCTTTATAAAACGTTTACTGCTTTCAGTTTTAGGAGTGTCTGTGTAGATTCCTTTCTCTTTTGTGTACTCAGAAGTTCTTACAACTTTTAAGAGCGAGTCATCCCAGTAGATGTCCTTCCATTCAAGTCCAAGTAGCTCACCACGACGTAGCCCTGTGAAAGCTGCAAGAGTAAAGAAAATAGTATATTTGTAATTGGCTTCTGTTTCTTCCTCAAACAGATCAAGCATTTTCTGTACTTCTTCAAGAGTATAAATATTACGTTCTTTGGGTTTTAATTTAGGAAGTACAACGTTCCTGCATGGATTGTCAGGCAGCATCTGCATTTTTACAGAATAATCAAATACTGAAGAAATAAATGTTTTATAGTTTTTTACTGTTTTCGGTGAATACGGTTTAAGAGGTTTCCCCCTTCTGTCTTTGCGATTTTCATTAATGAGATCAACTATAAACATCTGAATATTACGGGTAGTGATTTTGTCCATTCGAAGATGACCTATCCTGCGATACGGTACTGTCCTGAAAAGCAGTAGCTTATCATGGAAAGTATCGCTGTAGCAGCCATTGATACATCTGTTGATGTAGTCTCAGCAACGGCGCATGCCATATCTCTTAATACAGGCGGCAGAGCTGTTACAGGGAAATCGATCATATTTGCTCTGTTCCCTTTTAATGGTGTGGGCTTTACCCACTGGATCTCGTTGCTCAATTCATCATCATCATCCTTTCTGAATAGATTTAAAAGCGCTTTTATGTATTTATGTTCAAGTGCTATAGTGCTTAAAGTGTTTATTGTGCGTATGTGTTCGGGTTGAAGCAGACTCGTTTATGATATACATAATACGCTTCTGACCTGAGTCGGCAAAACACCGAATCAGCTTATCATCATCAACGTGACTTTTTAATGTATCAGATGTATCCCTATAACAACAGAACACTCTCTACTTTTAAAGGTAAAAAACAAGCAAGTTGATACCCTCCTATCTGAAACATTTTCAGTTCACTGTAATTTACCCTCACTTTTAAAGCCGATAAAAAGAGTTGGTGCTATTTGTGATATTAACAATGATACTTCGATAATTATTTAATCGCTATTTTGGCAATAAGAAATGTATAATGGAAAATTAGCATTGCTATGGGGATGAGCCAGCCTCTCATTCATCACCGCATTAGGTTTTAGGCCGCGATCTTTAGACTCATTATCAATATCCTTAGCAAGACTCTCAGGCATAAGCACTGTCTTCCTTACTGTTTTCTTCTCTTCGGGATTCCTCATAGTGAGTACCTCTTTCAATATGTATTTCTGGAGTGGTTTATCTTATAAGATATAAAAAACTTACTTGATATTTTCTCCCTCAACTTTTATAAGGTAAAAAACGACAGGGTTATGCATTTATATTTCATCATAATATTGTGTAACAAAACGTGACCTCATCCCTTTTTGATGGTGAACAAGACGTTCACCGTTAACTTTACAACAAAAATGACGCCCTGATTTAGGGCGCCTGCATCGACTATATGATCTATTTTTATTCACGAATTGATGTATTGAAATTATAAAACATCTATTATATAATGGGCCTATTTTTTATAAGATGTACCTTTGCTTTATTATTAATTCCGTAAGCTTTATATTTATTGTGAGTTTGGCTAACTAGCTTTACCTCCGATTGAGCTATATGACTAAAATTATTTCGGAAATATTAATTTAAAATGGTATGTATTGCCAATTGGTGATTTGTGATATATAATATAAATATAAACATAAATATCAATAACTTGGATAATTATTATTACAAACAACGATGCTGTGAAAAAAGGAGGGACGATTAATGAATAATTCAAATGTTAATAGGTTTTGTGGTATTTGTCCTACTTGTAGGAGGTTGATAGGGGTTAATCCAAGAATTAAGTATGAGAAATGCCCTTATTGCCATAAAAAATATGATACAAGATATGCTATAAATTTTTACAACACTGTTAAAAGAAATAATCTTAATAATAACACTCAGAATAACAATAATCAAAGTAACAATACTCCAAATCAGACTTTTCAGAATCCTATCACAGCACCTGTTCAAGAGCATAAAACAAGTTTAATACCTTCTATTTGTCCACAATGTCATGGTCAAATACAAATTAATTCAAATGATGAAACAGCAATTTGCCAGTTTTGTGGTACGAAATTTCTTGTTGATAAAGCGGTTAATAATTACAATATAAATAATACTACTGTACATAATCAAGGGAAACGCGGTGTTGTAGAATCAGTACTATATTATAAAGATAAAGCGCAAGAACGTCAAGAACAAAGAATAGATAATGAAATAAGGCGTAGGCAAGCGATAAGCGAACGTAGAAAAGAGAGAGCATTACAAATAATAAATGATACTAATAAATTAAGAAATTTTCTTATACTATTTTTTTCTATTCTGGGGATTATAGTTTTGACGATTGTCTATTTTTCCGCAAAAACCAAAATCAATAAAGCCAAAGAAATAAAAATGCACAAAGGTGATATTAAGTTAGAACAATCTTACCATTATTTTATAGGTCAGAATTATAATGATGTAGAATTATACTTAAAAGATAAAGGATTCTCAAATATTGATTTAGTCGAAACATTTGCTTTGCCGAAAGATGGTGATGTCAATGCAGAAGATGTAAAAGCCGTATCAATTAATGGAAATAGCTCTTTTAGTTCGGAAGATTGGTTTTCGCCTGATTCCACGGTTAGAATTACTTATTTTAGAGAGCCTCAAATTTTAACGACTACTACAGTCTCAACAACAGCTGTAACAACTACAACATCTATTATATTAAGTGAAAATGTTGAACGTGGTATTCCTGAAACAGATGTTCAAGAGGATACATCTGTACAAGTTCCTGAAGCAAACATATTTGATATTAAGAAAGCTGTAGAAAATGGGGATTATTCACTTGTTACACCTGAATTTAAAGCAACAATGGATGCATATGAAGCATTTTATGATGATTATATAGCATGTATGAATAGATATACAAATGCTTCCTATGGAGATGATTTTGCTGAATTTACAAATATTATGAATGAATATTTTGATATGCTTGAAAAATTGAATGAATGGTCAAGAAAAATAGATGCCATTGATGAAAGTCAGCTTTCTCCAGCAGATGATGCGTATTTTCTTCTTGTAACATTAAGGATAGAACAAAAACTTCTTGGAGCAATAGCATATTAGAATAATGTCACTTTCTCTCACTTAGTATTATGATCTAAAGAAACATCCCCCTGACACACTTTGTGAACCAGGGGATGTTTATTATAATGTTGTTATGGCTCATAAAAGAATTCAACTCTATCAAAAGGATCTACACGCCTTATACTAAATTTAATTACATCAGTTGAATCTTTACCACTTAAATTTTTTGCATGTGTTGAAAAGTATCCATCTTCATCGTAAACAATTTGATCACCATTATATAGTAGTACTTTAAACTTTGGATATTTTCCAAGTAGTTAATCAGAAGCATCCTGATATTATTGGTGTCGGTACGGAAACTATTCACCAATCCAATTTTGGACAAGAATTATAGTAATTATAAGACGGCAAAAGATAAAATATCATAATATTACCATTTATGCTTCGAGTTATTATACAGGAGTATGCCGAAAGCTTGTCCATTATTTGTCCTTTAATGTTACAAAAATACAGAACAAAATATGGAAAGATAGCATATTGGGGATTGACGGTTTTTGCCTTGGTATCGACTTTTGAAAGAAGTTGAAAAAAGTTGAAAAATTGCAAAAATCCTCTTCTCTTCCTGATCTCATTTATGCTTGATAATCTATAAAATCTGCCCCTCTGTTCTGTGAACAAAGGGGCTTTTTTGACAGGCTGCTATAATTATCATAAGATAATTATATACTATTAAAAGTTTTGTTACAGACTATTTTTTTAATAAAGATTATCATTATCGATTAAGCATAAAACTCAAAATATATGTGTTATAAACTGAATAATATTTACATGAAATTCGATTTATGATATAATAGTTAAAAATAAATTATTTTTGAAATCACTTTGAGTTTTTCAAAAATAATGGTACTAATAAGTGATAGGGATAGATCAATATCTCTGAGAGGAGGGAGCTCCCCATGGATAACGGTGCAAGTAGCTACCACCGTTTCCTTGCAGGCGATGATGAAGGGCTCCATGAGATAATATGCGAATACCGCCAGGGGCTGTTACTCTACTTGAACAGCTTGGTGCAGAATATCCGCACAGCTGAAGAGATGACCGAGGACACATTTGCGGAGCTCGCCATACGCTGTCCGAAATTTTCGGGAAAAAGCTCCTTCAAGACGTGGCTTTACGCCATAGGGCGCAATATTACCTCAAAATATCTGCGAAAGCACGCCAATTTCAACATCGTTCCGCTGGAATTACAGGAAAACCTCGCCGATGAGGAAAACATCGAAGGCAACTACATAAAAAGCGAACAAAAGAGAGCTGTTCATAAGGCTTTGCACAGCCTGAAAACAGAATACCGACAGGTATTGTATCTTTCCTATTTTGAAGGATTCAGCAACGCAGAGACTGCCATTATCATGAAAAAATCTAAAAGGCAGATCGAGACCTTGCTGTACAACGCTAAAAAAGCGCTGAAAACTGAACTGGAAAGGAGCGGCTTTGAATATGAAGAATGATTATGAAATGTATCAAAGTGTCCTTTCCAAACGCAACGAACATCGTGTAAAAAAAGAAAGGCAGAAACGTATTATCATACGGACTGTTCCTGTTTTAGCCTGTTTGGTTTTAACTGTAGGGCTTGGATTAGGCTATTGGAATTACTCGAAAAACATTCCGAATATCCCATCAACCCCTGTTATAATTGAAGAAGTCACGACAACAAGCTCTGTGATAACAACGTCAGTATCAATAAGCATCAATTCAGCAACAACAGTTTCAAGTACGAAAACAGTTAGAACTACTACAGCGCATACGACTGAAAAATCTACAACTTCCGTTACTGAAACAAGCACAAATGCCGAAACAACAGAGGCAAATACGACCGAAACTATTGCTGATCCCGTGACAGAAACACAAACACAGCAAACTGATGTTATTGAAACAACAGTAACTGTTACTATGACAACTCAAAGCAGTGCCAATACAACTATAACTACACATTATGATACACATATTACAACTTCTGTGACGACTACTTCAGGCAGTCATGACACGGGTGAGGGTTATCCAAAAGTTATCATAAATGGTGTTACTTACTATTGCGGAGCAGTAGATGACGGTTTTGATGAATTTACCGCTGACGAATTTCTTGGTTATGGTACGGATTTTGAAGGGATTTACCATGATAATCCGACTATAAGATACTATACAGTTCTTGAAAACGAGAATATTGTTATTGCAGTGACGAAAATAGGCGCTCAGATTCCATTTTATAAATTACAATAAAAAAAGGAGTGATCTTATGAAAAACAAGAGGTTTATCGCAATACTAACGGCTGTAACTTGCTGTATGGGAGCTGCTTGTATTCTGGGTACAGCTATGGCAAATGATGTTTCAGCCACGGCTGCTTCAACAGTAAAAGGCGACGCAAACTGCGACGGAACGGTAAATATGGCAGACGCAGTGCTTATAATGCAGGCTCTTGCAAGTCCGAACAGATTTGGTGAAAATGGTACAGAGCAGCTTCATCTTACAGCTCAGGGCAGGGCAAATGCCGATACAGACGGCGACGGACTTACCGTCGGTGACGCGCAGGCTATACAGAAAAAGCTCCTCGGCATAAAAGAGACAGTTGATGCCAAGTACGGCAAAGAGCTTGTATGGTATCCTTCGAGTGATGATTATAAGAATGTAGCATGGAATGATGATATATTAAAAGCCGTAGTTACAAATACCGCCGAGCTTAAAGCATATCTTGAGCCGTTGTACTATGAGCACATTGTATCAAAATATCTTTCCAAATATGACGAAAGCTATTTCGGCGAAAACGTTCTTCTGCTAAAAACCATTCCACAAGGAGCAGGCTCAGACAGACCGCTTTACGGAATAGGAGATATCACTTTTTCTGACAGCACGATAGATATCTGCATAGAGGACTATGTAAGAAAACACGGAGAGGACGATATGTTCTCGGTATGCTTTGCACAGATAGCTGTTTCAAAGTCCGAATACAAGGGACAGACTGTTAACTGGAATAAGAAGTATGTTCCCTTTGATGAGGAGGAACTCCGTCAGGCATTGCAGTCTCAGGAGGAAGGCTTATCAAGTGTTGACGGAGTTCCTGTGAGCTATGAACTGTATGATCTTTTGAACAAAAACACCGACCCGAATACGGTTTTTAGTGTTGTTCCTGGCTTTAAGCTTGATTACGATTATGAATACAAGGGCATGACCATACAGAAATATATAGACGAGAGAGACGAGAACTCTCATCTCTTTGACAAGCTTATACAGCTGGACAAGGAGGGCACAAAGCTGAAATACGGAGAAGCTCTTTACACAACAGGCGACGGAAACGGCGAGATATGGGATAAGTCGCTGTATGAGGAGAGAGTTGCGTTTTACGGCGAGGATTTCCTTGCAAAATATATCGTGGACGGTAAGTTCCTTCGTGAAAAAGTTGAAGAAGATATCGCAAAGTTTGATTATGCACCGCAGGATAACCTGTCAGAAGCGATAAAGGCGTACTATCATGACATGAAGCAGAGCTCCGTTCAGAAGCTGAAGGAGCAGAACATAAGCTATGAGTATGATGAGGCGGCAGATGAACTTGTCATTAATGTAACAGAGACTGAGCTCAAGGCATTATCGCTTGACAATATATCAAGCTATGGCTTGAAAACTCCGCCTGTAACAACTGACGGCGAACCATTTGCAACGCAGCCTGCGATCGTTGTAATGGAAAGCCATGAATGTTATTAAGTAAGTGGATAACAGAGGTCCCCGACTTGTTCGGGGACCATTTTTGTCAAAGCTGTAAAATTTATATAAGCCATAAAAGATTTTTTCGTGAAAACTCGGACTGACAAAGCGCAATTATGCCCGAATGCATAAATGGATTATTGACTTTGTTGAATGATCCCAAAGCAGCAATTACGACAACAACAGCTGTAACAACGACTGCTGTAATAAGCACAATAACTACGACGAAAGTAACAGCAAAGCTTTCGGGAGAACTGATACCTATTCCGAATGACAGGACTGATATGCCTGTGATACGCGGTATCAGCTTTGCTGGAAATATCCTTGGTTCAGAGGAGTTCAATTCCAAGAAACCATCATTAACAGATATACGTTGTATTTTCGCAGTAGGTGAAGAATTCACTCCAACTGTTGACGCAGACACAACAACTGGAACTACAATATATGTTTTTGACCATAGGGCAGACCAGAGTTCATATGAAACAGAAACGTACGGTCAATTTAACGGAAAGAGGGGAGCGAGGTGGGAATATCACCTTGATAACTGGAAACCTTTTTCACCTTTTGAGGATGAAGAATTCGGTCCAGAGGACTGTGATTTTATTTTCACATATGATGGTACTGCCTTTGCAAAGCTTTATGTCCGCTTCTTATATTATAACGAGGAATTGAAAAATAAAACAGATGCCGAACTTGAACAGCTTATGCATGAACATCCGGCGGCAGCTCTAACAGGCAGAACCTATGTGTATGAAAAGGAAGGGGCAGGTGGTCCGTTTACTCTCACTTTAAACGCTAACGGATTATTTGCTTGCTATGAGGGCAGCAACCTCAGCTATATGACATCGGGAACATGGAAGCTGTACGGAGATAAAGTGGAGCTTATGTATCCTGTTGATGGAAGCAACGAGAAATATGTTTATTTAAAGGTAAAAGGCAGCGAACTTATATATATAGGTGAAATGTCTGAAAATTTCACCATTGTTAATGTACAGGATGGTGACAAATTTTCGGATACCGGAATATGGAATAAGGTGGACTGGTATTCAGGCGTTGAATATATAAAGCAGGATATTGACTGGAGTAAGGATAATAAAAATCTCTCTGCAGTTATAAAGAATACCGAAGAGTTGAAGAGCTATCTTGAGCAGATATGCCAGGAGGAAACAATGTCAGCATATCTTGATAAATACGATGACAGCTTTTTCAATGATAATGTTCTATTTATGAGAGCGCTACTTCAGCCTTCCGGCGTGGCAGTACCTGAATATATGGTGAATGTTACAATGCAGCCAGACAACGGCCTGGGGATGTTCATAATGTATAACGGACTACCTTACGGAGATGATATGGTATCATATTGTATTGCTCAGGTAACTGTTCCGATAGAAATCGTTGACGATAGCAAGGAATATAACTGGGTCAGATATAATGTTATGTTTTGAATAAAAAGCTCACAGCAGACATTCCTTAATTTAATATTGACGATTACTTTACAATAATAATGGTACCCTGATTTGATGATTCAGGGCACCTTCATCGAATATGATCTATTTTGATTCGCGAATTGTTATATTGTAATTATGTAACAAGGGGTGGCAAAAATGGACACCCCTTTGCTGAATTATGAAATTATCAGTTCTTTAGAAGATGAAAGTATATCTGAGTCCTGTTTCGGGACTGGGAAAGCTTGGGTGAAATTGAATAATGCTGTATAAATGGATAATATTTATTGCATAAAAATCTGTAGACAGTATATATAGATGAATTATAATTATTATGAGACGATAAAGGACAAAATATCATAATGTTACCATTTTACTTTGGGAGTATTATACAGGAGTATGCCGAAAACTTGTCCTTTGTTTGTCCTTTAATATTACGAAAACATAGAACAAAATAAGGAAGGATAGCATGTTGGTGATTGACGTTTTTTACCTTGACATCGGCTTTTGAAAGAAATTGGGAAAGGTTGCTAAATTGCAAAAATCCTCTTCAAGTCCTTCTGCCCCTGCCAAATCATTAAAGCCTGTATTTCGAGGGGAACACCGAAATACAGGCTTTTTTCTTACCTACAGAAAACAGATGTAACTGAATTTTTGCAGCTCCGTGTGCATAAAAATCAGGTGAAATGCACACGAAATGCACACGGAATACACACGACTAAAAGGCAGTATAACGATAATAAAGAAGCCAGCTCCCGTGAGGGAGCTGTTGTTCAACTATTTAAAATCTTGAGTATGATTTCCCCTAAATCTGACGACTGTAGAGATACTTCTCTTGCCTCTAACAATATAAATCATTAAAATATAGAAAAGGTATTGCAATCCGATATACAAAGTGATATAATAGAATCAGAAAGGTGGTGCTGATATGGCAATCAAGAGTTCAAATGTTGCGGCAAGAGTAGAACCTGAGATCAAGGAAAAGGCAGAGTCTATTCTCTCAAGTCTTGGAATATCGGCTTCAAGTGGGATCAATATGTTTTATAGGCAGATAATCTTGTGGAACGGTCTGCCGTTTAGGCCCTCTATTCCTCCTACAACGCTAAAATCTTTAGATGAAATGACAAAAGAAGAATTTGACGCAAAGCTTGCTAGGGGGCTTGCTCAGGCTAAAAATGGTGAGGGCGTTGAAGCTAACGAGTTCTTCGACTCTTTAAAGGAGGAACTCCTATAACCAATGGCTGATAAATTTAAAGTTATTATCACTCCCGAAGCTCAGGATGATATCCGTAGCAGCGTAATGTATATTGCCCGGGAGCTTGCAAACCCTCAAGCAGCAATTGCTTTACAGGAAGAATTTCGTAAAGAGATTACATCTCTCGATGCTATGCCTTCAAGGTATAAGGTCGTTGAAGAGCAGCCTTGGGGAGCGTTAGGCGTTAGAAAAGTCAAAGTAAAAAATCATTATGTGTATTATATCACTGATGATGAAACCAAAACAGTGAGCATAATTGCTGTTATTTATGTTCGTATGGATCAGCAGAATCAAGTTAACAAAAGAACGTAATAGTCCTAATTAGCAATATTTAGAATGATATGAAAGAAGCAGCTCCCGTAATGGGAGCTGTTGTTCTATATACATATCTTGTCATTTCAAAATATATTCGATCAAAGGTTTGATATTATGAGATAACAACATTGTCTATCTGCAAAAAATAACCTCTCCGAAAAATAGGAGAGGTTTGTGCTATTATAGCACGTTTTATTAAACAGTTATATACAGTATAGTATAAAGATAAAACAACTGCAACGACTATTATAAAGGAAAAATCTCCCCCCGTTTTGACACGCCCCCTGTCAAGTAGACAGTGAAAATAACAAAAATAATTCTATGTATTAAACAAAGGCATCTTGCATTTATTGTGCAGGATGCCTTTTATGTTGTTTTGCTATTGACAGTAAACATATTTATGATTTAAAATGCAAGTATAATATTTTTATTAACTAAATCCATAATACAGCTTATTTTTAGTTAAAACAAAAATATATATAAATCTACTTAGACATTTGATGGTTTAGAGTTGTATAATAAGTGAAAGAAGTAATCAGATCATTTCTTGGACAAAGGAGTCATATATGGATAACGGTGCAAGTAGCTACCTCCGTTTTCTGAATGGTGATAATGATTGTTTTGTTAACCTTGTAAAAGAGTATGGTGACGGATTGATATTATTTCTGAATTCAATAATAAGGGATATCCACATTGCCGAAGAAGCAGCAAATGATACTCTCATGAAGTTGTATATAAAAAAGCCACAATATAAGAATGAGTATTCATTCAAGACATGGTTATATACCATAGGTAGAAATGTTGCTCTTAATTATCTTAAAAAGCTTAAACGACATAAATACTCTCCCTTAGATGATTTTTCGTATTTTTCAGACAATATTGATCTTGAATCTGAATACATACAAGATGAACAAAACCTTCTTATCCACCAGTGTATCAAAGCTTTAAATAAAGACTATGCACAGGTATTGTTTCTCATTTATTTTGAGAACCTTTCACATACCGAAGCGGCACAAGTCATGAACAAATCGCAGCGTCAGATAACACAACTGTTGTATTGCGCTAAAGAAGCTTTGAAGGAAGAAATGGGAAGGAGGGAGATAGATGGACAGATTTGAAAAATGGGCTGAGTATATTATGCAGCACGGAGACAAAATCTTAGAAAAGAAAAAGCATAGAAATATGCTTCTAAGAAGAGTATCATTCAGTTGCGCAAGTGCGTTTGCGGTTGTAATTGTCGGATTTTTCGTATGGAAGTCAACTCCCCCTAAAATAGAAATACCGTCCGAAACAATAATATCTGAAACCACTACAATACCTGAGTCAACTTATACAGATATCACTTCTGCTCAAACGACTTCTCTTATTACAACAACATCTACCTCAAAATCTGAAAAAGAGCGTTTGATCACTACGGCAAGCATACAAACACAAACAGTCACTACTGTTGCTTCAGATGCGACTGAAACACCGACAACCGAACATGTAATAAGACAGACAGAAACACAAACTCCTTCTAAGACTCAGCCTGCTACATATACGCAGCCAACTACAGAGGTTCAAATTACTGAGCCAATTACAACAACTGAATGGGTTCGTCCTATAGCGCCACTGGCTCAATCGATTTCATTTACAGATATAAATTCGATTATAGATACAATCAACACAAATGATCTATCCTCTTACTCAGAACAAGAACGTGAAATATATCGTAATATGTTTGATAGAATCAAAAATGACGGTTCTATATATCAGATAAACAACACAGATGAAGTTTCTTTGATAGAAGACAGAGGCGTTGTATTATTCCCATATGCAGCATATGAAGATGTTGGCATTGGATATTATGTGAGATATAAAGAAAAGATCTTTCACATTACTTTTTATTATGCAGATCATAACCTGATTGCTCAAACAAATGATATTGCGGAATACCTGCAAAAACGTATGGGACGAAGAAGTGATAAAACAATCAATGTCACAGATATAAATGTGAGTTTGCTCTTTGCTAATGACGGTCAGATTTATGCAGGTGCACTCATTGATAAAGATCATTATTATGCAGTGAATACTATCGCATCTGAGGAGGAGATGATTGAATTTTTAGATGCTTTTAGTTACGAACAAAAACCACTATTATCATAAAGTAAAAATGAGGTGATTTTATGAAAAAGAGGATAGTAATTGCTGCTATGACCGCCGTGTTGTGTTGTATTAGTGCATTTTCTGTTTCAAGTATGGCATTAACCAGTGCAGCAGAAACTGAATCAGACTATTCCTTGCAGACAATTCTTGAAGAGCCTATTTATGGAATAGGTATCAGTGAAGAGCCTAAAAAAACATTTTATATACTTGGCGAAGAACTTGATTTGACTGGATTGCGGTTAAACGGTAGTTATAGAATGGGTGAGCTTATTTCCACAATTATGAATGAAGACTATCAGGATCTTCTCAATAGCAATGTTCCTATCAAAATCGACACTTCTGAATTTGATAATTCTAAAGCAGGTACTTATCATATATATGCTTTATACGGTAATGCAAAAGACTCATTTACGGTAACTGTATTTAATGATTCAGAAGAACTTTTGAAGGCATCTTACGGTGACAATACAAAGCTAATGGGCGATGTGAACGGTGATGGGACATTCGGTATTGCTGATGTTATTATGCTTCAAAAGTGGTTGTTAGGTGTTTCAAATACAAGATTTGTTAATTGGAAGGCTGCTGATTTCTGTGAAGACGATAAGCTCGATATATTTGATTTGTGCCTTATGAAAAGGGCTTTAATAAGCAACGAGACAACTCAGAATACTCCTCCAACAACACAGCAAATTGGTCTAAATCGCACCAATGAAGTCATTGAGCTTCTGAATGATTATGAACTAAATGACTATGATGAGATCTATCGTGATAGTCTGAGTAAGATGTTTGAGCGTTTCAATGAGGACGGATATATCTATACTTTCTCTGGAATTGATGTTGACGGAAATGCTATTACGCTCCGTGACGATCATCCGAATGCTGCAATTTGGCTTATGCCTCATGCAGACTATGAAGATACAGGAATTATGTATCATGTAGCCTATAAAGGAAAATACTATCAGGTTTATTACTATTTCAACGATCCAACTTATACTACATCTGATTTGTGGGGGTATATGGAACAGAGACTGAACATAAAGAGTATCAAAGTCATTGATGAGAAGTTCGGTATCGTAGATAAAAGCACAAACGATCGGTCTGATGTGAGTGCATACTTTGCACTTGATGATACTCACTATTGCAAGGTCAAAACATATGAGCCGGAAGATGCACTTATGGATTTCTTGCAGGTTCTGAAATATGAGAAGTTGGATATTGCAGACAATACTTCTACTGCTCCTATCATACCTATGACTGCACAGCCAATCGGCTACAAGGATATGGGAGCAATGATTGAAGCAATCAAAAATAGTGATGTATCCGCTTATCCTGACACTGATCGTGAAGATTACCGCAAGATGTTCGACCGTTTCCAGAATGACGGATTTATCTATCAGGCAACAGATAATGACCTGATCAAGACTAATACTGAGCGTGGTACATCACTGTTCCCATATGCTAAATATGAGGATATTGGTATTGGCTACTATGTGACATTTAAGGGCAATAATTTTCATATCATGTTCTATTCTGCCGATGCAGATGTACTGGCTGAAACTGACGGCATCGCCGCATATCTCAAGAAGCGTATGGGGCGTAGCTCTGATAAGGAGATAACTGTCAGTGATAAGACTGTTAGCCTATTATTACACGAAAACGGTCAGTGCTATGCGAATGCCTTTGTAGATGAGAATCACTATTTCGATGTGATTGGTGCTGTTTCCGAGGAAGAATTGACAGAATTCTTGAATGCCTTTGCATACGAAAAAAATGTATTCTGAATCAATCTGCATTTTTCGGATATAGTATAATATTCCTTTGGGGACAAATCAGATGATGCTGTACCTGTACAGTAGGTGTCAGCAACAATGATATTCACAGCGACCTCTGAGAGCAATTCTGAGAGGCCGCTATTTTTCAATGAACGGTGACGTCATTACTGACAACGATGTTCAGGCTATACAGTGTAAACTGCTTGGTTTGGAGTAAGATTTGAATATTAGCGATTCAATAACTGATCTTATTGCAGCCTGTAGAAATACAGGCTGCTTTATTATTTCAAGTTATTAAGCGAGATCATTTATAATTCAACATTTAATAAAATTGTAGCCTGTGTATATTCCGACTCATCAGAGCCATCAGATGTTTGCGACTCATTGCTGCGCTTATTGGAACAATAGGCTGCATAGACTGTTCAGTTTGTGCCAGAAGACTGGTTCTCAATACCCGTAAGCGTTTGTAGTAGCTATTACTGCTTAAACCTTTCATACGACACCATTCTTTGACTGCCATTCCGCTGCTTTGACACTCTGCTATCTCTTCTGCTCACTCTCTGTATCTCAGTTCTTTCTTCACTTCTCCAATTGTTGCCATTCTTTTAGTCCCTCCTAGTTTGATTCCTTTTGGAACTATTATATTTCATTCAGATACTTTTTTGTAGGGCTTGGTTTGGTTGGCGCTTACGTTCGAAAGTCGGATTTTACGACTTTTAAATTTCTGACGAAGTAACAATGCAACAAAAATGGCGCCCTGATTTGATTTAGGGCGCCTGCATCGAATATGATCTATTCTGATTCATGAATTTATTTGTTAGTTTTACAAAACAAGGTGTGTCTATTTTAGCCCCCCCGTGCAAAAAAGTGGAATTACCGACTATTTAGAAGAAGGTATATCTCAGTTCTGTTTCGGGACTGAGAAAGTTAAGATTAGCCCCTGCAAGAACAAATCGTTCTGTTAGATATTTTGAAGATTATCTTGAACTGATCCTTATATCATACTATTTTTTCTAAAAATACAATCATAGGCAAAAAGTGATATAAAATTGACACAATTACATGATATAATAAAATCAAATAAAAAAGAACAGGAGTGTCTCGATAATGAAGATATTGTTGATAGAAGACGATTTGCACATATGTAAAATCATTCATAAGTTTTTCAATGATCAAGGAGCAGAAGTAATGACTATTAATAATGGCAATAATGCTTTGAAAAAGATTGAAGAAGAAATTAATAGATATTCACTGGTTTTACTAGATATTATGCTTCCTGGTACAGACGGTTTTACAATTTGCCGTGCTATACGTCAAAATAGTAAGATACCTATAATATTCATAACAGCCAAAGGACGTGAGGATGATATACTACATGGCTACACTCTCGGCTGTGATGATTATACGTGAAGCCGTTCTTGCTTTCGGTGCTTTATGCTAAATGCTCTGCGCTTGTAAAGCGTACCCAAAATCAGAATGATACCATTCTTACATGTGGAACGATTAAACTTGATACTAAAAAACTAACTTGTTATGTGAAGGAACAGGAAATTGAATTAACTCAAAAAAGCTTTGCAATTCTATATTATATGATGGAACATAAAGACTGTGTAATTGATCGCGATACATTGCTGAATAAGGGCTGGGGAGATGATTATTTTGGTGTAGATCGTGTTGTGGATAATCAAATAAAACGGTTACGAAAAGCATTGGGAAGTGCAGGTAGTCAGATCCATACGGTATTTGGCAGAGGATATAAGCTTACAGATAATGAAAAGAGGATATTATGAAAAGAGAGATGAATTTCAGTACTCAGGAAAAAACAACTTTTTTTAGATTATTATTAAAATCCAGCTGTGTAGCTATAATTATCACATTAATATTTGCTAATATCTTTAAAGTGGTTCTTAGGAATAAGATAACAAATGACATTAAAGAATATATAACTGATAGAACAAGAATGATTACTGCTAATATTTCAGAATGTGATGCAGAGGGCAAGACAATCGGAAATATTTCTGGAAATATGAGTATGAACACAGAATACTCTGTGGGATTATATGGGCTGATTCCAGCCTTTATATATCAACATTATAGTAGGACTTTAAATATAAATTCTAATTCTGGGAATTCAAATAATTATGCCATTTCTGCGATAGTAGATAAGTATGGTAGAACCGTAGCAACAAGCCGGGCAAAATTTATAGCCTATTTCTCCTATGACGCGGATAATAATTATAATGGAGAATATACCTGCGATCAACAACAGATAAACCTCCCTGAAGTGAATTATTTATATGATGAATACTACAAATTCCTTAAAGATAAACAGCCTGACGTTCTCACTTCTGTATCATTGAACATCAATAGCGCTTACATAGATAATGCAACACACAGCTTTATTCCTCACGAAGCAGACATTAACCTTGTTCATGCTGACCAGTTAGAAACAAAACATATTTTAATCAATTTGGACAATGAGAATTATGACCTTATTTCTTTTCAGCAGAAGGATGGAGATGTTTATCCTAAAGAAATGGTGGCTGTGCTACATGGAGCTTCATGGAAATGTTTTGATTCCAATCAAGAAAAAGTAAGTGAATATGTAAAAAGCGAAACATTTTCTAATGAATGGTTCGGATTTAACGAATATCATTGTTTTATGCAAACGCCTGTTTATCTTGGCAGTGAACAATGCACATTAAATTTGTACTACAATTTTGTTCTTAAAGGAACAATTATGGAAGACTATTATTGGCTAGTAGTAGCTATATTTGGAGTCATTTCCCTAATATTTGCAATGATGTGGGCATGGCAGAAAAATGTGCGCAACAAGTCACGCTATGCTTTTGAGAACTATCAGCGTGATCTAACTGATCATCTTGCTCATGATATTAAAACCCCCCTTATGGCAATTAGCGGTTACTCAGAAACTGTAATGAACGTGAAACTAACTGAAGAAGAAAAAAAAGAGTTTTTAAGTTCTATTCTAGATAATGTATCTTTTATAGATTCACTTACCAGCAGAATAATATATCTTAATCACATTGACAGAAAAATAGTCTCAAAGGAAATAGTCCAATTGAATGATATGGTCTCAGACATACTCAGTAAATATGTTCTTCTACTTCAAGAAAAAAATATAGTATATAGTATAAGTGGCAGTGCCAGAATTCATTCAGAAAGGGCAGCTATGGAAACAATAATAGAAAATCTGGTCGCCAATGCAGTGAAATATACGCCTAATAATGGTATGATTAAAATTGAAATTGGCAAAAAAAATATGATAGTCACCAACCCAGTAATAGAAGAAATTGATACTTCAGAGCTGAAGCGTCCATTTGTACGTGGTGATTTAGCAAGAAGCAATATCGAAGGAAATGGGCTGGGGCTTGCAATAGCTGAACGAGTTGCCATTGCAAATGGATTCACACTTTCAATTTCCTGTACAGATAAATCGTTCAAAACGAATTTAAAATTCTAATGCCATATATTCTTTTATTTAAAAAAAGAACGCCTTGATATGACGTCCTAAGTTTAGTGCAGTCCCGTTTTGGGACTGCATCTGATTTTTTAGATTTGAGAAAAATTGTATAAAGGTGTTGCCATTTTAGCAACACCTTTTTTTATCGTATTTATTTATCCTGAGTTATAGGCTGAAGCTATATCACACAAAAATGTACAGACCAGCACGGCTCGCATACACATATTGATGTAAGCCGTTCAATTAAATTGTTTCCTTTTGCAATAAAGAATATAAATTACAACACATTCAAAATAACTATCATAATAGCCCTTGCAAGGAACATAGTTTCATGCTATAATAGTTAAAAATAAATTATTTTTGAAATTGCTTTGAGTTTTTTCAAATTAATGGTACTAATAAGTGAAAGGGATAAATCAATATCTCTGAGAGGAGGGAGCTCCCCATGGATAACGGTGCAAGTAGCTACCGCCGTTTCCTTGAAGGCGATGATGAAGCCTTGCTTGAGATCATCAGTGAATACCGCACAGGTCTGATACTTTATCTGAACAGCTTCGTGCAGAATATCCACACGGCAGAAGAGCTTACAGAAGACACATTTGCAGAGCTTGCAATAAAATGTCCGAAGTTTTCGGGAAAGAGCTCCTTCAAGACGTGGCTTTATGCCATAGGCCGCAATATTACCGCGAAACATCTGCGAAAGCACGCAAGCTTCAGCATCGTTCCGCTGGAATCGCAGGAATACCTTTCCGACGAGGAAAATATCGAAAGCAATTACATAAAAAGCGAACAAAAGAGAGCAGTTCATAAGGCTTTGCACAGCCTGAAAGCAGAATACCGACAGGTATTGTATCTTTCCTTTTTTGAAGGATTCAGCAATGGGGAGACTGCCCTGATAATGAAAAAATCGAAAAGGCAGATAGAGACCTTGCTGTACAACGCTAAAAAGGCGCTGAGATCTGAACTGGAAAGGAGCGGCTTTGAATATGAAGAATGATTATGAGATGTATCAAAGTGTTCTTTCCAAACGAAACGAACATCGTGAAAAAAAAGAAAGACAAAAACGTATTATCATACGGGCTGTTCCTGTTTTTGCCTGTTTTGTTCTAACTTCAG
This sequence comes from Ruminococcus flavefaciens, assembly GCA_002310115.1. GTDB lineage: Bacteria > Bacillota > Clostridia > Oscillospirales > Ruminococcaceae > Ruminococcus > Ruminococcus flavefaciens_K. The sequence continues at coordinate 52,064 of DBYI01000001.1, forward strand.
GGCTTGGATTAGGCTATTGGAATTACTCGAAAAACATTCCGAATATCCCGTCATATCCTGATATAGGCGAAGAAGTTACAACAAGCTCCGAGGTGACAACATCATTATCAACACACATCAATTCAGCAGCAACAGTTTCAGGCACAAAAACAGTTAGAACTACTACAGCGCATACGACTGAAAAAGCCACAACTTCCGCTGTTGAAACGAGCACAAGTACTGAAAGTACCGAAACAACCGTGGCGGATATGATCGAAACCACTGCTGCTCCCGTGACAGAACCGCCCACTCAGCAGACTTCTGTTATTGAAACAACAGTGACCGTTACAATGACAACTCAAAGCAGTGCCAATACAACTATAACTACACATGATGATGCACATATTACAACTTCTGTGACAACTACTTCAGGCGGTAATAACATGGGTGAGGGTTATCCAAAAGTTATCATAAATGGTGTTACTTACTATTGCGGAGCAGTAGATGACGGTTTTGATGAATTTACCGCTGACGAATTTCTTGGTTATGGTACGGATTTTGAAGGGATTTACCATGATAATCCGACTATAAGATACTATACAGTTATTGAAAACGAGAATATTGTTATTGCAGTGACGAAAATAGGCGCTCAGATTCCATTTTATAAATTACAATAAAAAGAAAAGGAGTGATCTTATGAAAAACAAGAAGTTTATCGCAATGATCACAGCTGTAATGTGCTGTGCGTGTCCATTTACTTCTGCCGGTATGGCTGAGAATGTTTTTGCCGAGTCATCAGAGGGCGATTACGAGCTCGTTACAAACGGCACAAAGAAAATGACACTTTCCGATGTCAAAGAGCTTGCGAAAAAAGGCGCTAATCTATCATGGGCTGATTTCGGACCATATGAAGCCCAATGGAGCAACACAGGAGCTTTCTGTACTCTTTTTATCACTCTTGAAGATGGATTTTGTCTAAGTGTTGGAGGAAATCCGGATGAACCGCCTTCGATTGTATGGTTTTATAAGGATAAAGCCATAAATGGTTTTATTGATATTCGTAAAGATGATATCGAAGCTTTTATCCAAGAAATGACAAATAATAAAGAGCATTCGGGTAAAGCTGATGCTCCTTCATCGTATGAGCTTCCTGAGATCGAGTATACCTTTGACGATGTATTTGCTATGACAACGGAAGAAGTACTTGCACTTTTCGCTGAAAAAGGCCTGACACAGGAAAAGGGCTATTATGTCTACGGTCAGGGTGACGATGCGGAGTACGTGTTTCCGCATTTGTGGGAAGTTTTGATTTTCTCCGATGCTTATCTCTCAGATCAGACAGTTGAGGAACTTCTGAAGAAATATCCTCCTATGGATAATGGAAATCAGTTGTATTGTTCAGGCAACAGCATATGGAACGAACAAATGATAAAGAGCTCACTTGCTCTGCCCGAGGAGTATTTTGATTATAATGTATTCGAAGATCGTCTCTACGTTAATGAAAAAGGAAGCACAAAGAAGAGCAGTATCGCCTGTGACTGCATCATAAGATGCAAGCTTACCGACAAAAAAGAATATGCGGCTGCGCGTAATGCTGCACTGAATTATTTACAGCTGCGGGCTGACTTCGATTCGTTTCGTATAGACGGGGATATACCATATTACGGCAAGGAAAAAAGTGTCGAACAGAAGGTAGCGGAAGCAGTATCGGAGTATATGGAAAATAACTCTGTTTATGGAATTACTTTTTATTTAGATGGAAGAGTAGGCATAGGCTATCCCGAGAAGTATGATACGCAGATAAGAGCATATGTTGCTCAGCTTGATACAGAAGGTGTCACAATAGACTTCGGCCCTCATGGAACAGGATATGATTTCAGCGGTGCTTTTACAATACATGACTATGCAGCAGGAATAAAATATTATATGTTCAGAAACTCGCTCTCCGGCTCATCTGAGGTATATGAAGAAAAGGGTGTTAAAAAGATACAGGTTCTTGTTCAAAAAGACGATTATGCACAGATGACTGAATACATTTCAGGACTTGGTATTGACGGAAATCTGATTCAATGTCTTGATTTATCAATGACAGGTTTTAATTTTGACGATAGTACACAGATTCAAAAAGGCGATGCAAATGGCAACAATATTATAGACGCAGTAGATGCTTCTATAATTCTCGCCAACTACGCGAAATATTCCACATCATCGGACAAGCCTTCTGTAAGTGAACTTTCTGCACAGGACATAAACAATGACGGATTAATAAATGCAGTAGATGCGTCAATGGTTCTCTCATATTATGCATATGTATCTGTCGGCGGAAATCTAAGTTTTTCTGAAAACTTAAATAATTCAGAGAAGACAGTGAAGACGACAAATGGATGGAACGGAAAACCTGTTTCTTCTGAATTGTACACAGTACTGAGTAAAAATACAGATGAAAAAACTGTTATAGCTGTATCTCCACGATTTAATAGCACTGAGCAATATAAATATAACGGAAAAACTATGGCAGAATACTTAGAAGAAATAAGCTACAGTAACTTGCTTAATGAAAAGCTGCATCAGATTCTTTTAGACGGTGACAAATTGAAATATGGTGAGATATTGTACACAACAGGAACTCCTAATGGAATAAGATGGTCGAAAGAGCTTTATGAGCAAAAGCGTGAGTTTTATGGAGAGAAATTCCTTGCTAAATATATAGTAAACGGTGAATTCTTAAAAGATCTAGTAGAAGCTGATATTGCAGACTTTAGCACTGAACCTTACACCGCTTTAACGGATGCAAATAATGCTTACCAAGCTTACAAAAAAGTAATCATACAAGAAGCCATCGAACAGCTAAAACAGCAAAACATCAAATATGATTACAATGAAGAATACAATGACCTGATCATTAATATTACAGCAGAGGAGTTCAAAGGCTTATCTCTTGAAAATGTGTCTTGTTATTATATAGCTTCAACTTATGACGATGATGGTTATGTCTCGACAAAAGAAGCAAATTTGTAATATCCTAAGACATCTTGTATAATTCTGTTTGGCTTAAAATATGTGAGACTTTTTAGCAGTTTTTATCCTGTGATTTTATCCCTACACTTTTAAAGCCGAAAAAATGAGGGGGATATGCATTTTTATTTCATAATAATATTGGGTAACGAAACGTGACCTCATCTATAATTGATGATGAACAAAACGTTCACCGTTAACTTTACAACAAAAATGGCGCCCTGATTTTGGGCGCCTGCATCGTTTATGATCTATTCTGAATCTAGGTGTTGTCAAAACTGCAACACCTATGAAGAGTTTCCATAACAGACTTTATCGTTAAAACATATTAATAAATCGAGTAAGAGTCATTACCCAAATTAAGAAGTTGAATTTTTGATTAAACTATGATAGAATTAATAAAAACAGTATATCGAAGGTGAGCATAAGGGAATAACAATACACTTTATTGGAGATGATCTTAATGAAGCATTTATTAAAAAATAATCACTTTTTTTCGTGGCTTATATTATTTCTAATTTGCGCTGTTCCAACTTCATGTAATAACGATAAATCTAAAAAATCATCAATAAAATCAGAGTCTAATACATTTATAAGCTCACAAAATGATTCACAAAAACTTGATGATATTACTATTACTATTGCTTTATCACAGGTTGATAAACAATTGATGAAGCAGATAGAAGAATTTAATTCTTCAAAAAGCGGTTGCCATGTTGATGTAAAAAACTATTATGTTGATACTGAAACAGATAATGCAAATGGAATGTCAATGGCTGATTTCGATTTGATACAAGATGTTGTAAATACTGACAAGATTGATATCGTTTATAATGGCAGTATTCATAGTAGCGGCACTTATGAAATGCTAAAAAATAAAGGTGCATTTGTTGATTTATATAAATTCATGGAAAATGATACAGAAGTAAATAGTTCTACTATTGATGAACATATATTGAAATTGAACGAAACAGAAGGAGCATTATATACATTTCCGACATATTATGTTGTACATACACTTATTGGGGAAGAAAAATACGTAGGAAGTAAGGAGAATTGGAACGTTGATGAGTTTATTATTCATTGGGAGCAAATGCCGGATAATTCAACGATAAATGGTTCTCCGTATGCAGAAAATGTTTATAGAGCGATTTTAAGTAGAAATATTGAGACATTTCTTGATTATTATAATTCAAAGGTGAATTTTACCTCACCAGATTTTAGAAGAATACTTGAATTTTGCAATAAATTTCCAAGTAATAACAATGAAAAATATGTAACTGATTATTCAGCACCTCGGTTTGTTTCACCTCACGAGCTCAATGGTATTATGAGTGCTGCTATATTTGACGAAAACTATGAAAATGTATATCACGAAAAATCTAAATTCACATTAGTAGGCTATCCATCATCGAACGGTTGCGGATCGAGTTGTGCGGATTCTGGGATGCGTTTTTCGATATGTTCAAATTCTTCAGAAGAAAAAAGGAATGCTGCATGGCAATTTATTAGGCAATTTTATACTTATGACTATCAAAAAGAACACGCTGTAAAATTTTTGAATGAAAGCGTTGGAGCTTCCAGTGGATTTGAGTCAGAATCAGGCTTTTGTGTTAATAAAAAAGCATTTGAAGAAACAGCTCAAGATATAATTTCAGGAAAGTATACTAAAAATATGATATCCAATGACGAATCAGATAAATTGATAGTTCCTACACAAAATGATTATGATCAACTCTGCAAATATTTACAAAGTATAAATAAATATGAAACAATAGCTGATCAGCAGTTGCGTGATATAGTTGATGAGGAAGTTATGACTTTCCTCACTGGTGACCAAGATTTGAATACAACAATTGATATTATTCAGAATCGTGCAACTATTTGGATCAGTGAAAAGAAATAGACTTAAAAGTAATTGCAACCAATTATGTACACTTAATTTTCTAGAAAAAGGAACGCCTTGAAGCCCTAAGTTTAGTGCAGTCCCCAAATGGGACTGCATCTGCTTTTATAGATTTGAGAAATATTGTATAAAGGTGTTGCCATTTGGGCAATACCTTTGTTAAATTGTCGATATGTGTTTATAACACAAATAATTCTATGTATTAAACAAAGGCATCTTGCATTTATTGTGCAGGATGCCTTTTATGCTGTTATGCTATTGACAGTAACCTTTTTTATGATTTAAAATGCAAGTATAATATTTTTATTATCTGAATTCAAAATCAGTTCTACTTTAGTTAAAATAAAAAATTATGTATTTTAACTTCGAGATTTAACCGCTTCGAGTTGTATAATAAGTAAAGAAAGAGTTTATACTTGATCTTTGAAAAGGAGTTTAATATGGATAACGGTGCAAGTAGCTACCTCCGTTTCCTAAATGGTGATAAGAATGGATTTGTTGATATTGTAAAGGATTACAAAGACGGATTGACTTTGTTTATCAATACAATAATAAGGGATATCCATATATCTGAAGAAGCCGCAAATGAAGTTTTTTTGAAGTTATACGTGAAAAAGCCAAAGTATAAAAGCCAGTACTCCTTCAAGACATGGCTTTATACTATAGGAAAGAACACGGCTATCAATTATCTAAAAAAATTCAAAAGAACAGATTATTCCAATATAGAGGATTGCTGCTATATTTCAGACGAAAAAGATATTGAAATGGATTACATAAAAGGAGAACAAAACCTTCTTATTCATCAGGCACTCAAGGCATTAAAGGCTGAATACGCACAGATATTATATCTTATCTATTTTGAGGAATTATCTAATTCAGAGGCTGCTGAGATTGTAGGTAAGTCGCCAAAGCAGATCTCCGACCTCATTTACTGTGCTAAAAAGTCATTAAAAGCCGAGTTGGAAAGGAGGGGGAAAGATGGACAAATATGAAAAGTGTGCAGCAAGTTTAATGGAACTTGGTGACAAAATCTTAGAAAAGAAAAAGCATAGAAATATGCTCATAAGACGAATATCATTCAGTTGTGCAAGTGCGTTTGCGGCTGTAATTGTCGTATTTTTCGCATGGAAGTCAGCTCCCCCTAAAATAGAAATACCGTCAGATACAATAATATCTGAAACCACTACAATACCTGAGTCAACATATACAGATATCACTTCTGCTCAAACTACTTCGCTTGTTTCAACAACCCGTAAAATAACTACCCAAACAGAAACAACACGAAAGGTAGCTACTACAAGTGGTGCTATAATAACAACTATCGCTACTGAAATATCTAAAGCTTCTACGACTAAATTCAATCAATCAAATACAACACATACACAAGCAACCGAACCTGTTACATCTCATACCCAAACGGAATCAATCACTCTTGTTGTGACTACTGTAACAACTACATCAGGCGGATATAGTGGTACAGATGGTGATAATATTGTTTACATGGGAAAGAAATACATGATTACCGGAAGGAACTTCAAAGACGTTGAACTTA
>DBYI01000039.1 GCA_002310115.1 Ruminococcus flavefaciens
TGACAACAATATACACTAATCAACCGTGAATTGTAAAGAGCTTGTGAACAAAAGAGCAATTTTTGGTCAGTAAACAGCAATAATTGGTGATAAAAAGGTAATATATTGATGTTATATGCAAAAATATATCAAAATTGTTACTGCATAAGCTGGATTCGTAACAAAAAATCCATATTCAAATCATACTAACAATATCATTTTCGAGCCAGATTGGGTATAGTTATATTTATTTCTTAACTGCTCGTAACTTCTGAAAAAAGACTGGCTATCAGTGCACTTAATTTAATTAATACATATTGGGTGGATAATATCAATTAAGAAGATAATGTATTTGATCAACATAATCTGACAGGCTGAATTAAAAAACATATTGGCAAATAGGAATCTCCTTTTAGTTGATCAACTCTGTTTTGATAATTCATAATGATATACCTCCTACAGATAAAAGTAAATCATATTTCTGAAAAAAATGAAAAATAAGAATGTAGTTTTTCCGACATACTTATATGCCATTTTTACTACATTCTTATTTTACCATTTACATTTAAGAAATCATCCGAAATTTGGATAGCAAAAAAGCCCGATATTTCGGGCTTTTTCCTGCATGTCATACTTTTAGTCATGCACATATGTTTGCGGCGGCTGGATTTGAACCAACGCCATTCGGGTTATGGGAATCATGATGTTTGTCATACAACACAAAGATAGCATTATACTAAAAGTTCCACGTTTAATTTATTATGATTCTTTATACTTAAAGTAAGTGTAAAGGTTAGCTTGCTGCTTTCATATGAGCCTTGTCTTCATACATTATTGCATCGACTTCTCTTAAAACGTCGTCTAGTTTCATACCTTTCTTGAACTCGCAGAAACCAACAGCAATGCTGTAGCCCTTTTGGTGGACGTATTCCTTGAGTTTATGTACGGTAAGCTCCACTTCTGTATAAGTAGCATTAGGGAAAAGCACCTCAAATTCGTCGCCACCCATTCTATAGAACCGGCACCTGACGGGAAGTATCTCTCCTGCACTTTCTGCAACTGAAAGTATAGCCTTATCGCCTGCATCGTGACCGTAAGTATCATTTATCAGCTTAAGACCGTTCAAGTCGATAGATATGACATACATTTGTTTCTTGCTCATGTTCTTTATATCGTTATAGAACGAATGTCGGTTGAAAGCATCTGTAAGAGCGTCACGCGACAGAGTTTCAGAGGTATAGAACATATAGTAGAATGTACATGATAGAGAAGCCATACCACTAATAAGGAACTTATAATGGAAAACAGCATTCATAATGACAGCCATTACGATACCAACTGTAAGCGTCAGTATAAATACGCTTTCATGTTTGAAACCAAGTCTGAACTTTATAATAGCTGTAGTAAGAAGAACAGTTATATAGATGAAGCTGAAAACATAAGGTACAGGCGCAAGGGGACCGAGTATTCGGTTTCCTGCGCTGTCAAACCTGAAAACGCATCCGTTAAATATACTCGTTATACAAAGGACAACATTGAAAAGTGCAAGGCACTCGATTATTCGTCGAATCTGCTTTTTCAAGACGTCAGTAACGAATATGAACGGCAAGGTAACAGTTCCACTTATTGAGAAGCTTATTGCCGAAACTATCTTCATCAGCAATATGTGTCCACCTGCATCATTCAGAGAGTAGACGATAATATTGCATATGACCATTATAAAGGAAAGGAGAGTACAAATCATGAACTTTGACTTTCTTTTCACGGACAGGGTCGAATTGAACATCAGGAACAGAAAAAGAGTAATATCTGTAATAATTATGAGGTAGCTCATTTGAACAATATCCTTGAACAAAATATCAGCTCCTGTTTTTAATTTCTTGTCTATTATACCATACTACATTAAAAATAGCAAGTGGTGAAAAAAACTTTTGGTCATTTTTGATTTGCCGCGTGATAATTGCATATGCTGTTCAATTGAGCATTATATCAAATAAAAAAAGCACAAAATGTTATATTGCTCTGCTTACATTTTCTTATCGAGCAAATTCATAGCCCACTGGATATTGATAACGACTTCAGAATCAGAAAGAAGATCAACCATGAATTTATCTACAATCAGGTCGTAATTGGCGCGGATGAACTCGGTTCTTGCCCAGTCGCCGCTGTCAGTAAGAATAGCAAACTTAAGTGAACCGTCCTTTTCCTTGTTTAGGTATACCTCTTTGACTTTGCTTTCTTTGTCCTTGTTCATTATCTCGGCAATTATGAAGAGCTTCATAAGCTCGATACCGCGATCATCCAATCCTTCATCTAGGATGAGTAGCTTTTCATGAAGTTGGTTAACGTTGAATACCACTCTCTTGTGACAGTCGCTTTTAAGTGGGATATTTTCATCATATGGGTCATGATTGAGTCCCTTCATGAAATCTACTGCTGCCGATGAGTACTCAGGAACAAAGTGGATAAGGAAGCTTTTATCGGGCTGATAGTAGTACATAGGGAAGAAAACGACGGAATTATTACTGCATTCAGGACATTTCAACATAAAGATATCATTGCTTCTGACACGATCTTTCATTTCGGGATTGTCATCAGTGTTAATACTTTCCCAGGCAGTAAATTCGCAATCTTTTCCACATTTTGGACATTTGAGATTTTCAATATGATTTTTAGACATAAAGTATTCCTCTTTTCTATTTATTATACTTTGATTATTTCACAATTTTTTATTGTTATATATCCAACTCGGATTTCAAGTTATTGCAGGAGATTTGCTTCGTTAATCAAGTATCAGAGTGGGGAAGGTGAGTTGAATAATACAATAATAGTATATCACGAATCATATTCAAAATCAAGTTGAATAACCTTGTCATTAAATGAAAAATGCTTTAAAACCACATAAAGAATAGAGGGCGAACTTTTAAATATGAATTGAAAGTTCGCCCTTTTGAGGAAATTATGTTATTTTACAGTCACGTAATTTGCTTTATTAACCGATTTTGAAAGAAAAGAATTTGCCAAGGAAGTTCATTGCTGAAGAAGCTATATT
>DBYI01000025.1 GCA_002310115.1 Ruminococcus flavefaciens
GCTTCTCTGTTCCTTTGTTCTGATTAAATTATAGCACTCTGAATTAGCACTGTCAAGGGGAGAGTGCTAATTTTCACACAGGTTTCATATTTTTGACAGAAATGTCACATTGATTTTAAGGGAGGTATGCTATGGAACAGCGCAGAAAATCATTGACGAAGTAAACTACCATAAGGCACAAAAGATCACAGAATGACCGTTATGGTCGAGGAAGAATAAAAACAGCCCCGCTCCACTGAATCACCAGTGACGCGGGGTTCGCTCTATCTATTCACTTTTCGATCGTGATATTTACGCCGGACTTGAACTCAAACAGCAGATGCTCCGGAAATATCGTGATTTTTGCCAGCAGATGCTTTACCAGTGTAAACTAGTTTTTATCACTTGAATATCTCCACACCGAGTTCATAAACCTTCCTGCACTCCTGCGGAAAGACGGTATCGTGACGCTGCTGCTTTTCTGCCGGATCAAACATCGTCCACTGCCAGTCGGTCTTGCTGTAATCCTTGAGCTGGAGCGTGTTTCCGCTGACAAACACCTCGGTAGGTCCTACAAATCGACTGAATGTCTGTTTGTAGTTCTGCAGCAATCCCTGATATGCGCTGTCGGGTGCGTTGCTTGTCATGATCAGGAGAACTGGTATCACATTCTGATTGACACAGGGCGTTTCAAGGTTATAGGTCAGGCTCTGGAAGATCAGACGCTCATACAAAGCCCGGAATGAAGCTGTCATCTCGGACAGATAATTCGGTGATCCGATGATCAGTCCGTCAGCCTCTCTGATCGCATCAAGAACAGGTGTCAGACCGTCCTTACAGACGCAATGCCCCTTGAATTTGTCTTTTTTACAGCCAAAGCAGGAGATACAACCTGTGTATCTTTCGAGCCTGAACAGGTCAAATCTGATGATCTCTGCCCCTGCCGATTCTGCGCCCTTCGCAGCTTCTGTGACAAGTGTATCGGTATTCCAGCCCTTTCTCGGTCCCGCGTTTACTACAACGATTTTTTTACTCATGGTCGCTCCCTCCGTTTAATTGCTTCTTGAACTGCGTTCCCGGATGAACGCTTCAACAGACATTCATACTGCTTCTTTCTTGTTGCGGTCACAGTTCTGCCTGTCAAACATCATTCCGATCGTTCGGGATACTGTCTAAAGGCAGTCTTTCATCAGGTTGTATCTCTTTTACATATCGGGAAAGTTTATGAATATCATTTTCTTCTGAATTAAACAGTATCTTTTTTGAGAGTTTTGAAAAATCAACGCCAAATACAGGTGAACTTACTTTTTGAGCTTGATAAATCAGATCAGAAATTGTAGTTTTAATCCCAAACACCTCCGATAAATTCCGATTTTGAAAGGCAAACCATAGCCGCCCATGTCTGTTTTCATTATACAGCTATACAGCCTATCCCAGAAAAAGTCAATGAACTATATCATTACGGGATTTCCACACGACAGTTATTTTCCGGATCTGATAACCATATATTTCTTAGGTTTCAATACTGCATTACCGCTTATCTCATCTCCGCTATTCATATCTGTTCCTGAAATATTATCTATTTCAATAATATCATCTGATATATTCAGGTAGAATTCGTATTTGTGCTCTTCTCCGTATCTTACATGATATTCTGCTCCTTCAGGTAATTTCTTTATTTCTATACCCGATTCATCAAGCAGACACTTGAAGAAATCGCACATTTCGCTTATATCACATCTTGCTGCCTGATAATACGCTTTTCCACTACCGTGTTTCTTTACTGTTATTGCAGGTGTTTCTGAATAAAAATCATCTTTATATGTTCCTATTATATCCGCATCAATAACACGTAGTATTTCAGCATAATCCTTTACAGTCATTGTCTTTCCGTACTTACTGTCGGAAATAACAATCTCATTTCGGTCAGATGGATATAATGTATCAATTTCTGTATTTATTATTCCGAAAAGATCTGTAAGTCCTTCGCCCGGGAAACCGCCGAGATTGCAAAGGCATGTTTCATTTACATATCCGGTAATATAGGTTGCAAGAAGGATTCCTCCATTCTCAACAAATGTCTTTAATTTATCTGCAACACCCGGTTTCAGCATATATAGCATTGGTGCAATCAGGAGCTTATAATCAGAAAAGCCGTCCTCCATTGATATAACATCCGCTTCAACTCCGAATTCCATAAGCTTCCGCCAATAGCTGAAGCATGTCTTATCATAATTCTTTGTATGTCTGCTGAATGCCTGAGCGCCGTCTACAGCCCACCAGTTTTCCCAGTCAAATATGACAGCCGCCTGATTATGCATTATAGAACCTTCAACTTCATGAAGTCTTCTAAGCATTTCTCCGGTTTCTGAAACCTCTCTGAATATCCTTGTCTCATTAGTACCGACATGGTCTATCAGAGCCCCGTGATGCTGTTCAGCAGAGCCTCTGGACTTCCTTATCTGGAAGTATTGAACAGAGTCAGATCCTGATGCAACTGTCTGAAGAGCAAACTGTTCATGGACTCCCGGTCGTTTCACTTTATTATATTCCATCCAGTTTACAAGACCCGGTGCACTTTCCATCAAAAGGAAGGGCGTATCCTTCTTCATGCTCCTCATAATTGCATTGTCAAATGCGGCAAGAAGCATCGTATCTGCATATGTTTCCTCATCATTATGAAATGCAGGATAACTATCCCAGGATATTACATCGAGCTGTTTTGCAAGAACCCTGTAATCAATCCCGTAAAATCTGGACATAAAGTTTGTAGTAATCGGAACATTTTTATTCTTTGATGCCTGCTTGATTGAATCAATCTCGGTTGAAATGTAATCAGAATAATTCCATGTTGTGAATCTCTTCCAGTCAAGATTCATGCCATTTATCGAAAACTGACCATTTGTATACGGCGGTTCAATCTCATTAAAATCAGAATATTTAGCACTCCAGAACGATGTCCACCATGCGTGGTTAAGTTCATTTATATCATTATGATATTTTTCTCTCAGAAAATCTCTGAACCTTTCCCTGCAGTTGTCACAGAAGCATTCTCCACCGAACTCATTTGATATATGCCAAGCAAGAAGTCCCGGATGATCACTGAAGTTTTCCGCAAGCTTCGAGTTGATGATTCTTACTTTATCTCTGAATACCGTTGAAGAAAGACAATGATTATGTCTGAATCCATGACGATTTCTATGTCCCATACCGTCTACACGCATAACCTCTGGATATTTGAGGTCCATCCACACAGGACGAGCTCCGGACGGTGTGGCAAGTATTGTATAAATTCCGTTATCATACAGTTCGTCCATGACTTTTTTAAGCCACTCAAATGAGAATTCACCTTCTTTAGGCTCATACGCTGCCCATGAGAAAACTCCCAGAGTAGCTTCATTTATTCCGGCCTGCTTCATCAATTCTATATCCTTTTTGAAAATGTCAGGATAATCAAGCCATTGATCCGGATTATAATCTCCACCATGGAGAAGCATATTGATCGGTTTACCAAAAATAAATTTACTCATTACAGCCCCTTAATAATTCTTTATTCCATTTATATACTATCTTTTCAGCTATTGAATCAGCAGCTTCGTTATATTTGCATTCTCCATATAGCTGAATAATCTCTTTTATCTTTTTTGTGTACCTTTTTGTTTCTTAAGGAAAATTTATTTGAGCTAAATCAATTCTTTTCATAGCAAACACCTACCTTACCAATCTATACCGTTTTGCGGAGCAGCCCGCGCTGTTTAAAGTCATGATATTATCTTTGCATGGTATAATCGTGGAATATGAGAATGAGTCCCATTTGCCGTCGCATAGCACAGAACATCGTGATCTAGGGAATAACGTCCGAAAATAAAGCCTACAGCATAGCTGATAAGATTTTATATTTCTCTTTACAGCTAAGCGCGGCGAACTGTCATATCATCGTCGATTGTTTCGGGAGTAAGCTCATTTTCAAGTCCGTATGCAAAATGAAGAAGCGGTTCAGTTTTTCTTCATTTCCTTTCTGCTTACGTAAGCGTTCATCGCAGTGCTTTCCCCACTCTTTGAATATATCTGATATCAGTTTTGACATAAAAACTCCTGATTTTAATTTGTTATAAACAGTGCATCTTCAATACCGCCGTCAGTAATTGCTTTTTACTTTGTTCAGAAAGCAAAAATTTACTTTGAGGCTCGGTATAAAGTCGATTTTCAGTGGCTGAGCTGTTATTAATTATATCATATTTTTATGTATAAATCAATGTATGAGAAGTGAACGGATAGATAAACAATATGCCAATAGGATGCATATTCTGAGTGTAATTGACAATGAGAGTATTTGGAGTTATAATTATTGTACAGGCAATGACAGATGTAAGGCAGTCATTGCCCTAAGCTTTGCCCGAGTTTGCCACTTTGTGAAAAAA
>DBYI01000074.1 GCA_002310115.1 Ruminococcus flavefaciens
TTTTACAAGATATTATGAGGAGGATATCAATATGGAGAATACAGTTGTAAAGATAAAGGACCTTGTAAAACGTTATGGTGATCTCATTGCTCTCGATCATTTCAGCCTAGAAATTAATGAGGGTGAGATATTCGGACTTCTTGGTCCGAACGGCTCTGGCAAGACTACTACTATAAACTGTTTGTTGTCGCTTCTTTCATTTGATAAAGGTCGTATAGAGATATTCGGCAAAGAAATGACGCCTGTGAGCTACGATATCAAAAAAGAAATCGGTATTATTATGCAGAATGTGGCTGTTTTTGACGAGCTTACAGTCTATGAAAATATCGACTATTTCTGCGGACTTTACATAACTGACAAGGAAAAGAGAAAGAAATACGTAGACGATGCTGTGAAATTTGTGGGACTTGAGGATTTTGTTAAGTTCTACCCAAAAAAGCTTTCTGGAGGACTTCTCCGCAGACTGAATATTGCCTGCGGTATAGCTCATAAGCCGAAACTCATAATCCTTGACGAGCCTACAGTGGCAGTCGATCCGCAGAGCAGAAATCGCATTCTCGAGGGTATTCAGGAGCTCAACAGGGATGGGGCTACTATAATATATACCTCACACTATATGGAAGAAGTTGAGCAGATATGCACACGTATCGCTATTATGGACAAGGGCAGGAAGGTTGCCGAGGGAACAAAGGACGAGCTTAAGCGCATGATAAAGAATACAGAAACCATAACAATCGAGATATTGGAACTTCCAGATAATGTGCTCAGTGATATTTCAGGAATCAATCATGTTTACGATACCGAATACAGAGACGGGAAACTTTCCGTTTATTGCTCTGGCGGCAAGCATAATTTATTGAGAATACTTGATGTCCTTCAGAAGAACGAGCTCAGTTTTGGAAGAGTATATACAGAGCGACCGACTCTTAATGACGTGTTCCTTGAAATAACAGGTACTGCTCTCAGAGACAAGGAGGAGTGAATATGTTCCTGCATTTGTTGAAATATGAACTTAAAGTTGGCCTCAGGAATAAGGATCTTATAATATGGCTAGTACTTTTTCCAATAGTACTAGGTACTTTTTTTAAGGTAGCTTTCGGAAGCATTTATGAAAAGACTGATAAGTTTAGCTCCATACCCGTTGCAGTAGTTGAGAAAAGTGAAAATCCTGCGTTCAAACAGGTCCTTGATGGAATAGAGAGTTCTAATGAGCCTTTTCTCAAGGTGAATTTTGTAACCAGGGAAAAAGCTGAGAAACTTCTTGACGACGGTGATGTTGAGGGAATAATAGTTTCGGATGGAGAGTTGAGCCTTACAGTTAAAGAAAAAGGACTCCGTGAAACTATGCTGAAATTGTTTGTTGAACAGTATAAGGTCCGTGAAAAGATCGCTATGGACGCTATAAATACATCTCCTGAAAAGGCACAGGAGGTCATTACATCTCTTACTTCGGAGACTGTGAGCTCGTGCAGAAAGATACCGCTGACTCAGGGCAATCCCGATGTGTATATACAGTATTTCTATAATCTTATCGCTATGGTGGCGATGTTCGGCTGCATGACGGGAATGCACATAACCATGCAGAATCAGGCTGACCTTTCGGCGCTCGGAGCAAGGAACAACTGCTCGCCAGTACCAAAGTCAAAAAGTGTTCTTGCAAGTCTTGTGGGCAGCTTTATTATGCAGACTTTATGTATGGTACTGTGCGTGACATTCCTTGCGTTTGTACTGAAAACAGACTTTGGCGACAGGCTATGGCTGGTTTATCCGACGGCAGTGCTAGGCGGTATCCTGGGAGTAACATTTGGATTTATGGTAGGTTCGCTGGCATGTGTGGGAGAAAAGACAAAGATTGCTATACTTATGACCGTGACTATGAGCCTTTGCTTCTGCAGTGGTCTTATGATGGGCAATATGAAGGCTGTTATCGCCGCAAAGATACCGTGGTTCAATAATATAAATCCAGTAGCTGTGATATCGGACTCTTTCTACTGCCTCAACATCTATGAGGATTATGATCGCTTCATCACAAAGCTGATAACTATGGCTGTAACTGCTGTGATCTTTGCAGTGCTCGGATTTTTAGTGTCAAGGAGGAAGAAGTATGCAAGTATTTAAGGCTATGTTCAAGATAACAAAAAAGCGTCTTCCGTCTGCGCTGGCATATATAATCATTTTTATTGTCATTTCCATAATAGCTTCCAGTACTTCGAGTAAGGATAACAAATTTGAGATAACAAAGCTGAAGATATGCATTTTTGACGAGGACGGTACTCCGGAAAGCAGGAAACTTTCGGAATTTATAGGGGAAACAAATGATATAGTTGAAATAGAAAACGACCGGGATGTTATAATAGATTCTCTCTACTACAAAAGAGCAGACTATGCGCTCATAATTAATGAGGGCTATGCTGAAAAGCTCAGAGCCGGGGACATCGCCAATGTGTTCGGCAGCTATTGCCTTGATGAAAGCTTCTCTACGGTGTATATGGGACAGTTCCTTGACGAGTATACCAATTCCGTAAAGGCTTATCTCAGTATGGGCATGTCTGTTGACGAGGCATTGAGATGTACGGAGAAAGCTCTCTCTCAAGAAACGGATGTAAGTATGCTGAGAGCTGATAAGGGAGGAAATGTTCATTATAGTGTTGATTTCGCGGCATATTTCCAGTATATGCCATATATACTTATATCTGCAGTATTCATAATCGTATGTCAGGTGCTTGTTACCATGAACAGGAAGGATATACGCTTCCGTACGAACTGCTCGTGTATCAGCAGCTCGAAATATACCTTTCAGCTTTTTTTAGGAAGCGGCCTTTTTGTACTGGCGGTATGGCTCCTGCTAATGATAGTCGGAATTATGCTTAATGAGGAGATGTATACTGGAAGAGCGTGGTATGCAGTATTCAACAGCCTTATATTTTCGTTTGTTGTTGCAGCGATAGCGGTGTTCGTGTCAAGCTTTGAGCCAGCGGACAATGTACTTAACCTTATAACGCAGGTACTTGGACTTGGCATGAGCTTCCTGTGCGGCGTATTTATTCCTATGGAAATGCTCAGTGACAAGGTGCTTGCAGTTGGAAGGTTCCTGCCTGCTTACTGGTACATAAGCGCAAATGAGATGATAGCTGATGTAACACCGTACAGCTTTGGTAAGGTAATGCAGTGCTATATGATACAGCTCGGATTTGCGGCAGCTTTGATACTCCTTACGCTGCTTGTAAGAAGAGTGAGATACAGCGGTGCGGCTATTGCTACTAACGCAAAGAAGGCGGCGTTAAGCTGATATTGAGTGATCAGAGAAAATTATTAGTAAAAAGAGGAATTAATTTACTCATGAAAGAAAAAGAAATACGAGCTGTTTATAACCAGAATACTATAAGAGTATATCAGGCATATTCAGATATAATTACAGATGAAGCACTTAAACTCGGAACATTTGGTAGCCATTTTAGTATGAATAGGATGACGTGGATAAAGCCATCTTTTTTGTGGATGATGTATCGTTGTGGATGGGCAGAAAAAGAAAACCAGGAAAGGGTTTTAGCTATTGATATAAAGAGAGAAGCTTTTGATAAAATCGTAAAAAAAGCAATTCCTTCAACATACACAGATGATATGAATATTTCAAAGGAAGATTGGCAGAAACTTGTGAAAAGTTCTGATATCAGAATTCAATGGGATCCTGAAAAAGATATTGAAGGAAATGATTTGTCATATCGATCTATTCAATTAGGAATAAGGAACAATGCATTAAAGGACTATGTAAATGCTTGGATTGTACATATTGAAGATATTACTCAATATGTTAAAGACCTTAATCTATCAAGAAAAAAAGGAATTGATATAACTTCTTTTCTTCCTAATGAGGAAATATATCCATTATTGTAATTTAGAAATGGTAAGCATGTAAACATCAAGAAAATTGTAGATATAAAATACTCTCAAAGATGAATATGTTATTAAGAACATGGAGATAATCATTACCAGAATATTAAAGCAAACATATAGTTTAGATTAAGTGAAAGTAACTGGCAGTGACATTAATTGATAGTAATCGGCACTAAAAGATACTGGGAGAATAAAGAAGAGAGTTTTTGCTTTCTCGACGTTCTTAATTATATAGCTATGTTTAGTTGGCATTTTGGGTGTGACAATTAAATTTCGAAAAAAGGTACAGATGCAATCACAAATCATCTGTACCTTTTTTTATGTTATTATCTGTTTTTGAATTTGATTTTCTTTATAGTGTAACATAAGACTGAGCATTTTTTGAGTAAACATGATAGTTAACTGCGCTGGAGTTCAAATGTTTCACTATGTTTAAAAGGCTTAAAAAGTTTTTATAAAAAATTGCGGATAATCAATGTTAGCAGTGCGCCTTGGGATTTAATCATATTAAAATGGAATAGGAGTTCATTTTAGTAGCGGATCCCCACTGCTGTCCGCATTCTCCACATTTCTTATATTTATACTTGCGCCATACTACGATTCCGGGACTAATAGTAATTTTACGTCCAATTTTGGCATCATAAAATGTTTCCCACGTCTTTGCAGTATGATCGTATCTCCAATCATAAGCAGTAGTAACGAACTGTCCGTGAGCATGACAAGCAGCGCTAACTGTGATAGAATTGTCTAATTGCGGTGCAATATTCTTTGTTAAGGTTGTACCTGTTCCGAGAAGGGTGAATGCCATAGCAAATGCTGCGAGTTTTTTGATTGTTTTTTTCATTTTTTTACTCCTTTATAATAGTTTTTTGAGGCTAAATAATAGCCTTCAATTATATTAACGCATTTTTTAAGCAAGGTGTAACAATATTTTGAATAAATTTTTTTAAGCATTTTATATTGATAGTTGAAATATCATGTTATCGGCGCTATTTTTCAAAAATGTAATACAAGAATCTGGGGCATTTGGCTGTAGAGAGTATAATAAATACAAGCTTACTGCTGACGATATATCAACCAACTTTGGGTGGAGTCAATAACAATTTATCGTTCAGACAATTAAGGTTTTACATTTAATCTTGACAACATCCAGAAACAGCTAGCTGTTATAAAGTAGAACTTCATATCAAAGTGCATGTTTCAAACATTCCATGAAAAGTATTATAGAATTTTGTAGGCTTCAAAAAGCTGTACATCGAAGCATTGAAGGCAGGACTACGACAGATAAGCTGGCAAAAAGTAGTAAGGACTTATAACTATCACTTTAAAAGTGAAAAAGCAGAGAGAGGTTTTGGCCTATCTCTGCTCTATATACGCGGTACCAGTATATCACTGTTTTGGGCTTATTATATCGATAATTTTTCTTTGATAATGTTGCAGATTTCTTCCTTGTGATTCTGATAGTAGAAGTGGTCGCCGTCAAATGGGTATATCTGACATTTGCCTTCAGTAAATCTGTTCCAGCTACTCATATCAACATTATGCATGAGTGGATCATCCTTGCCGTAAATTACTGTGATATCACAGCCGAATTTCACGTCCTCGGGTGTAGCTTTGTAGCGCTCTGCCATACGCACGTCTGTACAGAGTATACGATTAAGAGTCTGCATAAGCTCCTCGTCAGGCACAGGAATATTTGACGAAAGAGAATTAGCTGTGAAGAAAGATATTATTTCTTCATCTGAGGCTGTTTCTACGTTTTCAAAGCAGTGTATGTTCTCGTCTGGAGGATTTTTTCCTGACAAGAATATGTGACAGGGGAGGGCAAGGCCTTTTTCCTTTGCCTGCTTTACAATCTCAGTAACGAGGACTGTGCCCATACTGTGGCCGAATAACGCGTACTCGTCCTTAAGAAGCTCTGAATGTTTATCTATGAGGTCAGCTACGCAGTTTGGTATTGTGTCAAGGAGAGGCTCTGAGGACCGCGTAAAGCGCCCTGAGAGTTCCATAGGAACTACATTAAGTTCCTTAGGCAGAAAGCGTTTGAAGGAACTGTAGCTCTTTGCAGAGCCTCCTGCGTGGGGAAGAAAGAAAAGTATCATATCAGTCCTCTAAAGGTGTACCCTTTTCGTTGAGGAGGTCAAATATCTCGCCTACTTTGCTGATAGAAGCAACCAGTGAAAGTGGAATGTTGAGCTTGAAAGTCTCTGTAATCTCTGAGCCAAGTCCGAAAAGTCCAAGTGAATCGAGGAAAAGATCATCGTAAACATCTGTCTCTCTTGTTATTTCAGAAGCGTCAACTCCCACATAATCAGATATTGCCTGCTTGAATTCATCAAAATTAAGGTTATTCATTATTTGTATTCCTTCTTTCTTAGGTATTTGAACTGTATTTTTCCGATATCCTTGGGTATCTCTTCAACAAGGACTACCTTGTCGGGGACCTTGTATGCTGAGAGCTTACCATCGAAGTAGCGCGCAAGCTCGCCGCGTGTTACTTTTTCGTCGCCCTTTGGCTGTATATAAGCAACTATTTGCTGACCGATAACGGGATGGGGCTCGTCGGTAACTGCTGCAGCTGCTATCTTAGGGTGAGTTAGGAGGCATGCCTCAACTTCCTCAGCGTGAACGAGATTTCCGCCGCGCTTGATGATACGCTTGCTTCTGCCTGCGAAACGAACTATACCGTTAGGGAGTTTGTTTACGAGGTCGCCTGTGCAGAACCAGCGGCGTCCCTGCTCGTCTGTGAGTATTTTCTCTGCGGAGAGCTCGGGATTGCCGAAATATTCAGTGATTACGCCATCTGTGTATACGCAGAGCTCGCCTGTTTCGCCCTCAGGAACTTCATTCCTGTTCTCGTCGATAACGCGGATATCAGTGAAACTGAGCTTCTTGAAATCGCTTGGATCTGTTCCGTTGTCGATTGCTGAATCCCATACTACCATAGTGCAGGTCTCAGAAGAGCCGATTACGTTTACTACACGGATACCAAGCTTCTCAACGAATATGTCTGCTATTTCCTTGGGGAGAACTTCTCCTGCCCAGTAGCTTATACGAACGCTTGAAAGGTCGTACTTGTCAAAGTCAGGAGTTGAGAGAAGTACTTTTGCCAGTGTGGCTGTGAGCTGGATAACGGTTATCTTGTACTTCTGTATTGTTTCGAGGAATGTTACAGGGTTGAACTGAGGCTGATACATGACCGTACCGCCCTTGAGCACCATCTGCTGTCCCATACCGAAGCCGCCCTGATGATAGAGAGTCATGCCGAGCATCATTACATCGTCAGACTTGAATTCAAGGTAGTCGCCCATGTCCTTCTGAGTGGAAAGGAATCCGCCTGAAGGTACCGAGAGCAGCTTTGGTATACCTGTGCTGCCTGATGTGCAGGCAAGTGACAGTGTGTGAAGATAATCGGGCTCGTAGATATCGCAGTCTGCGCTGCCGTACTCAGCCATGAACTTTTCGGCAGATGTGTAGCAGCTGTCCTGCGGGATAATGCTGTCGTCAGCAAAACATATTACCTTGTCGAGTGAGAGCTGTGAAGGTACAAGGTCGTTTACAGCAGCGATGATGTTGTTGTTTCTGTACTTTTCCGTTACGAACATTATCTTTGATGTTGTAGCAGGGATAAGCTTTGAGAGCTCCAGTAAGCCGCTCTGAGGATCCATTGGAACAGGCTGTGCGCCTATTCTTACTGCCGACCAGTAAACAATGAACCACTCAATGCTGTTTGGCATACAGATGCCGACCTTGTCATTTTCACCGATTCCGATCTTCTTCATTGCCGAGCCAAGAACAGCTGTCTTTTCCATGAAATCGCCGTATGTGAGCTCGTTTTCATCTATTCTCAGGAGAACCTTATCAGGTGTTTCCTGAGCGTACTTGCTGTAGTAATCGAAAAATTTCTCTGACATTTTATTTTCCCCCATTAAGTCTTGCAGCTATGAAGTCTGCTGCAATGTGCTTTACCCAATGGTACTGTTCGCCAACGGGCATAGCGTGCATTATTGTTTCCTCGGATACGTAGGCAGGCTTGTCCTCAATGTGGATGCACTCCTTGTAGCCCTTGGCCTTGTCAAGGAGCTTCTGTGAAGCCTCTGGTGTCATCCAGTTGTCGTCGCTGCTGTATACCATAAGGAAGTCTGCCTTGTGTGTGCCCTCCTCAAGAGTTCTCATACCCTCAAGGTAATCGTCGCTGTATTGATATGAGCTCCACTTGCCGCGCTTCATCCATACAGGGATATTGTCCATTGATGCGAAGTTCATGAGAAGCGGGAAGAGGCTTACACAAGCCTTTGCCTTTGTGTTTTTTACAGTTGCACGGAATGCATAGCCGCCGCCCATGCAGAGACCGAAGTTTGCCATATTCTTTTCGTTGAGCTTTTTGTGGTTTTTTATGAACTTGGTTATGCCGTCGAAAGCAGCTTCTATCTGCTTACCACCGCACTTGATATTGTTGTGGATTATTGCAGCGCCTGCACCAGGCATATCAGGGGTGATTACTGCGATGCCTCTTTCGTTGAGGGGAGCAGCAAGCATTTCGAGCTCTTCCTTGCAACTTCCGATACCGGAGTAGGTAACTACTACAGGATAGTCTGTCTTTCTGCCTGAGTCGGGGTAGTGTATGTAAGCAGGTATTTTCCCTACCTTTGTATCTATTTCAACATATTCTATCTTGTTTTTGCAGAGCTTTATGTAGCGTCTGTAGCTGTCTTCGAGGCCCTTGTATATCTCGGTCTTGTGCTCTAGGTCCTCGATGTTTACCATAAAGCAGGCATAATGACACTGTGTGACCATTTTGGCGTATGCTTTTGCGGATATCTTGTTTCCTGCCTGTTCAGCCTTGTCGCAGAGTTCGGTATAGCGGTCGATTTTTGCGTGCCATTCGTCCAGCCATACGTTCTGTATCTGCTTACCACTCTTGACTTTTATATTGTCGATCTTTTTGAGTATAGCCTCGAGATCGAAAGGATCTGCTCCGTATAGCAGTGAACGTGTTGCTACAGGATTAAGCAGGTCTCTTATTGCCCATTTCATATTTATCTTTTCCTTTCCTTGTCAGCCTGTGTATTTCCATGCGCCCTCGCGGGTCATTTCCGTGAACTGCATATATATACGGTATGGATCAACTTTGGTATGTTTCTGTATCAGACCTAGCATTCTGTCGGCCAGTTCCTTGAGAAAGGCGGACTTGTCGTCTGCATACTCCAGCGGGAGTATGTATCTGAACTCTGCAAAGAACACCGTGTCATCGGAGGAATTCATATACATTGGACACTCGTCGAGCATTACCATTATTGCAGGCAGCGGCTTTCTGAGTATCTCTGAGAGCTCGCTTGCCACTTCATCGAGGAAGCCCTTGTAAGCGGCAGGTGAGCTGAATTTGTAATTGGTTTTCATCTGTGCAATCGGCATATCATTTATCCTTTCTGACTTGCTTTTAATGTCTTAGTCCTCGTATCTCTTCAGAACGAGAGTTGCGTTGTGGCCGCCGAATCCGAAAGAGTTTGAAATAGCAACGTCAACTTTGTGCTCCTGAGGCTTGTTTGGAACATAATTGAGGTCGAGCTCAGGGTCTGCTTCATCATAGTGGATAGTTGGAGGTACAATGCCTGTTTCAATAGCCTTGATACAAGCGATAGCCTCGAGAGCACCGCCTGCGCCGAGGGTATGACCGATAGAAGCCTTTACAGAGGATACAGGAATATCGTATGCTCTTGCACCGAATACATCCTTGATAGCTTTTGTCTCATAGAGATCATTAAGGCCTGTTGATGTACCGTGAGCGTTTATGTAGTCAACAGAGTCGGGTGAAAGACCAGCGTTGTCGAGAGCAAGTCTCATAGATTCTGCCATGCCTACACCGTCTGTTTTAGGAGCTGTGAGATTAAATGCTTCACCGCACATTGCAGCGCCTGCAAGTTCACAGTATATCTTTGCTCCTCTTGCCTTTGCTGACTCTTCTGACTCAAGAACGACAGTACCGCCGCCCTCTCCCATGATGAAGCCGTCACGGTTCTTTGTAAAAGGACGTGCAGCAGTGCTAGGGTCAGGATTTACAGACATTGCAAGGAGCTGATTGAAGCCGCTTATAACAAGATGTGTAACCGTACTGGAGATACCTCCTGCTACTACCATATCACAGAGGCCTGATTCTATAAACTGCTTTCCCAGTGTGATAGCATATGCTGATGAAGCACAGGCTGTGCTGACATTGAAAGCTGGACCTGTGAAGCCGTACTTGATTGATACCAACGCAGGAAGTTCGTTGGGCATTTTCTTTAAAGTTATGTTAAGGGGCTTTTCAAGTTCGTAGTCCTCGTAGGAATTGTCGATAACGCCGTAGATGACACCGACTTTTTTCCCATTGTAGTTCTCGATATCAATACCGCAATCTGCGATAGCCTCACCTGCAGAGGCAAGTCCCATTCTTGTTGTGGTCGTGGTAGCGTTCAGCTGACGCTTTTTCCAGTATTTTCCTGCTTCTGCTTCAAAGCCATCATCAACTTCAGCAGCAACAGTTGTGTCGTGTCCGTCAAGGGGGATACGTGTGATGGTCTTCATTCCGCATTTACCTGCGATGAGACCTTCCCAGTAATCGTGAGCGGTGAATCCGATAGATGTCACGGCTCCGATACCTGTGATAACTACTTTTTTCATACAAATAACCTCATATCTCAAATTTAATTTGGGAATCAGCGCAAAATACTGTCCCATTCTGATTTGTCCATATGGACGTACGAGCCGAAGCCCGTAATTCTGTGCAGCTCGTCTAGTGCTGCGAAAATATCCTCTGTGCCGTATTTCTCAAGGCAAGCTGAAAGGGGTTCGGAAAGTCCGAGAGTGTCCTGTACAGCTTCAAGGAAAACGGTCTTGTTGCCGCTGTATTCGTATGCGGCGTTAACTGTTTCGTTTAGTATCAGCGCTGCCATATAAAGAGCTGCCTTGCTGCAGTTAGCATTTGTTGTACTCTCTTGTTCCGACATATAATCAAGAAAGGTGAGAGTCTTCGTTGGGCAACCTTCTGCAATCCAGCCGTTCATCTTTTTACAACCGTAGCTTAGGAGTCCCTTATTGCGTTCTATGCGGAAGTTATCGGGGCTTCCAGCCATAAGTCCGAGGCCGACGCTGTCCAGAACATCGAAAGGGCCTGCAATTGCGAAGAGCTCCTCGACAGCCTTGTTGATTTCTGCAACAGTTGCATCGAAGATTTCTCGAAGATAAATAGCATGTGAGACCATGCAGGCTAGTATCTGATTTAGATAAATGTGATATTCGTCTTTGAAAACAACAGGCTTTTTGCCTGACTTTATTACGAGCTGTGCAGCCTTTTCCACGTTGTCCTGTGCAGTTTCAGGCAGAATGTTCAGCTCCACGAATCCTGTAAGCTTTACGGGATAAAAGAAGTGAAGTCCGAAGCAACGCTCAATGTGAGGAATATCACTGAATACGGATGCGATATCCAGTGAAGAAGTATTAGTGAGAAGCAGACAGTCATCAGAAACTGCCTTAGCAGCCTTTGCGAAGAGTTCCTTCTTTGCATCCATGTTCTCGAAAACAGCCTCGATAACGGCATCACATCCGGCAAGTGCTGAGGTGTCGTCAGTGAAGAGGAAGGAGTCCTTCTTGAATTCGTACTGTTCTTCAGTTAGCTTCTTTCTTTTGAGGCTCTTGCCAAGAGTTTTCAGAACAGCTTCTGTGTTTTCTTCAGCGCCAAAAAGGTCTATGACCACAAACTTAGCGTCTGGGAGTTTGTCAAAGAATAAGGAAAAGATGTCCT
Organism: Ruminococcus flavefaciens; assembly: GCA_002310115.1. GTDB lineage: Bacteria > Bacillota > Clostridia > Oscillospirales > Ruminococcaceae > Ruminococcus > Ruminococcus flavefaciens_K. Next base: position 11,675 of record DBYI01000074.1, read on the forward strand.
TTCCCATTTTTCCGTAGCCGACTATTCCTATTTTCATTTTTACGCCTCCTTGCTCTGTAAGTAGGAGTGCATGAGCTCCTTGCATTCAGCAGGGGAGAAGTCCCTGCCGCAGTTTGAAATATAACTGATTAGTGCCATAGCCTCGGAAAATCCCTGCTTTTTGTCTGCGAATATATCAGCCCAGCCCAGTTCAAATGCTTCCTCTGCAGGTATCAGTTCACCAGTCATAACGAGCTTGTAAGCGTTTTGCATACCACATATCTCGATAGTTCTTGCAACTCCGCCGAGAGCAGGAAGTATGCCAAATGTAGACTCCGGCTGACCTACTCTTGCATTCTTCTCGATTATTCTGTAGTGACTGTTTACAGCAATTTCACTGCCTGAACCTATACAGAAACCCGTTACCACGCTTATAACGGGAAACGGGAGCTCTCTAAGAAATGTGAAGTAGTGTTTTTGCTTGATGTGACCCTCTGGAAGTATTCCGTCTGAGTCGGTGTATGATTCGTTGGCGGAGCGGTCTGCGAGAGCGTCTACGTCAGCGCCTACGCTGAAATGTCTGCCTGCACCCTTGATTATAAGACCTTTGTATTTGTTTTTTGCGGCTTTTACCTCGATTTCAGCCATAACGGCTTCGTATTCTTTAAAAAAGTCCGCAGTCATAAGATTGTTTCCCGGCATATTCATGGAAAGAACAAGAACATTATCCTGTTCCTCGAGAATCATTCCGTTATTTTCATTCATTGGAGTTACCTCCGTTCTTGTCTGCCATAAGTCGGTAGAAGGCTCTCGATTCGATTTCGAGTACCTTTGCCACGGGAGATTTTCTTGCTGCGGTAAAGCATGCATTTATCTCCTGTATCTGATTTTTGGTTTTATCCTTGAAAAGCTTTTCAACATATTCGTCAGCTTCTTCTGTTTTTATGAACATATCGGCTATGTCAGCGAGTTCGCTGCTTTCATTGTCTGATACTACGGCTGACATGAAAGGCGCTTCTGAAAGAAATTCTCTTACGGCAGCCTTTTCAATGTCATCTTTTCCGAGTACTGTGCTGCTGTCGGTATGTATGAGAAGTAAGCAAGGCTCGCCGAGTTGCTCCTTATTTTCAAGAAGCTGATACAGCGAGCTTAGTTGGCAAATAGTTGTTGTGATTTCTGTTTTATTTATTGTCATTGTCTTCTCCCTCAAGATATGCTCTTACTGCTTCGGGAATGTCACATATTATGCGTTCTTTGTTGACATAGGCGAGTTTGCCTTTGACTCTGCATGAAACAAGACCGGTATTCTTGTTAACTATATTATGCTTGTAGCTGAATATACCGCATGAACAGGAAACCTCAGTGTCTATCCTTACTTCGTCCAGAATTTTCAGCTCGTGTATGTATCTCTGAGTACTTTCCATAATGACAGGAAACAGTCCCGCATCAATTATGATGGTGAGTAGTCCGTGAACTTTGAGGAAATTCCAAAGCGCCGCTTCCGCATACTGTAGATATACCGCATTGTTGACATGTCCGAATGAATCTAGTTCATATCCCCTTACTGTCAGTTCGTAAGAGCTTCTTTTCATTTTTTGAACGCCTCCGCCAGTGCCGCTTCAAACTTGCCCTTTGAGGGATCTTCTACCCCCTCAGAAGCAAGGTTTATGGTATCTATTATAGCGTGGATCTGTGTGAGCGATTTACCGCTGAGAAGTTCCTTTACGAAAGTTATTGCCTCGTCAAAAGAATTCTTGCTTTCGCTTAGTTTTGTAACAAGTCCGAGGTCAAAGGCTTCCTTTGCTCCTATCATTTCTCCGCATAGTATCATGCGGAGAGCTTTTTCTTTGCCAAGCAGTTTGTAAAGGCGTTCCATGCCGCCCATACCGGGGACAACTCCGTGCATTATTTCAGGAAGTCCTAGGAAAGCGGAAGGAGAAGCTATCCTGAACTGACAGCTCAGTGCAATCTCGAGTCCGCCGCCGAAGCATCCGCCGTTAATTGCGGCAACAGTTATAATGTGGAGCTTTTCGATAGTACGTAGAAGTTCTCTTGCATTTTCTAGCTTTGACGATAGGTCTGTTTCGCCTGCTTCTCCGAACTTTGATACGTCAGCGCCATGTGAGAAATGTCTGCCCTTGCCTGTAATGACAAGAGCTCCCACCTGTGGATTCTTGTCCAGCCAGCCGAGGAGCTCCTTACAGTCTATGAATTCGGGCTCGGAGAGAAGGTTCTTCGGGCCGTTGTCAATGGTAAGTACAGCAATATTATCCTCGGCGTGCAATTCAGATAAGTTTGATTTTAACATTTTTTTGCCGCTTACTGGTTAACAATATCGTTGCCGTACTGATATATTTTGCAGAACATCTCAACAACATCGCTCATTGTCTCCATAGGAGCCTTAAGCATATATTTGCCGATGCTCTGAAGCTTGATATCGAGGTCATACTTGTCAGCTGTCATCTCGATAAGCTCAACGAACATGAGTGAATCGCTTCCGAGATCTTCCTGAGGATTTGTATCCATTGTGATCTCGTCCTTTTCAACTTCACACTCTTCTGCGTAATAATCAAAGATCATGTCCTTGATTTCCTGTCTGATTTCTTCTGTGATCTCTCTCATTTTTTTTACCTCCGAAATTTTTCTTTCCCCTTTGGGGTATAATTGAGATTTATATGAAAACTTACACATCTTCAAGGGTGTAAATTTTGCATTTTCTGCTTACGCGGGAGAACTTGCTGACAGCGCCGTTTGCGCTTACATCGAAGAACTCAGTTACACCTAGTTCCTCGAGTTTCTGTATTGCAAGATCCCAGCGAATTGGAGTATATACGTTAAGCTGATTCTCCCTGAGTATCTGCTCTCCCTTTGTCATGACCTCTCTATCAAAAATAGAAAGGATAGGATAATCTGGATCCTTATACTCTGTGGAAGCACAGAAATCAACGTACTCCTGAGAATAGTTCTTCATTATCGGGTGATGGTAAGCGACTCCCGTACCGAAACTGAAAGCTTTCAGTGCACCCTCGTTCTGACAGAGGGTGAGGGCTTTCTCAACCGAGTCCGCCTTGCCGCTGACCATAACGTGGAATTTGGAGTTGCCGCTTCCGATGATTATTTCATCAGATGAGAACTTATCCCTGAACATTTCCTCGATATCACTATACGAGAAGCCTATGACCACGCCCATGTCGAGCCTCTGATCATGTTCTTCAAGGCAGCGCATTGTAGCGCGGTTCATCATGATGATGCTATGAGTAAATTCATGTGAAACAGAACCGAAACAGCCGCTTATGCTGACTATTCCTGAACTGTAGCCTGCACCGATATCGGGTATTATTCCCTTGCTTATGTAGTATTCAAAGACCACTCTGTCGCATATAAGGGAGATTATCCACTCCGCCACGCGACCGTCGTATGCCTTGTTCTTTTCAAGATCCTTGTTTAGCCCGAGCCTGCCGAATGCTTCGTCGAGATAAAACTCATACTTGTCCATCAGTTCAGACGGCAGCTTGACAAGAAGCTTTTCGGGCTTCGAACCGATGCCGTTGAAAAGGAACGCTCTGTTATACATTTTTTCATGCTCCCCTTATAGTATAAATAAATCTTAATCACCCATAAATAAATCTTATCACCTATTTTGCACACTGTCAAGAGAAAAAAGGCCATAAAAAGCGTTTTCTCGAAAAGCAATAAAAAAGTGTAAAGTCCACAACTGTTTTTTATAAATAAAACAATTATACTGGAGGTATATTATTGAGCTAAAATTAATAAGGTTAAATTTTTATATTTAAATTGCGATTTAGGAGAGATGTTTTTGGGTATTTTATATACCATAAGCCATAATGCAGGTCAAACCATCTAGATGGCAGTACAAATTTTTGCGTTGCTGATAAATTTTTGCGTTGCTGATTTTGACTAAATGTGCATGAATAAAATATTTCAGCCTGTCAGATATATTAGTTTGCTTTGAGTGGATGCATCCGATACTTTATGACAGGCATTTACGCTTAAAAAAGCCTTTTCCATAAGGAAAAGGCTTTTAGTGATTAGTATCTTAGATTTTCGTAAGTCTTTATCAGCCTTGCTCTGGGAGAAAGTACTGATAATTGCTGTAAATGATGTCGGGATAAACTTTTCATACAGTGTGTTGATTACGGCAGATTTGAAAGTCCACCGATGTAGTCGAACTCATTGTAAACCTTTAAGTATAAACGCCGCTGAGCTTTAGGGAAAATGCGGCTACCGTGAATTTACTGATTTGCTACTGGCAGCTTTTATCAAAAACTGCTTTAGTCATAAATGTTATTACTTCTCGGGATTTTTTATGAGCTTTGCTTTGAAAAGCGCTGTTCCAACAGCACCTGTAATAATCGTGCATACTATCATTTCTACAAGTGCGTTTATGCCTACGAAACTGATGATAAAAGGTATAACGCTCTTGCCTTTCATAAGTCCCTGAACATAATCTGTGCTTCCGAAAAGGAACACTAGTGACAGCATAAAGAATACTGTGTTCATAAGGGCTGTAAAGAAACCTGTTATGAAACAAGAGAAACGAGCATCCATGAATTTTGAAGTACCTTGGAAAATAAGACCTGCAAGGAAACCGTCAAGCAGACGAGGTATGAAACGTTGTATGAATGCAAAAAATGGATTGATCTCTACAAGTATAGCTCCCATACCACTCGGGATACCGATACCGAAGCACTGTAAGAAACTAAATATGCCGAAGACACCGCCAATGATTGCGCCACCAACAGGGCCGAGAGAAATTGCTGCTATGGCAATGGGAATTATGTTCAGCGTTATTACCAGCGGACCTACAGGAATAGAACCAATTGGTGTAAACGAGAACACAGCTATGACCGCAGTCAGCAAGCCGAGCAATACCATGCTTTTTACATCAAACTTAAAACTCTTCATTATTCAAATTTCCTCCTTGTTACTATTCCTCATAAAGGATATAATACAACATGAATATGATATCATGTTTTGGAAATAAAGTAAATAGCCTTTTTGCTGAAATTTCGTTCATAAATTGTTTCAAAATAGTTCATGTTTTATAAATAAAAATATCATATACCGGTATATGATAGCACAATAATACTACCTGTAATCTTACTGCTTGGAAGGTTTTACAATTTAGTTTTATAGACTAAATAAAAATTGGTATGGCCATTAGGCGTACTTTTGCGGAACTTGGAAAAATCGGCTATCAGAGTTTGAAGAAAATGGTAATATTGTAAAATAATGCACAAAAGTATCAGGAATATTTCTTAATATTAGTTGAACTTAAAATATTGCAATTTGTATATCGTTGTGTTATAATATAAAGTGCAAAATTCTGTAAATCTATCATATCGCGTACAGGCGTAAGGATACAGTTACTGGGGAATTGTGTAAAAACAAATAACAATCGAAGAAAGGATGGATCGATAATGAAGAAAACTTTGGGTAAACGCCTGGTAAGCAGCGTTACCTCGGGAGTTGTGGCATTGAGCTACATTCTGCCATCATGTGTTGGAATGCAGGCTTATGCAGCTGAGGCTGCTGATGGACTGCCGATAATTGACACTCCTTATGAGGAAACGATGTGGTTCAGGAATAACCCGCTGGGTATTGCAGGTGATTTTCACTTGTTTGCTTTTGATACCATTGAAACTACCAACGACAGAGCTCATATCAACGGAAACATTGCTGCACCAAACTATATCGTCGGTTCAAATCATGGACAGCTCAACACTGCCGGCACAGGACGACTCCTGAACGTTGTCAGGGATTCGTTTGTGTTCAAAGAGGGCGGTGATTACGATGCGAAAGCCAAAGAGGAAGGATCAAAGGAATTCTCACTTGGTAAGATGAGTGATTTCTTCTTCCCTGAGGATTGCGGATTGTCTGTAAAGAAGGGCGAATATGTATTCGGCTATGGATACCGAGAAATAGAAAAGGCTAATCTTGATTATCCTCATGACGCAAGTAAGTATGCATTCGTAAGACTTGATCTTCCTCAATCCCCAAGCTACTTTGTAAAGCTGCAGCCGGGCGGAGAATTTTCTTCAAATTGCTATCTTGCCCATGCAGGTGGAGGCCTTATCGATTTCGAAGTTGAAAAAGGCAATTATGAAAGACGTTCGGAGAATTACGCAGAATTTGAAAACTGCTATGCAGACCTCAAGTTAGTTGAAAACCCTGATTACGCTAATGATCCCACAAATCAGTCTGCATACATTGGCACTCTCACACTGAATGCCAGTGGTACTAATGTACTTAACTTTAGTGCTGACGAAGCTGATAACTACAAGAACATGAAAGTTGAGGGAATCAACTTCAAGGATGGTCAGTTCAATGATGACCAGACTCTTGTAGTCAATATTGATCTACAGGGTAAGAAGGAGTTCGTATGGTCACCTGAGTGGACATATGAATCAGCTTACGACCCCTCGTATAAGCTCGTTAATTCCGAGGAGAGTGCTCTCAGCGGAACAAATATAATCTACAATTTCTTCAATGCTAATTCAGAGGGCACGAAGGTGCTTTACAACTACGGCGAAAAACTTGAGCCGTGGGGTTGTGTGCTTGCTCCTGACTGTGAGGTAGTTCCAAACAATATGAGTGGTACTATCATCGCTGACAAGATCACGCTTACAAACGAGACACATATGGCTCCTTTCATGAATCCTGTCAGCGAAAAGGCTCAGGTAAATATTTCCGTTAAAAAGACATGGGACGATGATGGAATAAATCACGACGACGATGAAGTTGAGGTTGCTCTCTATCGATCCAAAAAAGCAGGTCTTGTAAATTTAACGGACGAAAGCTACGTTGTCAATAGGTATGAGGATTTTGCCGAAGCTGTAAGAGAAGCTGGAAAGACAGATACTCACTTCAGCTATCAGGATGGAGCAGCTGTAAAGGATGTCAATACTGAAGGCGATTCAAGCATTATCGTTTCAAAGTTTGGCTTTGGTTCTGAGGAGCCAATCTTTGTACCTATTACAGATGCTGTAAATTCAAATCTGGCAGACGGCTCTTACACATTTAAAAAGGGTGCTATTACCTATGTGGTTGATGTTGCCGATGGTGAGATAAAGGATATCGGTGGTTCGGGCATCGGTTACCAGGAACTCGGCTCGAAAAAGCTCAATGCTTCCAATGATTGGACAGCTTCATGGGAAAACCTTGATAAAACCGATTCCAACGGTCACACATATTTCTATTATGCAAAGGAGCTCAATGTTCCTGACGGATACTCCGTTGAGTATACAGATAACGGTGTTTCAGGCGGAAACAGAACTATCAGTGTCGTTAACAAGGGCGGCAGTGGTGGTACTCCTTCAAAGGTAAGCTTTGCCAAGTACACCGACACCATGACTGTTACTGAGGACGGTGACGGAAATCTTAACAGTGAGTACGTCAAGGAATATCTCACAGGAGCTAAGCTTACACTTACTGCTAAGGATATTGAGGATGCAAAGCTGAACAAGGGCACGTACTCTGATCAGGATAAGAATTCTGATTGTGATATTAAGTACAGCGAAAGTTCCATTACATGGACAAGCATCAATAAACCTGTAGAATTCTATGGACTTCCGAATGGTCTATACAAACTTACAGAAGAAGCTCCTGACGGTTTTCAGCCTGTCAAGGAGACAGAAATAAGAATTGACAACGGCAATGCCTCAGTTATAACCGCTGACACAGGTGTTACAGCAAAGTCGCTGGGAATACTTGATACGGTGATTGATATTATTGATGAATCCTTTGCAGTAACTGTAAAGAAGTCAGATGAAAATGGTAAGCCTGTTCAGGGTGCATACTTCAGGCTGAAGGGTACATCTGGCGAGAATATGAAGAACGTAAAGGCTCATGACTCGAAGTACTTTGCAGTTAATGGCAAGGGCTGGAGCGAAAAGGCTGACAAGAATCTTTACCCCTCAAAGGCTAAGGAGTGTGAAATAGAAAACCTTGCTTCAGACGGCAAGTCATTTGAATGGTATTCTACCGGCTCAGATGTTGTTTTCACAGGTCTGTCCGAGGGCACATACACTGTTGAGGAGATAAGTGCTCCCGCAGGTTATTCAAAGGACAGTTCAAAGACATTCACTGTCAAGAGAACAGACGGTATCCTTTCTGCAGACAAGAGTACAATTGAGTTCACAGATAAAAAGGATACTGTTAAGATAAGCAAGGGCGATATGGGCTCAGTTATTATCGACGGAGCAGAGTTCGTCCTTAAGAAGAAGGATGGTACTTCACTGGGTGTCCTCACAACAACGGATGACAGCGTTGATATTTCCGAAAAGGTGAGCAAGTCACATGATGCTCTCAGCGGAACCAGTGGTATAAAGATAAAGGATCTTACAAAGGGCCAAAAGTATACTGTACGTGGTGTAACATTCAAGAATGTGACTGTAGACGGAAAGAATGTTTCTTCTTCAGGCAAGAACACTTATGAGTATAAAGGCATAGTATCAGATGATACACTTGAAATAAAGGGTATCTTCAGTGGAACATATGTTATTGAATTTGATGACGGAAGTATCTATACAGTAGACGTCGAAGATGGCGCTTCTGTTCCTGAAGTAAAATATGAAAAGCTTCTTGAACTTACAGACGGCGGAAAGGCTTGTGAGTTCACAGGCGGCTCTATTGACATTATCGGTCTTGATGACGGCGATTATGTTCTTGTTGAGACAGCTTCCCCCAACGGATACACCAAGGTTGTATCTGAGTTTGGTTTCAGTGTTGCAGGTGGAAAGGTAACAGTAACTGACGCTAAGACAACAGGAAAGTACAAAATTTCAGAGGACGGCAGCCAGCTCATAATTCTTGATGATATCTCAAAGATTGAGATCAGCAAGTTCTTCGGTACAGACGGCAATACAACTCCCGAGGGAACAAATGACGGAGCTGATATGAAGCTCACTTTTAAGAAGGCTGCGGAGAAGAAGCTTCCTGCTGAAATTTCTGGTGACGCTCTCAAAGTCGGTGAATCGGCTGAGTGGAACACAAAGGTTTCTAATCCAAAGACATTCGAAGGAATGTATGATGGTGAGTATCTCCTTGAGGAGGTAAAGGCTCCTTCAGGATATGAAGCAGCTGCTTCTAAGACTATCGTTATCAAGGACGGTGTTATTGTTGAGACAGATGCTGACAAGAATGTTATAAATACAAAGACAAGCGAGTCAGTTCTCAATGTAAAGAAGAACACTATCATACTTGACAAAAAGGCACTCGGTGCAACAGAGGTTCCTGAATCTGCAGGAAAGGTTAAGTTCACACTTACTGCAAACGACGAAGGAGCAACTCTCAGTGGCGTTATCATCAATGACGGAACAGCTTTGGGTGCAGTAAAGTCGACAGAGCCTTTTGATGGAAACACTGTAACCTTTACAGGTCTCGAAGATGGTACATATACTCTCAGAGAGGACACCGCACCTCTGGGCTATTCAGTAGTAAGCGACTTTACATTTACAGTAAAGGAAGGCAAGGTAACAAGCGTATCAGCAGTTACTACAGGCAAGGCTTATGTTGACGAGAACGGTCACCTTGTAGTTGAGGATGCTCCAGTAATTTCAATTGACAAGACAGATCTCGGCGGCAAGATGATAACAGATGGCACAGCTGAGTTCACTCTTACTGCAAAGGACGCTGACGGTTCGCTCAGCGGTGTGAAGATAAACGGTGAGGAAGCTCTTGGCGATGTGAAGTCTGCAACATTTGCAAGCAACAATACAAAGCTTGAATATCTCAAGGACGGCAAATATTCACTGAAGGAGGATACATCTCCGGCAGGATATTCGACAGTTTCTGAGTTTACATTCACTATCAAGAATGGTCTCGTAACAGATGTTAGTGCGGTTACAGATGGTGTTACAGAGAAGTCTGAAGACGGCAAGAAGATTACAGTAAAGGATGCTCCTATCATCAATCTTGACAAGCTTGCACTCGGCGCAACACCTGTTCCTGAGTCTGCTGGAAAGGCATCATTCGTACTTACAGCAGAGGATGAAGAGAATACTCTTGAGGGAGTAAAGATAAATGATGGCGAGGCTACAGCAAAGGGTACAAAGTCGGTTAAGATTGACGGCAACAATGCTAAGCTAGAATACCTCAAGGACGGCAAGTACAGCTTAGAGGAGACAGTGGCTCCTGACGGCTATACAACAGTAACAAAGTTCACATTCACAGTTGAAAACGGCAAGGTAAAGGACGTAAGCACCGTAACAGACGGAAAGGCTTATGT
>DBYI01000002.1 GCA_002310115.1 Ruminococcus flavefaciens
AAATAATTGAGCCTATTCAAGAAAAAAAGCAGTTCAGGAAACTCGGCAAGGGAACGTGATAAAGAACGTGAGAATTTATCAAAAAAGAGCAACAAAAAGGAAAAAGCCAAAAAAGAACAGCGTGTTATAAAACGTACAACAATACAGACATTGCCGTATGAGTGCTTTGTAAGCAATTACGTCATGCTGAATAAAACTGGCGTAAAGATTGGCAAGCAGACAGCCAACCTTTATTCAAAAACATACCTTGTGCCTGATATCAATTATTCAGCCGTAACACAAGATCAGCAAGAAGAACTGCAAGCATTGTACATTGAACTGCTAAATGGGTTCGATGATTGTGCAAGCTTACAGATTTCAATCCTTAATACCGCAATAAACAAAGAAGAATTCAGTGATAGAATTCTTCTGAAAGATAAGAATGATGGTCTTGATAATGAACGTCATGAGTTCAACGACATTCTGCGTGATAAGATAACGCACGGTCAGAACGGTCTTCAATGCCGCAAGGTATTTTCTGTCACCATAGCTGCCGTTAATTTTGAGCAAGCAAATACACGTTTTTTTAATCTTGAAGCACATATGATAAATTGCCTTAACCGCATGGGAACAGAGCTTATACCATTAAATGCGAACGAAAGGGTACGTCTTATAGCGGATATTCTCCGTGATGTAGACTGCAAGATATTGCCTTGTTCGCGTGATGAATTTGCAAGACGTGCTGAAAAGCAGCATTGTTGTCCAGAGTACATGGAGTTTAAAAAAGATTATTTTCTTTTCAATGATAGCTATGCAAGGTGTATAGCAATTCAGAAATATCCAAATTCAATTGTTGACAGTATTTTCAAAGAGATTATCGAGCTTAATCAAACAATGATAATAACCGAAAACCTTGAATTTGTTGAACAGGTTGAAGCAATAAGGCTTTTACAGCGTAAAAACACAGATATGAAGCAAGAAGCCATTGTAAAGGTTAAGAAGTCCGCCGAGGCAACAAAAGGTGCTTTTATTGATCCGATAGAGGGAACACAGCTCCAGAAAGATATGGAACAGGCACAATCATTCTTGACTGACTTACAAGAACGGAATGAGAAAATGGTTCGTGGACATATCATTATAATGCTTACAGCTCCATCATTTGAGGAATTGGAAAAGAATACTGATGCTTTAAAAATTATTCTCCGCAAGTATCAGCTGCAACCTATGAAGTGTTCTGCACTTCAGGAGGAAGCCTTTGACAGTGTACTGCCTGTTGGCAACTCTGCTTCTATTGACAAAGACAAGAATTTGCAGATTAGAAGAACGCTGTCCTCGTCTGCTACAGCAGGTTTTATGCCATTCAATTCTAAAGAATTACTCCATAGGGGAGGTTTGTACTATGGACAAAATAAGATGACACAGAACCTTATTCTCTTTGACCGTAAAAAGCTCATCAATCCTAATGGATTTATATTTGGTATTCCCGGAGGCGGCAAGAGTTTCCTTGCTAAGCTTGAAATGCTGTATTCTCGCTTACAGACAGACGATGAAATACTCATCGTTGATCCCGAAGGTGAATACACCGCTCTTGCACAACTTCTTGGTGGAGAAGTTATATACATATCCGAGAATTCTAAAACGTTTATAAATCCTCTTGATCTTACTGAAAATCCCGATAAGACGGATACATCTTATGATCCAATAAAAGCAAAACTCGACTTCCTGTTATCATTCTTTTCTTGTATTCTTGGTAATCAGGAAATTTCTCCTGTTCAAAAAACTATTATCGATGATGTTATGCATAATACATACAACAATCATTATATGCCGACTTTACGTGAGTTCTATGATGAACTTGAAGCTTATGAGGAAAAGGCTGCCGATCAGGTGAAATCTGATGTTGTATATCTTAAGCAAACGCTGCACCTTTATGTACACGGTAGTATGAACGTCTTTTCAAATTTGTCTAATGTTAATGTAAATAAGAGAATAGTCGTGTATAACATTAAGGGACTCGGAAAAAACCTACAGACACTTGGTATGATGATAGTTCTTGAGAACCTGTGGGATAGAGTTGCTAAAAACCGTGTTAAGGGCATTAGCACAAGAATTTACATAGATGAAATGTATCTTCTTTTCAAATCAGAACAATCTGCAAATTTCTTCTATGAGCTGTATAAACGTGCTCGTAAATGGGGCGGAATACCTACAGGTATTACACAAAATGTTGACGATCTGCTTCGCTCAGAGCTTGCGAGAACTATGCTTTCAAATACCAAATTCATTGTAATGCTGTCTCAGAATGCTACAGATAGAGAACAACTTGCCAAACTACTGAATATATCACCTGAAACCATGATGTATGTAACAAATTCATCTCCCGGTAGTGGTCTGATATATGCCGATGAATACGGTACAATTCCATTTGAAAATAAATTCCCGACAAACTCCAGTATCTATAAGATAATTACAACTAAGTTCAACGAGGATACTGAAACAGCATAATTAAGTTGATACAAATATCAACGCAGAACGGAGGTGAGTATCATAGACAATCCATTGAACAAGCCTATTGATAAGGAAAGTACCTCTGATACAGGTACGGATGCTTTAAAATTAGGCTATCAGTCGGTAGATAAATCAAAGCAAGCTGCTCAGTTTGCATATAAAGGAACTAAAATAGCTGCTAATACAGCTGTAAATGTCGGTAGATTTGTAACAGCACCCCATACTCGACTACAAGGTATTAAAAACGAGATAAAAAGTATAGACAATATGTCTGAACAGTTGCGCAGAGCCAATAATGAGATAATAAGAATAAGTGAAAGAATAGCCGAAGAAAAGGCAAACATAGCTTCTCTTTCTTCAATAGAGAACAAGAATGCACAGAATATGGAAAGCATTAAGAAGCTGCAAAAAGATATTGAATATCTTGACTCACGAAGGGACAAACTTGAAAAAGAAAGTCAAAAAATAAGAGACTCAATCTCCCAAAGGAAGGACAGATTGGATGCTTTAATGGAAAAATTAAAGCCGCACCCTGTAAAGAAAACTTTTAAAGCAGCTTTTACAGTTTCAAAAGATGCTCTAAAGGTTTCTTTCAGAGCAAGTAAAAATATTGCTGCAAGAGCAAATCCATTTAACAAGTCTATTGATACTAATAGCACTACCGATACTGGCTATGATGCTCTTAAATTTGCCAACAAAGCAGTAAAAACCACAAAAGAAGTTGCTAAAACGTCTACAAGAACAGCAAGAGCAGCGGCTAAAGCTCCGAAAAAAGCTGTACAAACCGTAAAAATAATATATCGTACACCAATCAAAGCAGCAAAAGGAGCAGCAAGAGTAATACGAATAGCAACTACAGCAGCAGCTCATGTTGTTGCTATTGTCTTAAATCCAATCTTTTGGATAGCAGCTATATTTATTTTATTGGTAATAACGATATTATATCCCTTAGTTATTATACTTGGCGGAGGTGCTGCCGGAGGAACTAATACAAATATAGCATATGGTACAGCTGCCGGAACCAACAAAGAAAATACTGAAATTTTCAATGAAGCAAAGGAATACTATCGAATAGCTTGTGAAAACAGGCAAAACGACTTTAATGCAGATATTGACAGTTTATATTATTCTGATAGTGACCGTGTACATTCCGACCTTGTAAGTATGATAAGCTTGCCTGAAGGTGGTGGATATGCAAAGGATTTTGCAAGAGATAACAGAAAGCAAGGTATAAAAGAGAAATTCAGTAATTCTATTGATAAGGCAACGGCTATATCGCTACTATACGTCAAGCTTGAAAAAGAAAAGAATGACGAAAACAAGTCAGAAGGACAGATATATGATGTAGTATTCGATCAAGATGCTTTTGACGATCTGCTTACTTCTTTTGTAACATGGACCGATACTACAACGGGTAATCAAACCTGTCCTTTTCAAGATTGTACTGTACATAGGGAAGAAAAGCATAATCCCGATTTTGATACTGCTAAATATAACTGTGATACATCTTTGAATGCTTTTTATGAGTGGAGAGACGATATACAGCCACTTATAGAACGGAATATGCATATTCATGATGGAGCAGCTCAGACTCAGGATTGGAATGCTAACATTGGCTGGCGAATAGATAACTGGAATTTGGTTTATTCATGGCTAACTGGTTCTGCTTATACTTCAAATTACGGACTTGACTGCCTTGCAGATTTAGACCGCATTTCAGATTACTATATTGATATACTTAACAATACGCCTGAAACCATAGTAACAGAAACAAAAGCCTGCGACCACATACATACGCTTCATGACATTACACTAACTGCATTGGATAAAGAAGCTATCATGGATAGTTGGGGCTTCAACGACCTTTACAAAGAATGGGTTGACTTAACAATAGAAGGATTTATGCAAAATCCTGATATTCTTGATGAAGATAAAGGAGGGTAATCTAATGAAATCTCATAAGGACAGAGTGGAAAAAATAAGAGAGACGATTGATAACAACAAAGTATTCTCGGTTGTTGTCGTTGTTCTCCTTTTCATTATTATTGGCAGTATTGTTACGAATAAAGTTTCTGATTATATGAAACACAAATCAACTAACGATACAAGTATCAGTGAAGACCAGACCGCTGCGGATGCCAATATTATTGAAATGCAAGATGATGTTGACACAAGTATCAACGACGAAGCAGCTGCCGTTGATACAAATGTCAACAATGAAAGTAAGA
>DBYI01000046.1 GCA_002310115.1 Ruminococcus flavefaciens
ATTCTTTTTTTCTGTCAAACTCGGGTTATATCATATATTGATTTATAATACAATAGATTATGCAAAAATTGCTATGTATTTTTTTCAAGTCGTTTTTTGTGCATTTTGTTGTAAGATCAATCGAAAAATGTAAAAAGTTCTTCAACTGTTGTGTGGAACACTTTTGCAATATCCATTGCAAGTTTCAGGGAAGGATTATACAGCCCTTTTTCAAGCCGGATTATGGTTTCACGGCGTACTCCCACAAGATTGGCTAACTCGTCTTGCTTCATGTTATACTTAGCTCGGTACTCCTTGAGTTTTGTCCTTAGTTCAGGCATTATTCGTCCTCCTCTGCTTTAGGTGTCCTGTCGAGAATGAGGAAGATTACGCTCTTAACAAAATAGTGGAATCCCCAAAGGAAAAGGCCGAGATTAACCACGTCGCTACCTTTTATGCTGAATATTTCGTTGTGCCTAGAATTGCCCCATAATATCATGAGCCAACCGATGAACCAGACGGCCAATAACAAGGCATATCCAGCGTAGGCGGATGATCTTGTTTCAAGTTCGCGGTATAGCTCATCTGGTTTTTCTGCTTTTTTGTATTTAACTACAATATATATAAATCCTGCTATTCCAATAATGATTGCTGTAGGAAAGAATATACTGGAAAAATTTTCCAACGATTTGCTGTGAAATTTTTCTTTCAATGTGCCTATGGCTGTTGCTGACATTATGAATGCTCCGCAGAAAAGGCTGATTAATGCACCTTTCTTGAGGGGGAATGTTTTCTTGACTTTGTTTTTCATGATGATTACTCCTTTCTTGCTGGGTGATATAATTATCACTTTCTGTGACAATTATATCACTCAAATAAGCACTTGTCAATACAAAAGTGATTAATTTATCACTTTTGGCGAAACACACAAAAACAAATGCGGATTTTGTGACATGATAGAAATAACATTCTTTGCCAATGTAACTGTTTATAGCAAGAAATTTTGATCAATTGTTGTAAATTAACAAAATATTTGTTGACTTGTAAATAAAAATGCGATATAATAATATAAAATAGAGCATTGACGAAATTGGTTAATTTTCATTGCTGAAAGAAGGTGGAGCATAATGTTTGTACAGGGAAAATGCTATAAATGTGGCGGATTCCTTGCTGTCGACGAAACGGAGGACGCATCGGTATGTCCGTTCTGCAAAAAGTCCTTTATCGTTGAAAAGGCTATAAAATGCTTTAACGAAACAGCTCCTCAGGATATTGACGTAAAAATCACCTCATACAACTACGATAGCGATTTCGTTGTGGAGAGAAGCGTTCTTATACGTTATAACGGCTATACCAAAAACGATGTCAGGATACCTGACGGAATTACAGTAATCGGTGAAAACGCTTTTCAGGGCATGAATAATATTGAGTCAATGTATATTCCAGACGGAGTGGAGATGATCAGTGAGGGTGCGTTTGCTGGTTGCAAGAATTTGCAGTCTATTCGTATTCCTGATAGTGTAGAAACTATTGATAGAGATGCTTTTAATGGCTGTGTGGGACTGAAAGAAATCAATTTCCCCGACAGTATAAAAAACATTGAAGCAAGTGTTTTAACAGGTTGCACAAGTCTCGAATCGGTCAATATTCCTCAGGGGATAGAACTGCTTCCGTGGCGTATTTTTGAGGGATGTACAAGTTTGAAATATATTGTTATTCCTCAGAAAGTGAAAACTATTGAGGACTTTGCATTTGCGGAGTGTACTGCTCTTGAGGATATTAAGTTTGAGTGTATGCGTTCGGATGATGATACTTTGGAAGGAATTTTCAGGATTGGTATGAATGCGTTTAGGAACTGCAAGAGCCTTAGCAGCATAAATATTCCAGAAACAGTCAAATATATAGGGAATCAGGCGTTCAGAGGTTGCTCTAAATTAAAGAAGCTTTATATTCCTGAAAGTGTGAAAGCCATTTATCCTCTTGCTTTTGCGGACTGCACAGATCTTGAGCAGGTTTCTTTCGCAGGTGAAACAGAGCTCTACAGAGGAAGCAACCCATATAAGTTCGAGAAAAACTCAGCTACTTTTCATAATTGTCCGAAGCTTCTGAATATAGAGTATAATAAACTTCAGAAGAATTACTGGGCTTTCCCTGCATACAATAAAGCTCAGGAGCCCATAAATATGGACATTGGTAGATGCAGACATTGCGGCGGAGAATTCAAAGGAATCTTTGATAAAGTGTGTTCCGTTTGCAAGACGCCTAAGGATTATTAAGATATTGAAATCCCTCACAACATTTTCTGTTTGAAAAAACTGTGAGGGATTTTGATATTCATTATTATCAGCTTTTCAGGTATTTTTTGACTTCTTCAAATATTCTTACTTTTATTTTTTCGGGTACGGTATTCTTGGGAAGTTTATCGATTGGGAAGAATTTCTGTTCGAAAGCTTCTTCTTTCTGAACTTTCATTTCTCCCGAAAAGTTTCGACATATGTACAGTATTCCCGCAAGGTAAACTTGGTCGCCGTTGGGATACTCATAGAAGGAATCCTTTCCCGAAAGCTCCATGAAATATTCAAGCTTTCCGCATAAAAGTCCTGTTTCTTCAAGTACTTCCCTGCGCGCACATTCTTCAAAGCTCTCGCCAAGTTCCATTGAGCCAGCGGGATAGTCCCACCAACCGTTGTCAGTGCGCCTGCCGAGAAGTATCTCTTTTTTCTCATTTATAAGTATTACTCCTGCACCAGCCATGATGAGTGGTCTGTTACCAAGTGCTTTGCGAAGTTCTAAAATATATCCCATATAGGTACTCCTGTAATTTTTTTGATTAATTATATCATAATTGACTCTGTGATGTCAAATAGAAATGTGAGTAAAAGGTGAGTAAAAAATACTTATTTTTAAAAAGGGTATTGACAAATGAGTTGCTGTGTGATATAATTCAAACAGAAGCTATGAGGAAGCCAAGCAAAGTATAGCCAATGTCTTCAGAGAGCCGACGGTAGGTGTGAGTCGGTGATAAGCAATGCTGTGTATCCCTTCTGAGCTGAAGTGCTGAAAGTTATCAGTAAGCGCTTCCGTGATTCTGCGTGAATGAATAGGACTTGCTGGAGTCTGAAGTGGTGTTACGCAATAGCGGCACAATTTGAGTGGTACCGCGGGTAATCAGTTAATGATACTCGTCTCAAAGTTTCCCCTTTGAGACGAGTTTTTTGTTTTTCGCGGCAAAAGACAGAGGCAGTAGTTTTTCTGCGTCAGTTTCATTTTCCAGTAATAAACAATTTTTAAGGAGAGATTATTATGAGCGAAATGACGAAATTACAGAATGCTGAAGTTAGAATTAAGGAAGTAGCAGAGCGAATTTCACATCTGCGAGAGGACCTTGGTATTTCAATCGAGGAAATGGCTGCCGTAACTGATTATTCTGTGGATGAATATAAAAGGCTTGAATCAGGCGAACAGGATTTCAGCTTTACTTTTATATATAAATGTGCCAACAAATTCAATGTTGAGATAACTGATCTCATGGAGGGAAGCAGTCCTGAGCTTAGCGGCTATACAGTTACTCGTAAAGGAGAGGGAGTTCCTATCGTCCGCAGAAAGGGTTTTGCCTACAACCGCCTTGCTTCAAGATTCAAGAACAAGACTGTTGAACCTTTTCATGTAGTAATTCCATACTCCGAGGAAGCTCTTTCACAGCCACTGCACATGGCAAGCCATGCGGGGCAGGAAATGGATATTGTTTTAAAAGGAACGCTGCGTATGACAGTAGGTTCTCATACTGAGATACTCCATGAGGGAGATTGTATCTACTATGACAGTTCCATGCCCCATGACGAAGTTGCTCTCGGTGGCGAGGATTGCGAGATATATGCATTTGTTATGCCTCCACGTGGAACGACAGGCATGACAGAATACAAAGAGCACGTTGCCGAACATCATCTTACAAATGTGGATAAGGCAGGTCTGCTGCATCCTGTAGCAGAAAAGTTCATACAGTGTGAAACTACCGAAGAGGGTATACTCAGCGGAGTTCACTTTGTCAATCAGGATAAGTTTAATTTTGCATATGATATAGTTGATGCAATGGCAGAAAAATGTCCTGATAAGACGGCTATGATTTATGTTGATGTCAATAAGAACGAGCGCCGTTTTACATTTAAGGATATCAAGAAGTATTCATGTCAGACAGCGAATTATTTTAAGTCCCTCGGAATTAAAAAGGGCGATCGTGTAATGCTCATACTTAAGCGCCACTATCAGTTCTGGTTCTCAATAATCGCACTTCACCGCATTGGAGCTCTCGTTATCCCTGCGTCGAATATGCTAAAGGAACACGATTTAGAATATCGCTTCAATTCTGCTAAGGTTTCGGCTATAGTATGTACTGCTGATGGCGAGGTCGCTGACGAGGTTGATAAGGCATGTGCAGTATCGCCCACACTCAAAACAAAGATAATGGTGAATGGTCAGCGTGATGGCTGGCATGATTTTAATGAAGAGCTTTCTGCATACAGTACTCATTTTGAGCGTACTGCTGATACCCCATGCGGTACTGATCCAATGCTTATCTTCTTCAGTTCTGGTACATCTGGCAACCCGAAACTTGTCCTTCACAGTTATCAGTATCCGCTTGGTCACTATGTAACTGCACGTTACTGGCAGAATGCCAATCCTAACGGCCTACACTTCACTATTTCAGACACAGGTTGGGGTAAGGCTCTCTGGGGGAAGCTTTACGGTCAGTGGATGTGCGAAGCTGCTGTATTTGTATATGACTTTGAGCGTTTTCATGCAGATGATATTCTTCCTATGTTTAAAAAGTATAATGTTACTTCATTCTGTGCACCACCTACAATGTATCGTTTCTTTATTAAGGAAGATCTTTCAAAATATGACCTATCATCTCTCAAGTATGCTTGTATTGCAGGTGAGGCTTTAAATCCAGAGGTTTTCCATCAGTTCTACCGTGCAACAGGTATCAAGCTCATGGAGGGCTTCGGTCAGACAGAGACAACACTTACTATCGCAAATGTTGTGGGTATGGAGCCTAAGCCGGGAAGCATGGGCAAGCCAAATCCACAGTACGATGTTCAGGTCCTTCTTCCAGATGGTACTCCTGCAGGTGTTGGTGAAACCGGTGAAATTTGTGTAAAGCTCAAGGACAGCAGCGCTGTTGGCTATGGCGTTCCCGGACTTGCGCTTTGCTACTATGGTGATGAGGAAAATACTGCCGAGACATGGCGTGACGGTTTTTATCACACTGGCGATACTGCATGGGTGGATGAGGATGGTTATTTCTGGTACGTTGGTCGAGTTGACGATGTTATCAAATCTTCAGGCTATCGTATTGGACCATTTGAGATTGAAAGTGTTCTTATGGAACTTCCATATGTGCTGGAATGTGCAGTTACGGGCGTTCCTGATGAAATAAGAGGTCAGGTGGTAAAGGCTACTATCGTTCTTACTAAGGATAAGACAGGCTCTGAAGAACTTATCAAGGAGATAAAGGATTATGTCAAGGAGCGTACCGCACCTTATAAGTATCCAAGAGTTATTGAGTTTGTTCCTGAACTGCCGAAGACTGTAGGCAGCGGCAAAATTCGCCGTGCTGCTATCCGTGAAATGGATAAGGCAAAATATCAAAAGTAATATAAATCTACCAATTTTTCTAGAATTATAAAGCTCTCACAAATCAAATCTTATGATTGTGAGAGCTTAATTATTTCATCATGATTTTTCGTAAACACTTTAATGTGTAGAAAGCCATGAAGTGATAATGTTTTCAAATATTTCAGGTTGTTCTATCTGAAGATTATGTCCTGCTTTATCCACAACACAGTAAGTTGAATTAGGATAGATTTTCATAAGGTCAAATTGATCTTTATATCCTACTTCTGTATCTTGTTTTGCTGTAATTATAAGAATAGGGATATTGCATGGTGAAGTAAATTTATCAGGATCAAAGGAAAAAGCACCTTCAAGAGTATTATTGAGATACTCCCAATCTGCTTCTGCAAGAGCAGGCATTATATCTCTTTCATACCTTATCCATACATCTTTTGTGAGCATGATATTCATCATTGTAAAGCTGTTTCGTTGTTCTTCTGTTAACTTTGCAAGAAGCTCTGTATCTTGTTCCTGTACTGTCAGCGGTTCTACTCTTCCTTGACGAACTCCTGGAATAATACATGGACATAACAGAACTATCTTTAGTATCAACTCTGGATAGTGGTTTACAAAGCCTCTTGTCAGCAAACCACCATAAGACTGACCTATTATGATGAATTTACCTTTGATAATATCATTTGCAAAACTGTGTAATAGTCTCAGTATATCATCCGAATTATTAATATTATTGCTTTCAGATTTGCCCATTCCCGGCAGATCAATATAGTAACGTTTATATCCCTCAAGCTTAGAAAATACAGGTTCAAAAGCAGCTTTCATTGTAAGTTTGCTTATACCCCAGCCATGTATGATAAGCACGGGTATTCCTTCACCGATGACTTCATAGTCGATTATCTTGTACTTCATATTACTTCCTTTACGATTTTCGATGTATTATTTCAAACGTAATCTGACGGTATTGATTATAACATAGGAAATTGTAAATATCAAGTTCTAGACTACTAGTGAACTCTCCCCTACCTAAAGAGGAAGGGGCTTCATAAGAAGAATGGTATTTAAGTTTCCACCTAAAAATCCGGCATTCATCCCCTCTTTCACTTCGCTTAGAAGCGGGGGTATTCTGCCGTGATATAGATAAATATTTGTCTGAAAAAATTTTTTATAATCATGTTACACTTTACTTACATGATGTGAATGATATATATGAAAGCAGAACCATGGAAGACTTTCAAAAGATTGGAGGAACAAAAATGACTGGTACAGAATACAGTGCACTGTATGTCAGATCACCAGAAAAAGCCTATAAAAAACTGTTTGATACTTACTGTAAGTATGTATATGCAATTGTATACAATAAAATCGGTCGTATAGCTTCTCATGAAGATGTTGAGGAGTGTGTCAGCGACATTTTTTCTGATATTTTTTTCAGCTATGACACTGAAAGCGGATATGAAGGAGATATGCAGGGGTATGTTAATACAGTTTCCAGCAGAAAAGCAATAAATACATATTACAAGATCTGTGCAAGGATTTCACATTATGCCGAGCATGACGAAGAAGCTTTGGGAAGACTTAGTTCGGATATTGATGTTGAGAAAGATTCAGACAAATCTGAATTACAGAAAATAATCATGGGTATGATAAATCAGCTTGGAGAACCTGACGCAACTATTGTAATACAAAAGTATTATTACGAAAAAAAATCAGGCGATATAGCAAAGTTGCTCAATATGAATGCGCCGGCAGTGCGTATGCGTTGTAAAAGAGCTATGAACAAACTGAAAGAAAAACTTACCGAAGTAGGAATTACGCTGTAAGGAGGTAAACGTTATGAAAAAGAAGAACAAACTTGATATACTGTTCAATGGAAATGATGAAATCGTTAAGGATCTTGCTCACAGATCTGTGCTCGACAAAAAGGAGAGTAAGAAAATGTTTGAAATGAGTAAGAAAAAATTAGAAGAGATGAAAAACAATGCATCTTCAGCAAACATAGAATACACTTCAGGAGAAAGTGTTCAGGGCGTTGAAAACTACGGAAGATCAATTATATTTAGAAGAGTTCTTTCACTAGCTTCATGCATGGTATTAATAGGAGGTATTGCAGGAACTATGTTCCTGCTTAACAAGCATAACGGCAATAAGGATTTTAATGGTGATTTAAACATTATTAATCCTGCTGTTGCTACTACTGACGAAAACAAAGACAGTGCATCACAAACTACTATGGTATCCATATCATTAAATGAAACAAATGTTAATTCTGATATAACTACTTCATTGGCAGCCTCAACTGAAATTCAGACCACATCAAAGGAGTACTCTACACCAGCAGTTTATGAAAAAAATGTTGTAAATGATGCTGCACTTGCTTATATGGCTGATTTCACAGAAAGATATGATATTCTTTGCATGAATATTAAATATGTGCTTGATGATTTTAACAATGATAACGTTCCGGAACTATTAATTATCTGCGATAATAATGTTTGTAGTCAATTATTTATATGCACATATGACGGACATAAATACAATGATGTAACTCCTGGATCAAAGCAAGATTTAAGCTTTATTACATGCTATTGCGTGGACATTTCACCTGAAAATAATATTATACGCACTTCAGGGAAAAATTGCCGTACTTTTTTTCTGAAGATTAACAGTGACAATACTGTAGAGATACTTGACCAGTTATTTAATTGGTGGGATAGTGAGACTGATGAAATGGGATATTGGAGAAATGACGTAAAAATCACTAAAACGGAATACGATCGTATTATTGCAGAATATGATACTTATAACTTGACCGCCCCTGAGTATACGTTCTATGCAGATCATAACGGGTATATAATTGATAATCCTCCTTCATTATTTACAGATATTAATGTTGATAAACTTATTGAATGTGGAGAACTGCCTTCAATAGGAAATAGACATCTTTGTGTTGGATATGATATGTTGATCCTTGAAACTGGTACTGATAATGTAGATTTATTTGATCCAAACATTGAAAATACCGGAGGTAGAGCTGGGGAAGAGTATTCTTCCACATCAGGAACAATAACGGATATTTATCCTCATTATGGACAGGGACGCAAATTCCGTCTTAGGGTTGATATTCTTGACCGTGGTGACAATCAGCGTCATAATCTTATTGTGGCAGATGTGGATTTCGCAACCGGAGAATGCAATATATTACAAAACAAATATCCAGATGCAGTAAACATGCATTTCTGATTGAATGTACCACACATTTTCAGTTTCTACCAATATCTATTTATAGAAATTCGAATTATATACATAAACATAAAAACCTGTAAGTTACATTAATTGATGATAATGCTGATCTTACAGGTTTTTATATTTGTATAAATAGTATTTAAATCAAAAAAATATGTTGTGAAAGCACAGATATGCAAATCGGATCAAAAGAGAAATTTAATTAAATAGCTTATTCCAACGGGAAAGTGATCTCCCAATCACCCGAAATAAAATCCTGTGCGGTAAAAAACTCGCCTTTCAATAAACATTCAGGAAGCATATCATAAGCCACCGGAATTATTTGTTCTGTATAACTGTCTCTGTTCGAGTCATCAAAATAGGAAAAACCAAACTCTGTAGTTTTACTTATATTTGAACCATTGTTGTTTATTAGTGAAATAAAGCCGTGGCTGTCAGTATGCCTATTATCTTCGTATCTGGTAAGGATATGAAGCGAACCGTCAATGTATCCTATGTTCATAATAGACACGTTTGGTGCAGGCATGCAGAGTGGTTGTTCCTGTGAAAGCAGGAAACGATATTCATGTGAATCTGGTAATCCATTATACCCATATCCTCCATTAATATCAGAACGTGTAGTAGTCTCTGGTTCATATGGAATACTGCTCATGTCAATATCATCAAAGTTTACCTCAGTTCTTATCTTACCAAGAAGCATTTCGCTAACAGAGAACGTTACATTTCCCTTTGGCATTTTACTTCCGTCCATTGTTTCAAGATGTACTACAAAATATGCTGTATGAGTATCTTCATCATACTCCAAGAAGCTGCAATGTCCTATCATATCATGCGGAACATTGATATTATAACTGTCATACAGATCCCATTCTCCATATGGACAAGTGCCTTTTGTATCGTGCATGGCAAGATATACACTTGCTTCACTGCCACTGCGTTCAGCAGATATTACCGTCATCTCTATGCCATTATCTTCACAGGACTTATGTACTGGCTTGAATGTCTGTGCAACAGACGGTGAAATATGATACAGGATATTATAAGCAGAATCTACTCCGAATGCTGTCAGCGCAGGGAGAGGAAAAACAATTAATAATGCCGCTGCAGCCACGGCTACAGCAACTTTTCTGAATTTATAGAATATGATTCTTTTCTTTGGTATTTCAACATCAAGATGACGGTCACCAATCAAACCGACAGCGTTCATAAATGTTTCAGCTTTCATAGATAATTCTCCTTTTTCAGTCTCATGAAAAGTTTTTTTCTGATTCGAAACAGCATGGATTTGACTTTGCTTTCTGAGAAGTTGTGAGCTTCAGCTATTTCTACGATTGACTGCATATACCAGTAACGTCTAACAAATACATTTCGTTCTGTGTCAGATATACTGTCAAGAAATAGATCAATTTCATTTGCTAGTTCTTGTTCTGATACTTCTTCCTCTATATCCTGACTGGATATAAGCCATTCATTTATTTCGTCAAAAACAACTCTCATTTCTGCAGAACCGCGCTTAAGAGTATTTTCGGAGCGGACACGGTTTAGACTGATGTTCCGAGTAAGTCTGCCAAGGAATGTTTTCAGACATTGAGGAATATGAGGTGGTATGCTATTCCATGCAGCAAGCCAGGTATCGTTGAGCGTTTCATCAGCATCTTCTGGATTATGTTGGATATGTACAGCTATCGTACGACAGTATTTTGTGTATTTCTGTTCTGTTTGTATAACAGCATTCTCATCCCGTTGCAAGTACATTTCAATTATCTTATGATCCTCCACGATGTTCCTCCTTTTCATTATTTTTTTAAAGCTTCTACTATATTACTACCCAAACATGTCCTCTAGGTTGCATAAAATCAAAAAATTCTTTTTGAATTTATATCTGCTGTTCAATTATCATTACAATAGTCTCCGTAAGTCGGTTGTTTAGGATATACTGATTATAGCACACAGGAACGCTAAAAATAAGAAAGCATATCTATACCCATCTCTTTTTGAATATGTCAATGCTTTTTCTAATTATCATATTATGAATGTGAATTTTAGAAACTTCTGATAATGCTTATCAAAAATAAGATGAACACTATGCCCAAAGACGGCCGCAGTTTTTCTGTGGCCATTTTTATAGCATCCAAAGTCTTCACAGCTAAATTTTGGATTTGTTTTATCTATATCACGGCAGAATACCCCCGCTTCTAAGCGAAGTGAAAGAGGGGGATGAATGCCGGTTTTTAAACCAAAACTATAGATAATCAGTAAAACATATAGTTTCTTACATCACCTTGCAGAGTTTTGTATTAGATTTCATTATTCCCCTCGATGAACTTACTGCTCCGTAACGTTTTTCATATTTAGTAATCATTGTTTCAGATATCTCATCTGTTTCAAAGTATCTATGAATTCAGTTAATGTTTCATCTGAGCAACCGGAATTTTTTAGCATCAGGCTGACGCTGTCCTTTGCAGTATATTCATATGTTGTGATCACATTCTCCCATGGCAGCCCGTGCGTGTTCATAAACCGGCTAAGAGCACTTTTTAGTTCCTGATTTTCATAGATTTCTTTTATGCTTGTTTTTGCCCCCCAGCTGTAAGGTGATTCACCGTCATAACGCAGCGTTAGGTCAGCACGATTCCGCCAGTCAATTTTATCTGGTGTTTCAATGGTTGCATTGAGAATGTAGACACCGTCCTCAATTGTCCATGAGTGCAGATCAGAATCCCAGCTTTCAAAGGCATGTCGGTTAATATGCAAACGGACTGTGATGGTCTGATGAGGTTCAACATATACCTTCTGAAAGGAGCAGAGTATGCAGACGGGCTTTGTCAGCGTGGAAAACGGATCATGAACATAGACTTGGACTACGGTCTTTCCTGCAATATTGCCAGTGTTTTTAACATCTGCTAGAAGGTCAAGTCCGTTTGCAATATCACCATTTTCAATGCGCAGATTTCGTACTTCAAATGTTGTGTATGACAGACCGTATCCAAAATACATGGATACAAAGTCAGCATCTGCGTTGTAGTGCAAGCGTGTTGCATAATAGCGGTAACCGATAAAAACCCCCTCGCCATAATTTACAGTCATGCCATCACCTGGAAAATTCAGATAGGTTGGCATATCATCTTCGTTGTATGGCACGGTCAATGGCAAACGGCCGGAAGGATTGACTTTCCCGCAAAGAATATCTGCAATTGCGGAAGCTCCCTGCATACCAGGCAGTGATACCCAGAACGCTGCATCCCAGTATCCGACAGCCAGATTAGTAACAGGTCCTGCTGCATTGACTATAAGTACCGAGCGCATTTTATTTTGTTTGGCATAATCGCTGAGTTTTTGAATGTGCTCCTGTTCCGTCGAGTCAATACGAAGCGTTTTACGGTCATTGCCTTCCTGACCTGGAACACAGAGTGCATATATCAGCGTATCAGCTCCCTCGAACAGAACGGTCTGTGTATCTGCAAACCGTTTGCGTAACTCTGTAAGCATGTTTGTATTTCGGTCGGTCCATACATGAGCACTTCCATTACCGCAAATAAGCAATTCACCGTTCAGGGTGCCTGTCAGTGCAATCTTTGAAGATGCCGGAAGCGGACAGCATGTTTGAGAATTATCTAGGGTATCGTGAAGGCGGACATTCCGAAGCATGACAATACCTTCTGCTGCAGCTTTGTAGGCAGCGCGGTCAGTCATTTCATGGTCGATATGACCAGTCGGTGGCAATACATACTTGCACGCAAGCGAAACTGCGCGTTCTGCTGATTCAGCTAGTTTTTTCGAATCGAGAGATCCGTCTGCAAATGCCTTTCGGAGTGGTTCTGATGAGACAGGTCCTGGCATATTCACATCGCAGCCTGCATTGACCGCTTCTACTGGATGATAAACTGCATACCAGTCGCTTATGACAAGACCGTTAAATCCCCATTCATCACGCAGGAGATCTGTTAGAAGCCATTTGTTTTCTGTACAGGATACACCGTTGATTTGATTATATGCTGCCATGACTGTAGCACAGCCGGCTTTGACGCAGGCTTCAAATCCTGGAAGATAGAGTTCGTACAGGGCGCGTTCTGGAATAATCTCATTTATGCCCTGTCGATTCGTCTCCTGATTGTTGGCAGCAAAATGTTTAACATTGGCTGCGACGCCCTGCGACTGTACGCCACGTACAAGCGCAGGCGCAAGCTGAGAGATAAGATAAGGGTCCTCGGAGTATCCTTCAAACAGACGTCCGGCTCTCAGGTCGCGGTGAAGGTTGATATTTGGTGTTCCGAGCAGTACATGAACGCCGTAGGATCGTGCCTCGTGCCCTAACGCCTGACCAACTTCATAGACTGTTTCAGGATCCCATGTTGCACCAAGCATCATACCAGGTGGAAAGCATCCGGGAGCTGTCATATCTGGATTCAATGCTTGGAGCTGACAATGCAGCCAGTCATAGAGTTTTCGTTCTTCTGCTGTGTAAAGCGAATCTGGATCAAAGAAGTGATTAAGGACTTTTCGAAATGTGGCTGTGCCTTTTTCAGGATGATTTGATTTTGTCAGCATATCTCCAAATAGCTGATCCAGATTGAGTCCAGTGCCACCATCTAGCATCTGAATTCGAGGTATATCTTTTTCTGTCAGTTCACCCATGCAGAAGAATGACTGCCCATTGACCATATATATTTGTTCTTCAGTTGTTAGTTCCATATAAAAATCTCCCTTCCGTATTTGCAGGTGCTGAAATCGGCTTTTGTTACTGAAATTATACTACGAATGTATATGTTGTGTCTACTATATCTGGCTTATCTAAAGGTTTGTCATTCATATCAGTTAAAATAAGACTGTGATGCTGAAGTTGATTCTATAATTCAGTGTGAAAATAAAGTGATACCTATTGAAGTCAATGGGACTGATAACATCAAGTCTAATAACTTACCTGTTTGTATGGATTCCTATAAGCCAGGGGATATTTAAGCTTTTCACCCAGATTTTCGTATTTGCGAACAACAAACAAGAAGATTGTTTATCATTTTAATATCGGCACCCAAGCCATAATGCCAAAAACGATACATGCCACAAAAGCAATTCGTGCCCAACGATTGTTCATCTCATGAAGAGACTCACGATCTGTGAATATTTCATATTCCTCTTCGGGCAGAGAAGGATCATATATCTTACGGAAAAAATGACAGACATTAAAGTTAGAATCAACGTATCCCAGCCTTGCTCGCGAAAAGTCTCTATGTAGCGTCCCTTATCTTCAATTCTTCGGAAATCCATCTGATAGCGATAACGGATATTCTCATTTTTCACAAACTTTCTGTGAAACATACCGTCTTTTACAAGTTGCCAGCCGCGCTCGGAATACTTATTCAGATCTTCAAGTTCGTTCTCATAATTCCATGACGAATAAAGCTTGAACGAATATTTGTATTTTTTTGCCATATGTCATACCTCCTCTGCATTTTCAAGCATTCTTTTTAGCCGTTGTATCTCAGCCCGTAAGGTATTCAGACCTGAATCAGTCAACTGATATTGTCTGCGGCGTTCAAAGCCTGCATCATTGGATACTATTTCACGGATCCAGCCTTTTTTCACCATATTGCTCGTGGCACCGTACATAGTACCTGATCCTATTTTCACATCACCTTTTGAAAGCTCTGCTGTCATCTGCATAATTCCATATCCATGATTTGAACCTTTTGCGAGGCATAGCAGGATATAGTAATAGCTTTCCGATAAGGGTTCGTTTTTTTTCATTTATGTCGCCTCCAGATATATCATCTTACGAGTGTATTGTATCGCAACATATGTCGTCTGTCAACATACATTTTATTATTATTTTTCTATTTTGTTATCATAAGCTAACATTGGTGTTATATAATTACTGGACTCTCTTTGAAAATAACTTTTCTTCGAATTATTTCTTTATTTAATTGGTTTCAATAGAATGTATAGAGACGTTAAGCTTACACTTAAATGATGCTTTTTAACAAAAAAGGAGTTAGCTTTCTTGCGCTGAATATTAATAATGTGGAAAGCCATAAAAAATATTGACTTTATTTATCCTTTGCACTATACTTATAATGTATCAGAAAAAACACGATATGAGGGAGGTTTAAAAGGGAGGTTTTTGTGCGGTAAAAACGCTCTAAAAGCTGATACACTTATCATGGGGATAGTTGACAATCATTATGGTAATGATATTTCTCAGCCGTCAGAAAAGATATGGGAGACGTTTTTATTCAATGGAGCACATGGGCGTAGTTTGGAAAAGTTAGAAGTAAAAAAGCTTAATTCTGAAGTACTGCTAGAGAGAGGAATTTTATCACAGGTCATAAAGGAGTATAATAGCTTATGAAAAAGATACTTAAAAAGATTAATTGCTGTTTGTTAACTTCAACGATATTATTGCCGAATATAATATCAAGCAATGCATTTGCAGCAGGGAATGCTAAAGAAGCATCACGGATAACAGGAACGAATAGCAGTGAAACTGTCAACGGAACTTCCGGAGATGACATACTTGACGGTTTAAATGGAGACGATTTTCTCTGCGGTTTCGGTGGCGAAGATACATATATCTTCGGAAAAGGCTATGGAAATGACTCAGTAAATGAATGGGGCAGCGATCACAGTTTTATTATTTTTAATGATGTTAATTCCAATGAGATTTCTACTTCAATTGATAGCTCATATTCATTGGCAATATCTGTAAATGGTACAAAGGATACTGTTAGAATCACTAGTTGGGCATGGGGTGCTTCTACTTATACATTGGTATTTGCAGACGGAGCAGAAGGCTATATAAAAAAGGGTACAAATGAGCTCGTTCTTACAAAGGAGCCTGACTCTGTTGATCCGGTAGAAGAGGAAACAGTTGATCCAGTTGAAGAAGAAACAGTTGATCCAGTTGAAGAAGAAACTGTTGATCCAGTTGAAGAAGAAACAGTTGATCCGGTAGAAGAGGAAACTGTTGATCCAGTTGAAGAGGAGACTGTTGATCCAGCTGAAGATGAAACAGTTGATCCGGTAGAAGAGGAAACTGTTGATCCAGTTGAAGAAGAAACAGTTGATCCGGTAGAAGAGGAAACAGTTGATCCCGTTGAAGAGGAGACTGTTGATCCAGCTGAAGAGGAAACAGTTGATCCAGTTGAAGAAGAAACAGTTGATCCGGTAGAAGAAGAAACAGTTGATCCGGTAGAAGATGAAACTGTTGATCCAGTTGACCAAGTTACTGATAATGTTTCAGATGAAGATACTGTAACATTTGAAGTAGGTGACGATGATTCTGTTGAACCAGTTGAAGAGGAAACTGTTGAACCAGTTACTGATAATGTTTCAGATGAAGATACTGTTACAATTGAAATAGGCGACGATATGTAATATTGCAGCATAATTCTGAAAAAAACAGAGGCTGTAAAAACGAAGTTACAATATTCAAGAATGGGGTCTCACGATGAGACCCCTATTTTTACTTATTACCGCTAGAAGTCTCACACTTATAGAGGCCGAAGACGAAAAGCAGTAATAGGTTAAACTATGAATCCATGTCTCATGCTCTAAAGTGGCATTTCTGGCTTAAAAACAAAAGTAGTTGATCATATTGTAAACTTAACAGGATTATATCAAGGATATTGAAAACAAAGATAGTTACATATTCGTATATTATCATAGTTTCACCTCTACAAAAACTACCAAATGAAGCAATATTTGGAAATGCCAAGGCTATACTTGACATAAGTCAATAAACGTGATATAATTGACATAAGTCAGAAATGAGACGCAAAAATGCCAAGGCCACAGAAATCACGTCGTATTTGCTGTTACCCTGATTACTGGAGCTTTGCGCCAGATCAGGATAAAGCAAAAGATATGGTCATTATGATGCTTGATGAGTTTGAAACCATACGTCTTATAGACTATTTCGGTAAGACTCATGAACAGTGTGCCGTTGAAATGAACGTGGCAAGAACTACTGTTACGGCGATATATGACACGGCAAGAAAAAAGCTAGCTCAGGCGTTGGTAGAGGGCAAACGTATCGTAATTTCAGGTGGTAATTATACTCTTGACAACACTATTTCAGAGAAGATAACACAGAAAGGAAGTACTATTATGAGAATTGCAGTAACCTATGAAAATGGATTGATCTTTTAGCATTTCGGCAGAACTGAACAGTTCAAGCTATATGATGTAGCTGACGGTAAGATAATAAACGAACAGGTTGTTGGCACAGACGGCGCAGGACATGGCGCTCTTGCAGGATTCCTGAAGAACGCACAGGCTGATGTGCTCATCTGCGGAGGTATTGGTGGCGGAGCACAGATGGCGATGCAGGAGGTTGGTATCGCTTTCTATGGTGGAAATAGTGGAAGTGCTGACGAAGCTGTTGCTGCTTTCCTTGCACAGACACTTGTTCAAAACTCCAATCCGACCTGTGATCACCACGCTCATGAACATGGTGAGGGACATTCATGCGGAAGTCATAGTTGTCGTAATAACTAAGAAAATGCTTTATGATCAGCGAGGTGAAGCAGCTAAAATCACAGATAGAAATGTCACTGTAGGCCATAATTGTAATGCATAATGTCACCTTTTATTTTATCCCTGTTTATAGCAAAAAAAGCCTTGGAATCGCCGTTCGGAAGAGCGGCGACGCCAAGGTTTTTATCATTTTTCCGTCAAACTCGGGTAATAACAGATAATACCGAAAAAGTCAATTAACAAAATTGGGCTATATTAACGAAGAAGTTCCCTTGGTGGGGGAAATGTCATTAAGGAAAAAGCTCTCAAGCCGAAACGGAGAGAGCTTTTTTATTAAGAACAGGAGGTCGATAACACATATTTATCTATATCACGGCAGAATACCCCCACTTCTAAGCGAAGCGAAAGTGGACACGCCTGTAAGAATAAGGGTTGCCTGATTTTTAGGTGGAAACTTAAATACCATTCTTCTTACGAAGCCCCTTCCTCTTTATAGGTAGGGGAGAGTTCACTATTCAAGGAATGAAAGGTCATCAAATGTATACTGATTGCCTACAGCTATCCAGTTCTTTGAGCCGAATTCATTGTATGCGTTGTTGTATTCAACTTCACTGACGACGTCATCGTTCACTTTGTAAGTAACATTTTCTTTCCCTACTGCTCCTGAATCTTCGAAAGTTCTCTGGACAAATGAAAGTCCATGGTTTTCGTATTTATGCATAACAGAATAATGAAGTCCCTGCTTTACATCTTCAATTCCTATAAGATTTTCCCCGGGACAGATAAATACGCCGCCGTATGCGCCATAACGTACTGGCTCTCTATTATCGTTAAGAACAGGAACTGCATTTCCGTTTTCATAATAATAAAACATAACGCCTTCAATATGGGCCTGAGCTTCTGATATAAGCAATTCAGGAGTTCCGTCGTTATCAATGTCCTGAATATCCCATGTTGACATATCACCGTAGTTTTCTGAATTCATAAAATCAGTTAGGGTATTCTTGTATGCTGCTTTCCAGTCTGCGGTATTATCTTTGTCAACGGTCGAAGCATTTTTCATTGGCATAGCAGCTTCAGTAGATGGTACGGAAACAGTTGCAGTATCTGTTTTAACAGTAGTTATGGCTGAATTTGCTGATGTTGTGACATCGTCGACTTTTAACATAGTTGAAGCAGTGTTTATGATATGGTTCATTGCATTGCTGTTGGCAGTTTTTGAGACTTTGCAGCCAACAAGGCCTAAAGATACGGTGGTTAATACAGTGATAAATAATGCCTTTCTCATTTTGATAATCTCCTTATATATATTTACAAGAGTGTTGTAGCCCCCTGTATTTTTGCTTTCATTAATAACATTCGTAAAAAGAATCCTAAGTGTCACAAAAATAATAAAATATCTATGATTATTATTGCACCAAAAACAAAGAGGTGCGGTTTTGTGTGTTTTTTTACTGAGACAAGATAAAAAATTCTCACAGCCGAAACTGTGAGAACTTTATTGTTTTTAGTCTGTGATCTTGTCATCGATAAGCTGAAGAGCAACAGGTCTATTCCCCTCATAGACAATCTTCCACGCTGCCTGATCGTGATTCCAGGGCTCACATGAATAAAGCATTTTATCATCATTTGTAAAGCTATAAAACGAGTGTTCTGTATCGGTTTTAAGCTCCCATTTCTCCTTAGAATCAGGATCATAACACCATATGCCCGATCCATCACTTCCATAGTTTTCCGGATCATCATGATCAACATATAAAAGGATATGTCCGATCGTACCTGCATAAAAAGGTTTTTCTTCTTTGGGTTTGAGATATGTTTTGCCATCTGCAAATATGATCAGTACTTCAGATTCTTCAGTTACGTCACTGCCGTTGTAAACCTCAAAGGATTTCACCTCTTCGCAAAAATTGCAGATGAAATCGTGAACCCAGCTTCCATCAGGCAAGAGTGCCTTGCCATTTTCAGTAGGCATATACTTCCGTTCTGAAGCTTCGCCTATCGGAACTAATTCAATATCCCGATCTCCTATAATATAATGCGTATTTGTATCCGATCCACCAGTATCATCGTAAGGTATTCTTTCCGTAAGCTGTTCAAGAAATTCTCCGTTTATACCGTCAATCAGTATCTTATAGTAATATGTTTTCTCCTTGTTATATATTGTTAAGATTAAATTACCCTGATCCGCCTCCTTATAGGAGAATACTGTACCAGCCGAAGCAGAGTATATTTTCTTTTTTTTGAGTGTCTGGCGATCAATTCTGTATAACTTTTGTTTATACTTATAATACAGACCGTTTTCATATACAGACCAGTTGTCTACCCAGTAAGCACTTACGGCCTTTTTGGCGCTGCCGTTTGAATATCTCCATATACCACTGTACGGATAAAAATAGTAGTACTGATCGTCCACAATTGTTCCCGGCAAAGCGCCGCACCCTAAGCTGAAATAACCTAATCTATGCAGTACATTGAACCCGCCGGGTGCTATACCGCCTAATACAATACACAGACACGCAGCAGTTGCTAACCATTTGGTCCATTTTGGCATTATTGCTTTCTTCTTTTGCTTTGCCTCTTCAATAATATTATCATCAACATTTCCGATCATATCGAGCAGATCATTTGCTTTCATTTTAATAGCCCTCCTTTTCGATCATGGTACGGAGCTTATTTCTCGTCCGATACAACATGGATTTGATCTTGCTCTCAGAAAAGGCAAACTGTTTTGCAATATCAGAAACAGCATCCATATACCAGTATCGGCATATGAATACCTGACGTTCAGTCTGAGGAAGCGCCAAAAGAAAATCATTCAGTTTCTTTTGCAGTTCAAGTCGTTCAACCTCAGCCATTATATCTCCGGTTCCTGATACACATTCTTCCAATTCATCAAGAGCAAGGGCTGTTACGCCTCCGCCGCGCTTTTCAGCGCTGTACTTTCTCCATAAATCAATGGATATCCGGCGGGTTATCTTCCCTAAAAAGGTTGAAAGAATTGAAGGACGGTGAGGCGGCATGGACTGCCATGCATCATTGTATGTATCGTTTACACATTCTTCTGCGTCTTCAGTATTATTGAGAAT
Organism: Ruminococcus flavefaciens; assembly: GCA_002310115.1. Taxonomy (GTDB): domain Bacteria; phylum Bacillota; class Clostridia; order Oscillospirales; family Ruminococcaceae; genus Ruminococcus; species Ruminococcus flavefaciens_K. Next base: position 20,415 of record DBYI01000046.1, read on the forward strand.
CTGATATGAAATACTGTGGAGATATTTTCCATACTTTTCTGCTGTTTTAGAGATAGCGCTATCATTTCTCTCCCAGTACAGATCAACAATATGATTATCCTCCATTCGAACACCTCCTGTTAATCTAGTTTCTATTTGAAAGATCCTTCATATATCTACTCGTAATAAATTGGATTTGGTTGCATTCTAACTTATGAAAATTTTGTACCTGATGAAATAAATGAACTTGGAGAAAGAAAGCTGAGATCACTTCCCAACTGCTCGACGTTTATGTATAGATCCGATTGATTCGAATGGTAAAACGAAGTGCAGGAAAAAGCGGAACAGTTTTATTTTTGCACTTTACATACAGTTTTAGGATTTTTCTGAAAAAGCTATACTCTAAATTTGCTTTTATTATAGAAATACAGGTGAAAAGCAGAATCCTATTAAAACATAAATCTGCCGAAAATTCGCTATCCTCTGCTTGTGATACTGAATACAGAGTAGAATACATAATCATAGTTAATAGCATGATGACTGGCTCAAAAAGGACGATAATTTGTTTTATATTGAGCGTTCCAAAGTAGCAAATCAACTGATTTACAATCTTGATATATTTGTAGTCTCTGATTGTTAATGGGAAAAAGTAAGTTTTTTTGAAGTCAACTCTACGCAGCGTGGATTGACGTTGTTTCTCCTCGGGATTATAATAAAAACAGATATTTCTGAAACCTACAAGGAGATGGTTATTATGAAAATACTTGTTCTGAACAGTAGTCCAAAACGTGAAAAAAGTGACACAATGCACATAACCCGAGCATTCCTTGACGGCATGAAAGATGCAGCACCGCAGGAAGTTCACATAGTCAATATCATCGACAAGCATATCGAATTCTGCACAGGCTGTTTCACCTGTAAACGTAACGGCGGAGAATGCATACACAACGATGATATGAGTGCGCTTCTCGATGAGGTTCTGGAGAGCGATCTCCTGCTGATGAGTTATCCACTCTACGCTTACGGAATGCCTGCACCGCTGAAAGTATTTATCGACCGTACAATGCCGCTTTCAAGTATGGCAATGAAAAGGCAGGGAGACCGATATGTTCATGTTGAACAGTTGGATTTTTCGCATCTGAGATTCATGATGATCTGCGGCTGCGGATTTCCAAATAGTAAGCAGAATTTTGAGCCTGTCGTAACTCAGTTCAAGCTGATGTTTCCGAGCGATCATACCATCATAACCGTTCCCGAAAGTCCGATGTTTAACGCTCCTGAAGCTGCAGAGGTGACGGCCCCGAGACTTGTACTTGTCAGACAGGCTGGAAAACAGTACGCTGAAACCGGTGAGATAGATAATGATTTCCTTGCAGAGATATGCTCTCCGATGATACCGGAAGATGTGTATGCTGCAATATGTAATGGTGAGATAAAAGGATAAAAATCAAGGCGCAGTTTTGCGCCTTTTTATATTTTTCAAGTGTTCTGTTTCGATCATATTAGTCTCATTATATCGGAATATGCTTTTAAATGCATTCGTTCATCTGATTTATCTGTTTCTTCGACCAATTGAAGATAAGGTCTGACAACCTTTCAAAATCAGATACTCCGCTGTTTTTTATCTCTATATAAGCAGAGATAATATCCTTTTCACTGTCTTCCACTTTGCAGACAAGCTCCTGAGAATGTGCGATATATTCTCCTGATTGCAGATACCAGAGTGCCTGTATCACAAAGGAGGCGGATTTATACAAGCCTTTCAGTATTGCTGGATCTTTCTCATATATCAGATTATGAACGCAGAAATGATAAATATTGCAGACTCCTATCCTGGCTGACCGTCTGATATCATCGTCAGTTATTGGCGGAATAATATCATCAAGAGTCCCGATTATCGATTTCGTATCATGATAGAACTGGAACAGATCAGATACCTCCCAGTTTCTGAGGTCGTCTGCATCAGAAAGAAATCCACAGAATAATTCTCTGTATGGAATGGTGTCAAGCATAGCCCGGTAACGTCTTACATCTTCACACGAAAGATTATCGAGAATAACAACTATATCAATATCACTGCTCTCTGTTGCTTCTCCGCGTGCATAGCTGCCCTGTAAGCCAACGAAACATACCCTGTCCGGAAAAGTATTTTGCAAAGCTGAGATAAATATATCTATCAAAGATGCTGTATCGATCATATCTTATCTCCTGAACAATATGTATTTCTTAATATTATTTGACTGGAAAAATAGTCCTGACAGCCGAAACTGTCAAGACTTTTTTTGCAGGAAGCGGTCAATGACCTTTGTGCTTTTCCCTGCGCTTTTGCTGTTTAAGCTCAAACTGACGCTGTTTTTCGGCTTCACGCTGCTCTTTTGTGATCTGCCTGCGTTCGGTCTTCATTTGCTCCTGCATAAGCTTCAGCGCCTGCTGAGACTTAGTGCCGATACCTGTGGTACTGAGCTGCTTTCGTGCATTGCGCTGCCGCCGTTTGGGATTGTCAGCAGTCTGCTTTGTTTTTGCCTTGACAGCAGGACTGAACTTCAACTTGTAGTAATGCCTCAGTACATAATCCCAAACTTCACTGTCCTTGGGTTCTGCTCCAAATGTGACCTTAGCCGCTGAGAGTTTACTATTTTCGGAGCGTTCAAAAACTCCTACCCAGAAAGGCTCATCGAAAAATACTGTCAGCATACCGTTCGTTTTGTCCATATCTTTCCCTCCTAAGAATACTACGGACAAAGAACGGACAACCCGGAGGGGCAGGTTACTTACCCTGTATTCACAGGACGGCCGGGCTACCTACCGGCTCT
>DBYI01000087.1 GCA_002310115.1 Ruminococcus flavefaciens
GTCAGGAAGTCCGAGAGATTTCTTGATTTTTTCTTCATCAAACCAATATATTATCTCATTACTGCCGGACATATCCTTTAATACTGCCATTACATCCTCAGGAATGTTGTCGCTTAAATAAGGCATTGGATCCAAAAGGAAATTGTTTTGAGTATTATTTGTGGTATGAACATGAGATTTTTTGATACCCTTCAATTCAAACAGAGCTTGTATCTCTTCCACAGTCATACTGCGGATATCCTCGAAAGTAAAGTTCTTATCGGCTTGAATATTAAGATTTTCTGATGTATCAGAATTGGAAGGCTGAGTATCAATCTTATAATCAGACCAATAATTCTTTTTCATGTAGATATTAACTTCTTTTGGTTCTGAACTCGAATAAATAAAATCATTATCTGATTTTTCTTCGTCTATCACATAAGTAAATCCGTCATGTTCTATTCCAATATGACTTATATGATACATATAATTTCCTGCAACAACATTTTCAAATGTATGCGGATTGCTTTGTGCTGTATTCCAGCTTCCCGTAATAAAAGTTCCACCAAAAAAAACGCTCATGTCAGAAGTTGAAGTTTTTGAACTTTCTTCTTTCGGAGCATAGTTCGTTATGTATGAACGGTACATTTCAAAATTTGATTTTCCACCTGCTCTGTCTTCTGTAAACAATTCGTTGGTTTCTTCGTCAATGACAGTCACCGTTATAGTTCCATACTCAACTTTATTTTTAATTGGGCGCTTCTGCATATATACCGTTACATTTTGAGTATCAGCACCTTCTTCAAATTGAAAGAACACGTTGGGCTTACAATCGCTTATTTCATAATAATATCCACCATATATCATGCCATCATTATCATATGTAATAAAGTATGAATGGTGTTTAGGTACATTTTTAATAATATATGGGTTACTTTCTGAAGCATCCCATTTATCATCAACCATTGTCATACCAAATTTACTGTGCTCTTTGAACAACTCATTGGTCTCTTCGTCAATAATAGTCACAACAATTTCACCGTATTCATAAATATCAAATGCATGAGAAAAAGGGCTGCTCATAAAAGATGAAGTTAATACCACTGACATAATTAATGACAGTATTCTCTTTTTCATAAAATACACTCCTTTTATATATTGATGCCCGATTCCCTTTCTGTATTTATCTCATTTCTTTTTCGCACCTTAATCACGTACATTTTGTCACTTTAATAATACTATATATTTAGCGAAAAATCAATACTTCAAGAAAATAATTATCATTTCACCCCCCGTGTAAAAACATTTATTATATCAGCAGAGCAGTCCTCTTTTTGCTGTATTTCACTGTACATCTGCCTGCAATATGCAGGCAACGTCAGACTCCACGGCATAACAGAGTCAAGTTGTATTTGGGTAGGATTTTTGTCCCATTCAGGCATTAATGTCAGTAAGTAAAACAAATATCCGTAAACATCAAGGTTATTCCTTTTTGCTGTTTCTATGATACTCATAACAGCTGCGCTTGCAGCAGCACCATTTTCTGTATCACTGAAAAGAAAATTTTTACGATTGATAACATACGGCTTTACTGTTCGTTCAGCAAGGTTATTTGTCATTTCCACCTTAGGATTGCTCAGGAACAGATATAGTTTTTCTTTCTGATTCAGGGCATAAGTTATCGCCGTGCCAAGGGCAGAGCCTTTGCTCGGTCTTAGAGTGCTTATTATCTCATATACTTCATCCAGAAGAGGCTTTACCTTGCTCTGTCGCATTTCAAGTATATCATCGAAAGAGTATTTTTATTTGCTCAGCGTAAGGGCTGGGTTTGGTTGGCGCTTACAAAATAAGTCCCGGAAATTGATTTTCGGGACTTCTCTTTGTTCATTTATTCATTGTATTATTTCATGATATTCCTGTCTGCAAAAATGAGCAAAAATCGCTAAAAATCATTGTAAATAAATAGCTCTCAAATGACGTAATACTAGCGATTAATCGAGATTGCATAAGATTGCCAAAAAGTGATTGGGCACGTTCACTTTGTATATGTTTTGCCCCCATGAAAAACCAATTCCTAATAATAATGTATATGCCCTAACTAACACAAGGGATATATACTTCAAGCACTATCTATCATATTTTTGACTACGTTGAGCAGCTTGTTTTCAAGCTGCTCTTTTGCGTTTTCTTCAAAATGAACGTCAACGATATAGGTCACATTCCCTATTTTCCTTACAAGTGAAGGTGATGACTGTGCATTGCTAACTTCTATATTGTTCTGATTATTCATAAAAACTCCTTTCGAACTGACAACGGACTAATAATAACGTATAAACATAATACTATGGATATATCTGCTCATACGTATTTGGCTGGACAGGCTCATTTGCAGGTTTGATGCGTTCCCATCCCTTCTGTCTGCCATAATCTGCAAAATATCTGGGATTGGAGAATGCTTTCCATCCTTGAATGCTATGGTTCATGATATCATTAATCTCTCTGATTTCCCATTGCTTAGGCTCCTCGTAGCTGCTATGCTTCAATGCTTCGGTGTACAGTTGTTTGGAGCATACAGTATTCCCATAATATTTGTCAAGGAATGCTTGAATCATACCTGACTTTGTGTCCTCAGGCATGAAGTTCTGCTGTATAACGGCAAGCTGTTTCTGCATATCATGATCAAGAGTGAGGCTATAATTACCTGAACGATAAATGATCATCGCTTCCGCCCAAAGCTGTTCAATATATTGCCGTGAACGCTTCTCGTCTCCAAGAATATGACATTCAGCCCTTTCTGGGTAAACCATAACAGGAAGAAAGCGCCTGTTTCCTGTTCTGTCAAGTGGAAGGAAATCCAGACTATTTGATGTTCCCTGAAAAACACACTGTCTTAGGCGGTCAACAGGATGCGTTTCATATGGTATCTTATAGTTATCCTTCTGCTTTGAGATAAATGCTTTTGTTTCCTCTATACTCTTTGCATTTGCTGTTGCAAGCATTTCTGACATCTCAATTATCCAGTGCCCCTGTAGCTTTCGGAATACGTTTTCATCATCAAGCTTTCTCAGGTCGTCTGAGAACCAATCGTCATTCATGGCAAGGAAACGAAAGAATGTTGATTTTCCTGCCCCTTGTCCCCCGACAAGGCAAAGCATGGTTTCAAATTTGCAGCCTGGACAGAATACTCTGTGAATTGCTCCAAGAAGTGTTATCTTCATGACCTGATATGTGTATTCTGTTCTGTCTGCACCAAGAAAATGAGAAAGAACATTACGTATCCTCTCTGTACCATCCCATGAAAGCGAGTTAAGCTTATCTCGTATAGGATGATATTTGTTTTCGTTTGCAGTGATACTGATAGCATCCTCGATTTTCTTTTCGCTCGATAATCCATAATTTGTTTCAAGATACAACTTAATATATCTTACATCAGTATCATTCAATGCTGTAGTAGTTCTGTCCCATGTCACCTTACGGACAATATCAACTTTTTCAGAAAGCATATTGAATGCAATAGCTCCTTTGAGCTTTTCATCATTTTGTAATACAGTAAGACAGTTTTGTATTGTGTTCTTCACTCCACCTTTCTCATGTTGAGTCAATTGTCCCTTTATTTCGTCAACTGATAATTTGGTCGTCCCCAATACATCTATTGCCTGTTCCAACTGTTCTTTCTGCTCTGAACTTAAATCCTGCAATTCTACGTTCAAGTTCACTTACCTCCTTTGCATTTTCAATTATAATATTAGCCTTTTCTTTAGCTGAGCCTGTGGATAGTACATCAAGAATATGCTCAACATAATCAAGCTTAGTTAAACTTTCTATAAACAATGGGTTTGGCTCATCCTCTGGTTTCTTTGGCGCAAACTCACTTCTCCAGTTCTTCAGCAAATGAAAATAATCACAGAAAGCACGGAAAACTCTGTTCTCAGCATTCCTGTACTTCTCAGTTTCTATTCTTTTGATGATACTTTGTTTATCAGGTTTGTACTTTTCTGAATTGTCATAGCTGATACCAAAGTCATAAGCAAGTTTCTGTGCAGCTTTCTTCGGTGAGAGATCAAATAACTTCTGAACAAAGTTTATTACATCACCATCCTCACCACATCCAAAACAATGGTATCTTTTATCTACTTTCATTGATGGCGTACTATCATCATGAAACGGACAACATATCATGCCATTCCGCTTGACATCAAGCCCATAGTTTTCAGCTGCCTGAAAAGTCGTTACGTTTTCTTTTACGGATTGAAATAAATTCAATAATCATCACTCCAGTTCTTCATTTTTCTTAACTTCTGTTGTGTGTGCAGATGATTTTTCACACTCTTTTTTGCACTGCGATATTCTTTCTACAACAGATTTTTTCTCCTCGGTTGTCGGTAGTTCGTTGTCAAGCGGTATGACCTTGCTGATATAATAACGAACATCTTTTAAAGGATTAATCTGTTCATAAAGCTTCTCAAGCTCAGTCTGTAAACTGTCACGCTCAAATCGAAGAAACTTTATTTCTGTCTTGAATGTGTCATAATTTACGTGCTCATCGAGACTCTGCTTCTTCAGATATCGTACTGCCTTGTTGTATTCGTCAAGCTCTGACCTGTGCTCTTCGACATACTTTTCCTTCTTAGATTTCCATTGAATTTTCACATATTTGTTATGAACAGGTGAGAGTTTTTCAATTGTATCATGACTTTTCAGTATCACGGAAAGTGCCTTGATACGATTTTCTTTTTTACGCATTTCGGTTCGGATTCTGTTAGCATTTGATCTCAGTTTCGCCAGTTCTTTATCAAGATCAGAGATGGAAACAATATTACTTCGACTTACATGATTGATAACCTCAACAATTTTGCGAAGGTCTTTAACTCCTGCATTTTGCTGTGCAAACTTATTCCAGTCCTTTCGTTCTTCATCACGGATTTTCAGATAATCAAATAACAGATCGATTACCGTCAGTTCTTTTTTGTACTGAACTCTGAGTTTCTTCTTTTCCTCTGATATTTTCTTTATCCATTCACGTAGTGATGCGATTGTTTTCTTTATGGCTGCCATCAGAGCATTAGACTTTTTAATATCACGGTTAAGATCTCCTATTAAAGTATGCACTCCTCGCTTTTCCATTTGAAATACTGCCGCCCCCATGTGAACTGTCGGAGCTTTGTCTGTAATCCCCTGACGTTCAAAAGAACGAAGATCAACACATTCACAGCATTTATTTCTTTCAAGAAATAAATTGCTATTAACTTCCCATGCGTGTCGCCATTCTTCTGCTTTACTCTGTTCATTCCAGTCAACGGTATTCTCCTTATGAGACTTCCATTCACCAGAAGGAAGTCTTATACGTTCACCGTTTCTGTCTAAGTCATAGACCTTTCTTGACTTTGGCAACCACTTTCCATGCTCGTCTATGGCTCTCATGGTCAGCATGATATGTGCATGAGGATTACCGTCGTCTTTATCGTGAAGAGCAATGTCAACACACATTCCTTTATCAGCAAACTGCTCTTTGCAGTATTTCTGTAATAGCATTATCTGTTCTTCTCGTGGTATCTCTTTTGGTAACGCAAGAACTATACGTCTTGCAAGCTGTGAATTCCATTGTTTTTCATTCATTTCTACTGCATTCCATAGCTTTTCCCTGTCTTTGTATTCAGGCGGAGCATTCGCAGGAAGCATTATCTCTGTGTAAACAATACCTTTTTTCTCTGTATAGGATTTTCGTTTCTGATCATATTCGGAGAATAAACTCTCGCCACTTTGATATGCAGCACCTGCAACAGCAGATTGACCTTTACTGCGCTTACATATTGTTATCTTAAAATGCGGACACGGCAAATCATTCACTCCTTTCAGACATAAAAACAGACCGACTATTTTGATAATAATCGGTCTGATATGCGGATTTGATTTTATTGGGGTAGGTTGCAACAGCAACCGCAGGGGCAAAGCCACTGTGAGCATTTATGCTCGGCTCTCTGCAAGAGGCTTTCGGCAGAACGCAATGCACCAACTCTGTCGGTGTATAATTGCGCCCTTGTTATTCACAAGGGTCTTCTGAAAAGCTTTTTTCAAGAAATTTTCTGAGAATTGCCTTTACATCTTCATGAGAAAAAGCAACATCAAGAACAGTCTTTACCTGTTCGGTGCTGAGCAAATCAGGCTCAATAAGCTTTATACCAAGAAGTGCTCCATGCTCACAAAGTCTGTGAGTTCTCTGAGCTCGTGTAAGGCTCTTCATCTGTTTTTCCATAGCCTTGTTCTTCTGCTCGGCAGCTATTGCTTTCTGACGATTGACAGCAATACTGCTCTCAAGTTTTTTCAGACGATTCCTGTATTCTTTTTCAGTCATAGTTTTCACCTCCTTTGACAACGGACAACCGACAACGGATATCAAAAATCAAAAAATAATTTGTAAATTTTCAAATTACTGTTACACTTTGCTTGGAAGCTGCGTTATTATAAATGGAGGTTAATAATAACCTTTAATTTTAATGTAAAGGAAGTAAAACAAATGAAAAACGTAGTTAAAAAGATTGCCAGCATAGCTATGGCATGTACTCTTCTCGGAACAGGTTCAGCAGTAACAAAGACGATTTCACCTAAGTCAAGTTGCATACTTACAGCAGATGCAGCAAGATTCTGCAGAGAAGCTGATAGTACTGATTATGAAGTTCATAGTTTAAATAAAAGGAAAGATTACTTCATGACTTATACAAAAGTAGATGGTAGAAAATCGCCAAATATTAATGCGCCAATAGAGAAACATTTTCCAAGTTATTATTACTTCGTTGTAACTGGTAGAGAAGTACATAGGCAAACCTATCATGGCTATTATTCAGATGAAATGTGGGTACAAGCAAGATATGGAGGATGGGTTCCAGTTTATATAAATGTATACTATACAAAACCAGACTGGTGGGGAGGCTCATTTGAACATTGGACTTGATAATGCAAAAAGGATAATGAAAAAGCTCTTGTTTAAAAAACAGGAGCTTTTTCTTATAAATGTAATATCATTACACAAAACTGTAGTAAACAGAGGTATATAGAGAGAACCCTGAACCAAAACGTATTTTGAACACACAGCCACTCATCCTCCTGTGATATCGTCACATATCAACCTTAGGTGTTACTTTTTTCTTTTGCTCGGCAACTATTGCTTTCTGACTATTGACAGCAATACTACTCTCAAGTTTTTTCAGACGATTTCTGTATTCTTCTTCAGACATAGTTCTCACCTCCCTTGACAACGAGCAACCGACAACGGACATAAAAAAACCGCCTTATTATAGACGGTTTATCTATTAAACTCTGATGCTTTTTTTAGTTCTTTTTCATTATAAGCTTTTATAATTGCGTCTTTCTTTTTTATATCTTCGGGAGCATTTGCAATAAGATGAAAATTTTTATCATAATACGGTTTAACTTCATCGTATAATTTTGAAATTTCAGGGGTCAATATAATTCTCATCTTATCACTCCTTTCAAAAGTTTTTCGGCTTTCAGTTTATGATATTATATCACCATACTCTGAACTTGTCAATTCAGCAGAAGTTCTATGTCAGGTTTCCTGCTATCTTCGGTGTTCCACTGACTTCTGCCGCAAAAGAGTAGACTCCATTTGCTCGATTCTCAGCTCGTATGGCTTCATTTTTGCTATCGATCGCCGCTTTTTTCTTTGCCTTGGTTTGATTGTAATACTTAGCTTGAGAACCATTTGCTTTTCGTCTGAGATAATTCTGGTGAAGCCTTTCTCTGCGTGCTTCTCTCTTTTTGTATTCCTCTAATTCTTCTGGAGTCATATTAACATCATAGAAATGCGGTGGAATATACTGACCGACAAAATTGAAATATATTTCAATCTTCTGAGTAGTTTCTCTGCTTCCCTTTCTATCTCTCTCGTGAATTACGATTCTGCTGACAAATTCATTTATCATATACGTTGTTAGTTCTTCAAATTCAAGATAATTGTCTACAAGTGTAATGAATCGTGACGGTGTTGTACTTTCTCTGTTTGTATCGGATATAAGCTTTCTTATCTTCGTAATTTCTTCCGTTACCTCCTGCTTTTCTGCAGAATATTGCTTATCCATCATATAATACCTGTCATCAGGAAGTTTGCCGAGAATGTTATCTTCATATATTCTACAGATAATCTTCTCAAGTTCATGTTCTCTTTGCTGAAGTGTTTCGAGTTTGCTCTGGTTCTTAACAAAATCTTTATCAGCTTTCAGAGAACAAGAAGCTTTAACAGATTCTATAAATGCTTCTCTGTCAATCTTTGCAAAGTCAACAATTGCTTTTAGCATTTCCTTAATAAGTGTCATAACATCATCTGCATTTACTCTATGCTGCGTAGGACAAAGCTTACCTACGGGAGTTTTTCCGTATGCAGCACAAGTAAACTGTGGGATGCGCTTTCCGTTATTAACCCTGTGAACATACATTTTTCCACCACAGTCAGCACAGTACATAAGTCCAGTCAATGGATGAGCTTCACCCCAACCGTCAGGATACCTTCTTGCATTTCCTCTTACACGTTGAACATTGTCAAATAGCTCTTGATCTATGATTGGCTCTTGTGTATTCTCAAAAATCAGCCAATTATCTTCTGAAACATAATGACTCTTCTTATCCTTGAAGTGCTTTGCTGTCTTGAAGTTTATGGTGTGACCAAGGTATTCTCGTTTTTTTAAAATACTCGCTATTGTAGAAGAACCCCAGTGATAAGGATTGTCAAACACCTTGTTTTGATATAGCCCTGCACCTTTTTTTGCAAGATATGCTCCTGGAATCAAAACCTTTTCACTTTCAAGTATTTGAGCAATCTGATACGGACCTTTTCCCTCCATAGTCATTCTGAAGATTCGTCTGACAACTTCGGCAGCTTCTTCGTCAATAATCCAGTGATTCTTATCTTCGGGGTCTTTCAAATAACCATATGGTGCGCTACTTGCAACGTGCTTTCCTGAATTGCCCTTTGATTTGAATGTCGATTTGATTTTCTTGCTGATATCCTTTGCATACCATTCATTCATAATATTTCTGAAGGGAACAAGATCATCTTCACCTCGCAGAGTATCAACATTATCATTAAGTGCAATAAGGCGTACATCATTGACTCGGAACATTTCCTGTAGCTGTCCAACCATTATATAATCACGACCTAAACGGCTCATATCTTTTACAATTACTGTACCGATAATGCCTTTTTCAATCTGCCGTAACATTTCCTGAAATCCAGGTCTATCAAAACGTGTTCCTGATATACCATCATCTGTAAAATGAGTCGGCTGTGGCAGACCGATAGATTTTGCGTACTGTTCAAGCAAGGCTTTCTGATTTGTGATACTGTTGCTTTCACCTTGCAGTTCATCATCTCTTGAAAGTCGCTCATATAGCGCTGTTATGCCTCTTGTAATCATTGAAATACTCCTCCTTTTCCTTTTGATGTTACCTCTGAAGAGTGATTAAAACATCTCCATCATTGTAGCACACCAGCTGCAAGTTTGTATTTTTTGTACTGTCTTACAGCAAAATGGCTCGGATTCTTTTCTTCCAGTTCTTTGAAAAGAATATCGATCGGATTTTGGAAAGTCTCATCTTCCTCTCGTGTTTCAGATGAATTGATCATTTCGATAAGAGTGTTAAGATTCTTTTCTTCATCTGGTGCTTCATACCATATATACCCGATAAGTGCCGAATAATACAGTCGTTCTGCCTTTACCCAGAAATCCTCGCTGCTTTGAGTGCCTTCTCCCTTTGTATTGGCGATTATGGTGTTCACCAGTTTCAGAATATCCTTTTCAGAACGAATATAAGCCATCGGATTGTAATGCATCGACTTGTTGAAGTTTATTGTGTTCAGAATCTTTAAACTATACCCTCCCTTAAGCAATGCGTTACCTACTTCATTTACAACTGTCCCTTTCGGATCAGTCACAACATAACTGCTGTGCATCTGTAAAATATTTGGTTTGACAAAAAAGCGTGTTTTGCCGCTTCCAGAGCTTCCGATAACAAGAACATTCTTGTTTCTTGCATACTTAAATCCAGATCTGGGTTGATTATCCATATTCAACCGTTCAGATTCAGTCAGAATAATGTTATCTTCGAATTTTGCAGCCATATATGGCTTGATATCTTCTGCTGTACCCCATCGTGCTGAACCATATTCTACTCCTTTGCGGTATTTTTTAGCATTTTTCCCTTTGATAAAAACAATCACCTTAACAAGAACTGCTCCTGCGATACCAATAAAAATGTCTATTGCTTTGAAGCTTGGTATGGGATCAGAAAATATCTTTCCGAAACTGTTCATACCTTCTATGATTTTTTCACCTGTAGTCTCTCCAGAAGCGGATGTGAATAATTCAGATGCCTTGTTGAAGAAATAACCAAGAAACGCAAATGGCAGCGTCTTTATTGCTTTCTGCTTATTGAAACTCATCAGCGTTCTGCCTCCATGGTTCTGGTCTTTTCCCTTGAACGTTCCTTATTTTTCTGAGGCGTTAGTTCCTGAAGACGTGTTATTATTGAAACTTTTTTCTCTTTTCCTTTCTTTATATTCTGACTAGCAAGGAAATCTTCGAATGCTGTATTCATTATCTCGCGGTCCTTCGCACGAAAGAAAATAGTATACTTAGGTGGGTTTACAGAACTGTCCTTTTTAAGTGAATAATCAATGCCATATTTTCTTGCAGTCTTTTCAAAAGATTTGATATTCTGATTAGTAATCTCAATATTAGTAACTGAAGCGTAGTCATTTCCTTGAATAAGAGCTTTCAACGGCTGTTTTCCTCGAATAATAACAGAATTATGTTTTTTCTGTAGTTCAAGAAGCTTTTTCAAAACTTTCACAAGAATATTCGTTGTCACTTTAGTTGATCTAAAAGACAGTGCAACGATTTTCTCGTTGTTGTATTCCTGCATACATACCTCCTTTCTGCAACATGGTACCAAAGATCAGCTAAACAATAAATATGCAACAAGTCAAGATTTACTTTTGCTACAAATCAGCTATTTCATCAAGTATTTGACTGTCAACCGGTTCTTTGAGTATCTCATAATCAATGTCTTCATAAATGATGCTTCTGTAAATACCTATTTTAACAGTTCACGTCTAAAATGATTTTAATAAGGGCAGACCTTATTGTTAAAGTCTGCCCCTCATGTATAATTGTGTCATATTTGTCCTCAACACCCCTGACAAGGGAGCAATATAAGCCGATCATCCGCTAAGATGATCTCATAGGATTCTATCCTCTATCCATTCCTGTGGAATAGCCGTCACCGGAAGTATCATTATACCCATTGCCTGTCATCGCGTAACAGGAGCTACCTGTTATAGACAGAACATTTCTCGCTCCATCATTTGTTATCAGGTGCAGTGCCTGGCGTCTCTTTGGTCACTAAATAGTTTTGTGCCGCCTGCGATGCCTGATAATTTTTGATATCATGGCGTGTTCTGTTCGTCGCTTATCTTTTCAGATAGCAAGGGGAACGTAACTTATACGCTGTTATTCAATTTTCAAGGTTCACTGAGAAACTTTTTTTGCCCCTCACTTATAAAGCCAAAAAATTGAAGGTTTGGACGAATTAATTTTCAAAATAATTCGATAATTTCTTCAAAATACGCTTTCTTCGATAATTGACTGTTGTTCTGGCTATACCTGTAATCTCCGATACTTGTCTTTCTGTCATTCCATCAAAGTACAGCATTTTTATAAGTTCTTTATCTTCATCACTCAAAAGTGCAATTACTTCGAGCATTTTTTCAATCATAAGCTGACGTAGTATTCTTTCTTCAATCGGCTCAGAAGTGTCAACAACAGCAGCTACTCCATCAATTCCATCTAAATCACTTGCATTGAGTGAAACCTGACCTTTACGTTTTGCTTCTTCATCAAGGTATCTTTTACGACGATATTCCTTATAATATTTTTTGTATTCTGTTTTGTTAGTTTCCATTATTGCATAGCCAAGGTTTATGAAATAAGCACGCTCACCTTCCGGAAAACTTTTTTTGTAGTTCTTAACAAACTCTTCAGAAACTTCTTTGTATCCATCATGTGGATTTTCACGGTTATTCATTATAAAATACTTTTTAGACATTTATTTTTCCTCCTGATTTTTCTGATTTGAACTTGGTTGATTTCAACTCAGAAATCAGGGGTATCTTGCGACTGCTTCACTATATCGGTCTTTCAACTTTCTGCTCCTTTTCAGAGCAACAAAAAAAGACCTGCAGGTAAAAACCTGCAAGTCCTGATTGCTGCGACATATTTGCCAGCAGAAAAATTGTGTAAAAAAGCCTTGCCGCTTCAATAGCTGCAAGGCTGATTTTTTTATTCTATTGTAATAGTGTATTAGGCTGTATTTCTGCCAGCATACACATTATATCATGCTGAAAGTCCCGTGTCAGTCCCAAAACAGTCTCAATTTAGTCCCAAAACAGTCCCAAATTAGTCTGACATTATAATGGTCAAAAACTTCTGATGAAACTAAAAAAGAACAACTGTCTGATCGTATTTATATCTGTAATCAGCCTTTGTGAAAGTATTATAATCAAGCTTTTCCGTATTAACAAAGTATACGCAATAGCGCTCATAATGCTGTGTTTCATGAGAGTAACGATAATTATATTCTATCACTCCTGATTCACCCGGATTAAGAATAAAAGCCGTTTCACAGGTTACATTCATACCGCAGAATCGAGACTTCGGGTTATTGAAGTCTTCATTATGTCCATGCCTTATAGGGCGATAACAATTGTTGCAGTTTATAATAGAGTGCCATTTTATACGATAAGCGTCGTCTTCCTGAGTAACAATTATACTTGGAATTCTTGGATCATCCGTAAAGCTTCCGTTTTTTACCGCTCTGTATTCCCTGTTATACAGCAAGTGCCTCCTGAAGGATTTATAAGGAACCGGAGAGGTTTCTGAGTTAAACTCACTCATTTCATAGAAATAAACGTCGTAATCATATACTTTGCGATCCTGCATAAAATCACAATGATTGATGAAGATACCGTCACCCTCTAGGCAGACGCTGTCCTTGATTTTAAATGGGCCAATGTATTTCTGTCTTTCGACAGCCCCTTCTGGAGTTCTGTCTTTTTTGTACCAGGCAATACATACTTTCTGTATCGCAAGCATAGGTCATTCTCCTTTTTATGTTGTAGTTATACATGATAAAATTCTCATGTATAATTCTCTTTTCTATCAAAGAACACTAATAAGTGTTGTTAATATTCATTCATTGAATCTTCTGATGGAATAGCAAAAGCAGCTTACTACTGATGACAGACTTTTTTAATACACGAACCAGATACTTGATATTTTTCACTCAATCCTAAGGAATAATATAAGTAAGTGGTTCAGATTTATTTAGAAAAGCATTTTTTCTTGGTTTAATAGTAACCTTTTTTGAACTTAATTGTATTTCTCCATAGGCATCAAGACTGTTTGTCTCCGGTAGATCAGCTTCAAGCAAAAGATTATCTTCCATATCCCATACTTTTAACAATGGAAAATATCGTGAATTATCCAGATAGCGCAGATAGATAACAGCCTTATTTTTTGAAGCTGTTTTTTCTTTGAACTTCATAGTCATACTTTCACCTTTAATCAGAGCTTCAGAAATACATTCATGAATCTGTTCCGTGCTAAAACCAGATGTAGAAAAATAAGTTTGCAGTGTTAGTTCAATAATTGATGCTACGCTTTCTATACATTGTTCAGTCTCTAACTGATCATACAAGCTTTGACTTACATGTGCATCGTAATAACGAAACCAGGGATGTAATTTATCCTTTTCTCTCTTTGCCGGAGATATCTCACTTTCAATATCGCATGTTGTAAGATTTATGTATAGATGGTCAAAATCTGCCAAAGCAAATCCATTCTCCTTAAGTTTCATTACTATTCTGCGAACAGCACAGCTAAGCTTCATATTATGAAAACCACATGGAAAAGGATTACCAGTACAGTTTTCAACTACACTTCGATAAATACGAATATCTTTAATGATAGCCATCTTCAAACTCCTCTACATTTTTGATGCGATTATGTATGATGGTTTCCGTTCAGCCATTTAATTCCCAGATCTGCTTTATAGATACTTCTGGAGGCTGTGGTTTCTGCATCAGACATTCATGGCTCTGTGCTTCTTTTTCAGAAAATCCCTGCAATTCCCAGTTTTTATATGTCTTCACATATTCATAGTCAGTATCGAACCAGATCATCCATCTGCCTGGCGTTTCATAATTCTTGCTTTTAATCTCCCTGATATCTATGGCTTGGCCGTTCGAAAATCTTGAAGCAAACGGATAATTTGAAACGCCGACGTCGCATCTAACAAACCCGAAAAGATAAATCTCATCGGGGTATGTTTCAATATGTTCAATAAATATTTTGTCCTCATTTTCAAAGTAAACGACTTTTTTATCGAAGGTCATACCGTCATATGCTGTCAGCTGGGTACGTGTGGAAGTTTTCGGTTTTTCAATATTGTAAAACAGATCACCCGATGCAGAAAAAGCAAATCCCTCATCCTGTGCGCTTGCGTGTATATCGATCTTCTTTATTACGCTCAGTGTATCAAGATCACATATTGTAAGCACACCATTTGTTGATTTCGCCACAAACAAATTTGTGCCCGGACGGAATGCCCCTTTATATGTACATGATAGACCTTTGAATCTTGTAAGTTCATTATCATTTTGGTCATATACATAGATTGAGCCGCCGTTGCATCCAACTTTATATTCCCCATTGTCAAAAAAACCATAGAATTTTTTCATTGCTTATCACCTGTATACTGTTATTTGAGTTTCTCAAGTATTGCCTGGGGTTCATAAGCATTAGATTCATTTGCAATACTAATACATTCATCAATATTATTACTTGTGATAACTTCGTTATCAATAAGATACTGAATGATTTCAGATTCTCTGATAACAAGTCTTAGTATATCTCTTATATGTTCTTTTACCATATTAAGAAAATTCTTATGTACAGGCTTGTGCCGCAATACTCTGGCAATTATTTCACAACGTAAATCTTCAGGCATATCCAAATTATCATAGTCACCATTAAAAAGCAGCATTGGTATCTCGGATGCAGCGGTAAATTTAGCAATTTCCGAAACACCACATATCTCATCCGGATCCAAACCATTATTTAAGGCAATCAAATCATAGTCATACATAAAGTGAATTTCATACAAGTCAAATACTTCACCGAAAATGGTTATTTCATCCACATTACATGCACGGAATATTTCGTTACCAACTTAGGAAATACTGTCAGGGAAAATCATATCACGTATTTTGGTATTTGCAAATGCACGTTCATCAATTGCAACAATATTATCATTTAGTTTGACTTCCCAAACTTTTCGACAAGAGAAAAAAGCAAGTTTTCCGATAGTTGTCACACCTTCCGGAATATCTACAGAAGGAGCAAGACCACGATATCTTTCCAATACTCCATTACGGATTTCAAAATCATTATTCATTATAAATCCTCCTACTCATGCTATGTTTTAGATACTTTAAGAACATTCTCAATTAACTCTATGTATTTTCTTTTTAGTTCAAAAGGTTCAACAATTTCCACCCTGTCAACAAACTGAAACAGCCAGCCAAAGAATGGAGATTCAGCTTTAACCTTAACTCTGACAGTGAAGTTATTATCACCGTCTGGTATTAATGTTATATCATTTCCAAAACGATCTATAACCGTATTAATAAGAGAATTATCGAAACGAAGCTTAACTTCTTCTGCTTCTCCGCTGAACATTGAAAAAGATGATTTTATATATTCAGCTACATTAAAGTCTTTCGGTTTGGGTTCCGATACTTCTTCAAGAATCTCAACGGATTCCATTCGGTCTATTCTGAAATTAGTGATTTTCTGATATTTCTCATAGTAAGATATAAGATAGTATCGTTCGTCATCCCAACTAAGAGCATACGGAGAACACACACGAAGTCCATCACGATATTTTTTCTTTTTCTTCAGATCATAGTCAAAATACTTGAACGATATTTTCTTGCCTTCAGATATGGCACGTTGAATAGTATCAACATTAATGTAAATACGTTCATTCATTGCTTTTACTCTGTTTGCAACGAACACCTGCCGCTGGATTTGCTTTGCTTCATATTTACTCGCTAGTCCTTCGATTTTTCTAAGAAGTTCATTTGATTTCTTTTCTGTAAGAAAACGAGATGAAGTTACAGCATCAGCAAGAAGCTTAAGTTCCGGTAGTTCAAACTCTCTGCTTGCAACTAAATAACCTGAAGTATTGCCTTTCAGTTGTTTGATATCCAATCCGAATGTACGCAAAGCTTCAATATCTTCATATAGAGCTTTTCTACCGGCCGATATTCCATAAAGTTCAAGCTGACTGATAATCTCGCTCATGGTAATGTGATGATTTTCATCTGTCTGTTCAAGCATTATCTTATATAAATATAGGATTTTCAGTCTCTGTATCGAATTTTTTTCATTATTCGCCATAATAATGTTCCTGTTCTTTTTAATTATGATGGTTTTATAACAATATAGGGCCTTATAAATAATCTGATATGATACTTTCAAGCAATTCACAAAGTTCATAATCCATATATGAATACTCATCAGGGATATTCAGACATATAATCTTCTTATCCGCTGCTATATCCGTATATTTTTCCCTTATTCTTCGCAAATGCTTTTTCTCCATACAAAATATAATATCCGCCCAGCCAAGCAATCCTGGCGTTACCTTTACTCTTGCATTGTTTTCAGTGCCTGCTGAGCGTGCCTGATGTCCATTATAACCGTCAAAAATCTTTTCAGCAGTTAAACTGCGTCTTTTATTCTGGCTACATACAAACAACAAATGCATACTTTATACCTGTCTTTCCTGTCATGGTAAATGTCTTTAGTCAAATTCTGTATAGCCAAGCTTTTCAAGAATAGCATCTCCGTCTTTAATCTCAATTTCACCTACATCTGTTTTATTACAGCAATTAGAAAACACATATTCTATCAATTGTCTTGCAAAAAACGGACGGCAAAGATTAAGTATGATTCTTTCTCCTTTGTATAAGCAAATGCTTCCCTCTTCAGAATAAGCGTCTAAATCCATATTCGGAGCATAACGCGTAAAATACACCCTTACCTTAAGTTTTTCATTGGTTTTCGGAACAAACAGGTAATACGAATATGGATAATTCTTAAAATCGTGATCATCATAATGATAAGCCCACATATATGAATCGCCATTGAAAGTCATTTGTCTTAATTTGACACGGTTTTTCATTTTTTCTCCTTCAGCTCTGACATATTAGAATTTTCAGAATCGTTAATACAAACAGCTATCTATTATTTCATTATTTTGTATGAACAATAAAGACGAATCTGAATCCTCTTTCCGTCTGAATAATATAGTTTTCATGAAAATAATAGTAAGGAATAACCTTTCCATTACTATCTTCTTCCGTAACCGGAAGACTGACAGCATAGTATTTTTTTATGATATCATTTTTTGCTGGAATTTCGGGAAATTTTTCTGAAACTTCTTCTATGCTTTCAAGTGCAGTCATACGTTCCGTATCATTTGAATACGGAAGAATTCCATACAATTCTGAGAGTGTATTGCACGATATTGTTTCAATACAATATTCCGGATCACGTAAACCACGTACGTAAACATTGTCTATATCATCAGCTATTTCTGGCATCATAACAAGTTTGGCATAATAAGAATTGTCTTTTGAGGTTACTTTATCCCATTTCTGGGATCTGAATATATTTAAAATAATAAGAATGATCCATAATATTATAGAAAATACTACAAAGGCAGTTATAATAATCATTATGACTTTAGCTGGCTTTACAGGCTTTTTTTGAGAGAATCTTCATTCATACCAATACTCCTTTTTTATTTACCGCAAATTAAAGACATCCCTCATTAATGATAACCTTTTTGATTCCATGAACACTGTTAAGAGCAAGAAGGGTCCCCTGAATGATTTTATTCTCATTCTGCGGCTGAACATTTCCTAGATCAAGAAAAATTGAAACCTTGTTATCATCTAAAGAAATGCTTAAACATCCGATATAATCATCATCAGTCACATTATAATCAAAAGAGTGTACTGCATTTCTTACAGCATCTGCTTTAGCCTCGTCGGCTGTATCATCAGTAAAATAAACACTGTAATCAAAACATTCACCATAAAATCCATCTACATGGGCAGTATAGCTGAGTTCAAGCTTGGTCAGCCCCAAAGCATCATCCCAATAATTTTCATTAAACATGTCATATTCCTCCGTTTCTGTTTCTTCATCATCAATAGAACAATTGCGACCATCACTGATTATAGCTTTCTTAATTCATGTTATACTATTCATTGCGGAGACGATAGCTTCAAGGATTTTGTTATGAGATTTCTTTGGAAAGTCAGAGAGATCAGCTGTGATAGATATTATATCATCAGCGAGCATAGTATTCGTGTATAAATCTTCATATTTCTCGTATACCATGTTTAGTGAACTACATACTTTATCTAACTGTTCTCTTGTAAAATTTGTTTCAGAGAATAAGTGGCAATAAACTCCGCCTTTTCCTATACCTCTGAAATCAACAGGTAAATAAGTGTTAAGTTTCTTGAGTTCCATAAAAAGCCTAATATTAATGTAAATCGCATTATCCATCACAAAATTATATTATTATGTATTTTTTTAGTATTTCCATATTTTTCTCTTTTACAGCTTCTTTATCAGCTTTGTATTCGTTATATAGTTCATTTTGTTCTCGTATTTCTTTTATGTCATTTATCCATTTTGAATAAAATTCCTCGCCTCTTTTAAGTCGTTTCTCGTATTCTTCTTCTGTGTAGCCTTCCCTGTTAAGCTCAATGCACTTTCTGTACATTTCATTTTTGATACGACTCGCTTCAGCAATTATTTCAGCATAATTATCGACTTTCAAATAAAGCATTTCGATTTTGTGTTCTAATAATGGCGGACACCGTAACATAAGAAACATGAAGTACTTCTTGACACTATTTATAGAATTAATAAACGGAAATAACCACTTTTCACAAGTATCAAAAGCATTTTTCATTTCATTAATTATTGAAGCATTATCATCTTTGCATTTAAAATGAGACAATTTACGCTGAATATCGCTGTCATAATCTTTTTCATGCAGTTTATAACTATATACTCTGAAATTACTGAGTAAAAGATATCCGTCTTCAAGTTTCTTATTCAAGTCAAAATGTTGATTATATACCGAAAAAACATCTCCAATGATATCAAATTTTACTTCACCACGAAGAGCACCTTTATGTTGGATAAATGATATTATATGTATTATCTCATTATCAATAACACGCACAAAATAAGGTTTTGAACCCTTGATCTTTTTATACCCAAGTGGCTCAAGTGACTTACCAAACACATCAATAAATGCCTCTTTTAATGTTATTTTTTTCTCTTTTAGGGCATTTGACTGCCTAAAACTAAGAAAATAAATATTTTTTTCAAACTCATCAGCATATTCTGCCGCAAATGTAATATTGCAGTCGTCCATCCCAATAATAGGTGCAAGCTTTGAAAGTCCCTCTTCAATAAATACATATTCCCCGTTTTGGATTTCGCTGAACTGCTCCCATGTACTGCCATTGCATAAAAACGGTTTCCATATCTTTTCAGACGGCTGCGGTATATCATCTCCGAAATACTCGTCAGCTTGCCCCATGATAAGTGTATCAGCTTTTCTTCCGTTTTTATCATACAAGTCCATGACCGCACAGTCACTGTCAATGACCTCTGTATTGATACAAGTCGTTTTAAGCATTTTAGCTATTCTTCCCGTATCCATTTTAGATTTTTCATTTCCTTGTTCATAAGCTTCAGAAGTTATAGTCACCCATTTGCAGTTATCTGCAAATTTCAGAATGTATGATATTTCGCATTCGTCGCTGTTACAGGTCTCATAGCCTTCTTCAGCCATTTTTTTACAGAATTTATCAATGAATTGTTTACTGCCAAGCATTTCATTATCAAATATCTGCGTTGATGTAAAAAAATTTCCCATATTAGCTCCTGATTGTAATATTCAAATTATAATTTAAAACAGATCTTTCATTTGATTATATCAAAAAGATGTTATGCTAAAAAGCCAGATTCCGGAATGTATGGAATGTTAAGTTTACATCCTCTTGAATTCATATCATTAAGTTTGATAAGCAACACCTCATGCGGTACACACAATGCCTTTGCTGCCTGTTCTGAAGTGTAGCCGTAGCCTGCATTTTCCATGACTTCTTCATCACTTATAATGAAATTTGCAGCAAAGATGTTTGCTTCTATTTCCAGTTTGGAACTCATATCATAAAGCCCATGCTCCTTGAATGCTGAAACAGCATGATGCCTGTGAAGAAAATGATGACCGAGTTCATGAAAAAGAACGACCTTTTCCATATGTTCATCAAGGCTGATATTGAGGAAAATGAATGGGCATCGCTGCATAACCGTATACATTCCTTTGAGATCTTTAAAGTCACGGTATTTAATATTGATATTGCATGCTTCTGCTATCTCAAATGGATTTTTTGTTCGGAATTTTTTTTGTAGCTTGTTTACAAAACTGTTTATATTAAAATTATACATGTCTCACCAACCTTTCCGGGGTGACCCTGATCTTATATATATATATTATACTGTATACCGATGTATCAAAATCAGCCCAATGGAACTATCATTCAGAATCATTTTTCCCGTCATCTGACTTATTGCGATATTTTTTCGGCGTGTACTTTTTGTTCGTAATTTTAGCTTCCCAGTATGCTTCCTGAAGAGCTGCCATTACGTTCGCTTTATCATCTTCTGAAATATCTCCACCGGCAAAAAGAGCTGCTGCACTAGCAATAAGTTTCTGAGCATCTGCCTTTCCTTTAGAACCATATTTCTCATTTGCTTCTATAACAAAATAGTCTTCGTCTGAAACGAAAGCCTTTTCATCAACCATCAATACATCGGCTATTTTTGCAATAGTATCCTTCTTTGGGATACGTGTTCCAGCTTCATAATTCTGGATTGCACGTGTTGATACACCTACCTTTTCAGCAAGTTCAGCCTGAGTGTATCTGCGCATTCTCCTTATTTTTGCAATTCGGTCCTTTAGTTCCATAATTCCTCCCGTCTGTTCGTGAACACGAACAAATTTACGAAATAATATTGACAACCGTTCTTCTATCGGTTATAATGTTATTGTACCATTTGTTCGTGTATATTGTAACACAACTCACACAATTTGTCAAGATAATTTTCAGACTTTTTTAAAGGGGACGATTTATGACAAAAGCAAAACTTCAAAACGTGAAAGCTTTACTCAAGCTTTACCGTAAAATTCTCCACTCGGTAAACAATAATCTTTATTATCTGGATGAAGAAGTATATGTTACCAGCCGAAGACACCTTTCTGATCTTGTCAACTCACTGGTGGAGTTTGAGACACAAGAGGAGAAGCGGAACTTTGATGACAGGGTGAACAGCTATCATAAGAGCTTGTCACTTCTCGAGCTCCTGGATAAGGCTGCTGTAATGGTAAGGGATTATCCTGATAAGGGACGAATCTATTACGATATTCTTTTCAGATATTACTTTGATAATTACATTTATACACATGAGGAAATAATCTCAGTTCTTGAAATATCGCGCTCAAACTATTACAGGTATTTCGATCAGGCTGTAGAATGTTTTTACATGCATCTAATACCTGTTCTGAAATCAGAAAACTACGAAGTTGATGATGATCTTGTCCCGATAAAATACTCATGATCAGATACCTGATGACATGTGATAGTTATCACACTCAGACTATAGTATAACTGCTTCCTGATTCGTTGACTTTGGACAAGTACGTATGTTATAATAAAAAAAACGGCATTGGAGGATCGCTATGTTTAAGATGGAATCCAATATGATTATCTATTCTGACGGACAGAAGGAATATTCTTTTCCTGCTCACGCTGAACAAGCCCGGCCATCACTTATGGGGCAGGGAATCAGTGCTGGCGGCAGACACTGGTCAAGCCGAGATCCGGAGATAAAACTCGAAAAGCATATCAGTGTGCAGGATGCAGCGGCTTGCGATGAATATATAGCATGGTATATTCAGGAATTTGTTCCATTTGAATTAGACTATAAGGTTACTAAAAATGCAGGGATTTATTTGGGGAATCTAAAAACAGGGGAAGAAAAGCAAATATACAAAGGCGAGTGTTACGGTGATCTTTGCTTTCATAAAAATGAACTATTCTTCAATATGGGCAATAAACTTGCTGTATTCAATCTTGATTCCAAGGAAACAACAGTACTTTTCAAACACTCAGGAATAAAGAAAAACGGACTTGAACTTCATATAACGGATCGCCGCATCTTCTACATACACTGGACACACAGTGACAGCAATCTCATGTGGTATGACCGTGATACCCAAGAAGTAATCAATCCTCACATTAATGGTTTTGTCTACTATCTGACAGATGAATCCATAATTTGTCGTGGGGTATTTCACACATGGCTGTTTGATGTCGTGACACGCAAGAAAAAACGCTTTTTCACTGGGAAAGATATGAAAAAAATCTGCAGGATCATATGTGATACTATGGGAATTCCTGCATATCCTTACGAGCCGGGACTTGAAGAAGAGTTAAATAATTATAATGGTGAAAGGTTATTTTTCTATTGCCATTCATGGTTTAGCACGGGGAAGGAAGAATACATGGACGATAGAAAAGCAGCAGTAGCTTCAAATGGCTTACCATTAAGGATATGTGCAGATTTTTCATGTCTGCCGGATGGTACGGATATTCGTATTGAAGCTGATATATCTGATCCTGAAGTCGAAATTGATAAAGATGGCTTTAAAACATTAAAGCTACGTACATTGAAAAAAGAATAGTTACAACAGCAGCAAACTAAAGACAGGCAGGTAATATATGTTATTATATCGTATATAAAGTAATATCGGCACTTTCGAATATTCGGAAGTGCCTTTTGCTATGTCAGTATTATATAATCTCAGCTTGACTCTATGCTCTGAATCGCTGAAAGCTCTTTAATAATATCGTGTTTTTGCTTACTATGATTAACAGAAACAAGACCTGACGTTATAATTCTATTTCATAATAATATACGCCAGATTCTGCAGTCCCCTGTCACCACGCCTGTATGAGTAAAACTTCCTGTCACAGCACGTGCAGGCTCTGACCTCTGAAATGTTTTCTGAAGATATCCCAGACTTTAAGATTTTGGCTGAAACAGCACAGGACAGATTGAGATAAAGCCGTTCATGTCTGTTAAAGAACATGTTCCCAATTTCTTTTTCCGTGAATTTCTCTGCATATTCACTCCTGACGTTATCCCCCACCTCGTAGCAATCCGCACAGATATGAGGGCCTATGATCACTTCAATTTTCGCAGGAGAAGCTCCCATAACGCACATTTTTCGCACTGCATTATCAAAAAGCTCACCTGCTGCCGACCTCCAACCACAATGCAGGATACCGATAACCTCTGCACTTTTATCAGCAAGGTAAACGGGAACGCAGTCTGCCGCAATAACGCTGAGAGCAAAGCCTTTTTCCACTGTAACAAGCCCGTCTACCTGTTTCAATTCGTTATCCTTTATAACTCCCGAACCGCCATGCTCCGAAGACACGATTTCAACTCTGTCACCGCTCGCCTGATATGGACGGACTACCCGCGACAGAGAAATGCCAAGTCTGGCTCCAAGTAAGACGTAATCTGCAGATGGTGGATCAAATGGTTCATTTCTCGTCCATATTCCACTGCTACCAGAGGTAAATCCACCGTAAACAAAATCATTATCAATAACAGTTATCTCTTTCATTTCATTTTACCTGACCATTTCAAACCGTATTTTTTGTAAAAGTCTGCAATATCACTTTCGGAGCGTACAAGCTCCGCATAAACAAGCTTTCTTGTAGCCTTATCATAGAAACCAATAGTTTTCTCACCCGTACATATGCTGGTCTCTATCTTTATATCATCTGCTGCAAATGGCTCGGGAATTGAATAAACAGCTTTCTTTGCGAAAATACTCATATTATTCAGTCGAGCAGACAATCCCGACACTCCTTCCATCATAATATTAAAATGTGAAAAGCTCGTCTGCTGCTTCTCACAGAATCATCTATATAACTCCCATGTCATACGATTTAAAGCATTACTGCCTGCTAACGCATATTCAAAATACACAGCCTGCATACATAATCGGCTCTATGGCTGCTTATAGACTCATTACACGCTTTAACTGATGCAGTCAATCACAGCACTGTTTGTATAGGACCGACTGATTCTCGGTAATATTATAACATTCTGAAACAGTATTGTAAATGGCTGCTCAGTGTGATATAATGAATATAATTCAAGGAAAGGAAGTACAATATGAAGATTTTCATAGACGCCGACGGATGCCCCGTAGTTGATGCTGCAGTACGCATTGCAAAAAAGCGCAGCATTGAATGCACCATAATATGTGACACGTCTCACTCCATACAGCGTGATGGTGCTTCAACCATAATCGTGGACAAAGGCGCAGACAGTGCAGACTTCCGCCTCGTAAACCTTATCAGCGCAGGAGATATCGCCATAACACAAGACTACGGACTTGCTGCAATGTGCCTTAGCAAACAGGCAACTGTGATCAATCAGGATGGAAAACACTACACTGAGGAAAACATCTCGGGGCTTCTTGAATTCCGAGCCGTTTCTGCAAAGATACGCCGAAACGGCGGACGCACAAAGGGGCTTTCAAAGAGAACTCAACAGCAGAATCGTGACTTTGAAAATGCGTTTCTTGAGCTTCTCGATACGCACAAATAGTATTCTCCATATTACTGTCCGAAATCTGTCATGAATTCGCTTCAAGAAAAAATAACAGTCATAAAGGATTGATATATTGATCTCCTTTATGACTGTTTTTTACTTATTCCCTGCCAGTAAAAAGTTCATTCCTTGTTACTCTGAATGACGGGCTGTACTGCTTGCTTCCGCCAACACAAACACCAATACTGCTCAGCGTTCTGTCAGCGAGCTTAACGCCGAAACACTCCTCCCATTTGCTGATATGCTTAAGAATATTTATCTGTCCACCCAGATCAGATAAGCATTTTCTGTATTGG
Source organism: Ruminococcus flavefaciens (assembly GCA_002310115.1). Classification (GTDB taxonomy): domain Bacteria; phylum Bacillota; class Clostridia; order Oscillospirales; family Ruminococcaceae; genus Ruminococcus; species Ruminococcus flavefaciens_K. The sequence continues at coordinate 25,202 of DBYI01000087.1, forward strand.
CGGTAATCGTCAAGAACGCTCCAGTACTCGTTGTAGCTGACCTTACCTTCAGGAGTAATCTTTGTTTTGGTAAGCACATATAACCGATATACATAACCTTCAATATTCACAACTTGTCTATAGGTCATTCCTGCAAAGCGGTCATCATGTCCGCTGTCCTCGATTATGTAAAACTCGTCATATGAATCTGCAAATGATCCATGTATTCCAAACAGATATCCGTCCATTGAGGCAACGCCGCACTCGTAAACATGATATAGCGAACTTATCTCATCAAGCTTTATGCCTCCTTCAGGCTTTATTCCACATTCAAACAAAGCATCATCTGAAGCGCATATACTGCAGTCAAAGCAACCGTTTTCCTTAACATCGTAAACAATCTCTCCCAAACCGTCTTTGATATAACTATCGTAGTAGAAACCGTTTGCCTCGCCGCTTTCAACCTTGTCAGTTCTGGAATTTTCCACTTTTACAAATTCCTTGTCAATTCCCAGCAGAAATCTTTTCAGGAGCACAACATCGTTCATGAGTACATTTCCGTCTTCGTCTATATCAGCACGACGCGGCAGCATTCTTTTCTGACCGCTCGTGAAAAATGCCTTACGGTACTTTGCAAGATCAAGAGAGTCAAGGACTCCATCACCGTTTATGTCACCCTTTACCCTGGAAACATTCTCAGGCTCTCTCACATAATAATTATCAACATAATACTCTATCTCGTCAGTTGTGAAGATCTGAATATTTCCTGTTAATGCTCTTGGCATAGCATAACATGGGTTTGAAAGAGTTGTCCATTCATGAGGCTTTACATTTTTTCTGCATATGATATTCCTGGTATAATCCTTTGGTATATTATCACTCTCAGAACTTCCGAAGCCAATAACCGGCATACCAACCTCCAGTGAAAACTCAACTTCTTCATCACTGCAGTTGTAAACGTCAACACTTATATCATATGAAATGTCAGATTCCTCATAATCCTCATCAGCAGGATAAAGTGGTCCAAAGCTGAATCCATTATTCGATGAGTTGCTGAACCATGTCCCCCTTCTGAACGGTTGTCCCACATCGCCAATGTATGAAAAGAACCTGTCCGAAGGCTCCACCGGAAAATTATCAATGCTGCATTTTACCTTCAGCGAGTTGTTATCGCCGTTTCCGAAATCATTCACGCAGACCATATCGGTACCACCGATAAAGCTGTTTAAATCTCCTCCCTGAGGCAACCTTGTTCCGGTGTTGAAGTTATAACATCCATCCTCATCAGGATAGAGTAAGCATGGAATCTCTTCGTCGTCCCCTTCATTATTCCCCCATATACCAGTGTTCCATGGATACATTCCCGCGTATGCGGGTCTGGATTTGGCATTTACCTGGATATATTTCACGTCCATATCTCCGCTGCCGCCGAATGTATCGACATAAAAACTGCAACTTAGAAGCGGTGGAATGACATATGATACGCCTATTCTGTTCGTAAGATCTTTGATTATTACTGATGACACAATGGCAGGATCCGAAATGAGATCCTCGAAATTTCTCTCGCATACCATATAATAATTCTCGTGGATGAACTCACCTGCACCATCGATATTTTCAATATATTGCTTTCTGTAAATCCGATATGTCTTTCCGTTTACCTCATAGGGCTCAAACTCCTCCATATCATCGTCAGGCACATATTCGCCGAAATGATCGAAAATATATAGATAATCGCCCCTGACTCCAATCTGGCATTTAGCACCGATATCAAACTGCTCTCCGGTAAAATTTTCAAGTATAACCTTGTAATCCACTGAAAGACCATCAAAATACACATCGCTCATGGGCTTTTTGAAGCTTCTTCCCTTTTCGATAGTAAGAGACTCGAGATCAGACCAGCTTGCCTTGAAACCATCCTGTATGCTGTTGCTGAAAGAAAAATCTCCATTCTCACCACTCTTTTTGTCAATGCTATAAAACATAGCGCCATTTTGTCCGCTGATGTGGTCGGCTTTCAGTTCCTCCTCAGTCGGATCAGGAGTTTCCGTAACATAAAGGCTAACTTCGTCTTCCTTTTCCTCATCAAGAATCCAACCGAAACCCTGCATATCGTTTGAACCGTTTTCCCAAGACCCCCATCCGATATCAGCATTGAAACCATTTCCGTCGGTACTGCTGCCCCATGCGAATCCGTTGCCGTCAGCTGCTCCCGCTATCTCCGTTTCCGTTACAGGGATTAGCAGGCATACAGCCGCCGTAAAAACAGCCGCGTATTTTTTCCATGATAAATCCATTTTTGTCCCTCCTCAAAAGAAAAAAGCAACACCATCATAAGAGCATAATTCAGGCATCAAAATAAAAGCAAACGTTCATCTAATTTCAACGCTGCCCGATTAAATATCCGCCCAAACTAATTACTGCCCCCATTTTCTCTATGGTATTGCCTGTAATTATACTTATATTATAAATATTTTTGTTGAAATTGCAAGTCATTTATTGCTCTTTTTACAACATATCATCCTGCATTTTTCTGACCTTATTATATATACTCAGAACTGTTTCACAGGAATACATTCCATCTCTATACATTTCCATTTTTCACCAAGTATCTCGTAAATCTCTTCATCCTGCACCACCTCGTTAAAGCCAGCTGCCCTGTAGCATCTGAGTGCCGCAATGTTCACATCAAAAACTCCTAAGGTGAGCTTCTTCGCATTCAGTGTATTCACTGCATATTCCTTGGCAAGCTCCAGCATCTTCCTGCCTGCTCCCCTGCCACGCGACGCATTATCCACGATAATAAAGCCAAAGCGGACAGTTTCGCATTCTTCGTCTGTATATCGCAGGATAAGATGTCCGATAACATTCTCCTCAACGGCAGTCATCGGAAAGAAAGTCCCGTTTTTGCCGCATTTGTCATACATAGCCGTCATATCATCAGGCTTTATAGGATAATTGTCGTATCTGTCCGCACTCCAGAGGCGGAAATCCCTCTCACTTCCTATCCATTTCACTATCTTTTCAGCATCATCGTCTTTAAACTCTCTAAGTATCATTTGCTCACCTCAAAGCCACTGAATAAAAGCTGTCTTATCGCTGCTGTTATATCCCGCCTTCTCATAAAACGCAAGAACTCCGCGCTCCTTTGAGCCTGTCAGCAACATCATTTTGTAACAGTTCTCATTTCTGGCCAGCTCCCGTGCATAGTCAAGGCAAGCCGTAGCAAGTCCCATTCTGCGGTAATATGCGGAAGTCACAACGTTCTCAATAAAGGCATATGGACGCTGACCGCGTGTAAGATTCGGGATTATCACACATACACATGAAGCCGCAATAACTCCGTCAACCTCAGCGACTATTATATGATGATCCTGGTCTCCGAGAATACGTTCCCATATGGACATCACCCGGCTGTCCTTTTCAGGAAACGGATTATCATGAAGCTCCATATACAGGCGCATCAGCCCGTCAAAGTCCTCATTCTTTACTTCGCGGACAACTGCTTTAACATTAAGTTCCTTCATCATGAAAACATCTGCCCTTTCGTTGCTATTATAGCGCTCAATGCACCGGAACCCCATTTTTTCATAAAGTCTTATTGCTTTTTCATAGGTTGAAATTGTATCAAGCAGTATTTTATCAAAGCCTTTGCTTCTGGCAAAATCCACAGCAGTTTCTGCTAGTTTGCGACCTAGGCCCATGCCGTGGAACTCCTTGTAAACATACAGTCCTTTCAGCTCGCAATCCGTATCGCTCAGTTTTTTCACAGCCACAGTTCCGATGACATCATCGTTTCTGAACAGACACCAGAATCCTGCAAAATGCCGTCCTATATCAGCAAATGCACAATGTCTGCCCTCAGGCTCAAAAGGCTTGCCTGACTCGATAAAGACCTTACTCAGGAAAACGAGAACTTTATCTTTCATATCCGCAGAATATTCTTTGATCTCAAACACATCCACACCTCATTTTATTCGCTTTCCGCCGAAAGCGTGGATAGTTCTCGTGCCTGCCTTACAGCTTCCACCCTGAAGAGCTCCTTTGGGTATGAATAATTCATCTCCTGCGTGAAGAACAGTGGTTTCACCGTTAATAATAACGGTATACTCACCCTCCACACATATCATGTATTCGTCGTAATCATGAACGTGTTCTTTGGAAACTCTGTCCTCATTGCATGTCCAGAAAGCCATCTGACTTCCATCAGGAGCCGTATAGTAATAACCTTCGATATCGGGAGTGTTCTGCTGTTCTGATGGTATTTTGTTTTCATCTCTTTTCATGAATTCAGGAAAGCTGTTCATTTTTATAATCCTCCGGCAAATCATAGTTTCTTAATATATAACGTAACAGAATATAGTATTCTAAAATGTTCACACTGCTTAGTCCATATCAATGGCTGAATACAAATGCGCGATATGGAACATTGCGTCAGATCTGATGACATTGCGTATAGGCAATCTGCAGATAATATATATCCTGACAGCACCATTACTGAAGCTAAATTTTAAGCTCATACCCTCCGACAGGTCTGACTGAAAGCACATAACAACTACCATCGCCAAAAACACGCTCCATTTCTGCAGCATAGTCTGAAGTCAGGTAGCTTGGCACGAAAGCTTGTACCGTACCTGCAAAACCGCCTCCGTGAACACGGACAGCTCCGTTTCCCTTCAGGAATCGCTTACTCAGCATTATTGCAAGAGGAATCTGCTGTTGTTCCGGATTATTGCACAGATACAGATTCTGCAGGAGCTCAGCCGAGGAAGTTCCTGATTCGTTGACAAGCTCGAAGAACCACTCTGTATCTCCATCGGAAAGTGCTTCTGCCTCCGCAACAGCTCTCCTGTTTTCGTCAAAAAAGTGCGCCGCTCTAAGAATTTCCCTGTCACCGCATACCTTTCTCAGTTCAGGAATTCTTTCATAAAACTCGTCCTCGTCAGCTTCACGCAGGAACTCACAGTCGAGAGCATCTGCAACATGCTTCATTTCAGCTGAAACAGCGCTGTACTCATCGGAACAGCCTGCGTGACTGCCTTTTGTATCCGTAATACAGACAGCATAACCGGAACGTTCAAAATCAAAACCAACGTGTCGTATATCAGGCTTATCCGGTTCTGCGAAATCAACAGAAACAAATCCGCCGACTGCTGATACAAGCTGATCCATGAGTCCGCTCGCCTTGCCAAAATAAGTATTCTCTGCAAACTGCCCGATACGTGCAATATCAACTGCTTCAATACTTCCATCACCGAAGCCAGCATTAATGATAGTACCTACAAGAACCTCAAACGCAGCAGACGAAGAAAGTCCGCTTCCGCTGAGTACATCCGAGGTCATATATGCATCAAAACCACCTGTTTTAACGTTTTTATTCCTGAAACCTGCAGCAATTCCGCGAACAAGTGCCGCCGTAGTCTCTTTTTCCTTCTTTTTCAGCTTAAGATCGCTGAGCTTTATCTCAATGGCATCGTAACCATCGGACTTTAGACGTATAACGCCATCATCGTTAAAACAGACCATTGCGATGATATCCAGACTCACAGCCGCTGCAAGTACACATCCATGCTGATGATCCGTGTGATTCCCCCCTATCTCAGTTCGTCCCGGAGCCGTAAATATACGTACTTCTCCGCTTTCAGGATAGAGCCTCGAAAAGTTTTCGGCAGCACTGAGATAGCGTGCTCTTGCACGCAGAACGGATTTGTCCGCTGAACCATAGAGCATCCGGAACTGCTCGTCAAATTTTCCATTGGAAATACCGTTTATGAATTCAGACAGATTCATGGCTGTCACTCCTTTAAGTAATAATTTAAGTAACCTCTTTCATATCAGCCGGTGTCACTCTTTTTACAGGAAATCTTCCGCCAGCCAGAAGTTACATGAAAGTTCCTTTATCAACTGCCGAAGCGGCGGTTACATATTATTTTATTACATTATACAACGATTTGATAAAACATTCAAGCTTATTATGTAAATAATTACGCAAGGGTGAAAAATAATAAATTTTCACACATTTTTGATTAAATTTTCGCTTGACTTTTTAAGGAACAGATGTTATAATTTAAGTGTAATATAAAGCAAAGCTTAATTAAAGGAGCTTACTTATGACGGATATCAGAATAATCGGCGAAGTTCTTCCGAATATCCCATGGCAGGATAAGCCCTCAGGCTGCAATACTCCAATGTGGAGATATTCAGAGAATCCAGTAATCAACAGAAATCCCATTCCCAATGTCGCAAGGATATTCAACAGTGCCGTTATCCCTTATAATGGCAGCTTTATAGGTGTTTTCCGCGGCGAACAGCGCAACGGAGTACCGCATATCTATCTTGGCAGAAGCAAAGATGCCCTGAACTGGCAGTTCGACTCCGAAAGAATAGAATTTACTGACAAAAACGGCGCCCCCTTCATGCCATCCTACGCTTACGACCCTCGGCTTGTCAAGATTGGGGATACCTATTATATAATGTGGTGTCAGGACGCTTTCGGTCCTACCATCGGCATTGCGAAAACCACGGATTTCCGCACTTTCATGCGCCTGGAAAATCCCTACCTTCCCTACAACCGCAATGCCGTCCTCTTCCCGAGGAAAATAAACGGAAACTACGTCATGCTTTCACGTCCCTGTGACAACGGTCACACTGCTTTCGGCGATATATTCATCTCTGAAAGCCCTGATATGGAATTCTGGGGACGTCACCGCCATGTCATGGGACGCTCGGACAACTGGTGGGAAAACCTCAAAATAGGCGGCGGAGCTGCTCCTATCGAGACTGATAAGGGCTGGCTGATCTTCTATCACGGCGTTGTGAACACCTGCAACGGCTATGTTTACAGTGTAGGCGCTGCAATACTCGATACTGACGAACCATCAAAAGTTCTGCACCGCTGTGAAAACTACGTCCTTACCCCCGAAGAGTGGTATGAAGAACGTGGATTTGTTCCGAATGTCTGCTTCCCCTGTGCTGCACTGACTGACGCAGCTACAGGCAGGATAGCATTATACTATGGCTGTGCTGACAGCTATGTAGGAGTTGCATTTACTACAGTGCAGGAAATATATGATTATATTCTCGCACATGACAAGCTCCAGCCCGAGGACGATACTCTCGGCGCAAGATAACAAAGACATCATCTTAATACTCATTTTCACCCCCAAAAAGGACTGCGAAAGCGGTCCTTTTTGATTTTTGCTTCGTCATTTTTACTAAGGGGTATTCCGTCAAATTGATGAAGAAGGCAATTTTTTGTTGTCATTGTGCACAAAATCAACAGTTGAAAATTGTTTGCAGTACGCTATACTTGCGAAATTGACCGTTTTATTCTTCATTTTCGCAAAAAATACTTGCAGTTTTTTGTGGAATATGATAAAATATAGTGATGCTTGAAAATGACAATAAAAAAATACATGATACTATATAAAAGGAGAAATATATGGCAAGGATAAAAGCTGCCGTTATTTTCGGCGGTACTGCACGGGAGCACACACTGTCTCTGGCTTCCGCAGCAGAAGTGATCCGCAGCATTCCAAAGGATAAATATGAAGTGATCTGCATCGGCATAACACGTAAAGGGCGCTGGCTCTACTTCCCTGGAGACGTTGAAGATATCGCAAACGGCACATGGGAACAGGATACCGACTGTGCTTCTGCTTTTATATCACCGGATCCACTCTACAGGGGAATTATCACAATTGAAAACGGTGAAACCACTATAAGACGTGTTGATGTGGTATTTCCCGTACTTATGGGCAAAAAAAGCATTGATGGCACAATACAGGGACTTCTCGACCTGTCTGGCATTCCCTATGTTGGCAGCGGCGTTCTCGCTTCCGCCTCGTGCATGGACAAATCCCATACTCACATGGTTATGGATGACTATAACATAAACACTGCCGAATGGCGACTCATAACGCAGCGTGAGATAAACGACCTTGATGGCAGATGCCGCTCTATCGCAAGCGAAATGGGCTTCCCTCTCATCGTAAAGCCTGCAAACAGCGGCAGCAACGCAGGCACCAGTCTCGCAGAAAACCCGGAAGAACTTGTTGCTTCAGTAAAGCTTGCTTTCTCAAGTGATAACAAGGTAGTAGTTGAAAAGTACATAAAAGCACGCAAGCTCGAAGCTGCTGTACTCGGCTGTGATATGCCCGTATGCTCACCAGTAGGCGAGATAACTACGCCACAGGTAATATTTGATCCCCTGAATTTCAACGTCAGCACAGGTGACGATCTCAAGATACCTGCAGATATCTCAAAGGATACCGAAAAGAAAGTTCAGGAGACCGCTATCGCTGCGTTCAAGGCGCTGGGCTGCAAGGGACTTGCCAGATTCGATTTCTTCCTTACAGAAAACGGCGAACTCTTTCTCAATAAGATTGGGACTATGCCAGGTCTCAGAAAGAACAGCGTTTTCTGCAAGCTCATGAGCGAACTGGATTACTCCCACGAAGAGCTTATTGTTGAGCTTCTCGAGCAAGCTCTGGAAAACGCAGACAGGAACTATTGATATATTGATATATAGAATAAGGAGACTGCTTTGAAAAAAAATGTTATGATATCTCTTACGAGTATTCAATGGCAGGACAACGAAAAAAGTGAGACAGAACTTCTCACAAAGGCATACTTTACCCGTGAGAACGGCTGGGATATTATCTCCTACGAAGACACCTCAGCTACCGGATTTGAAGGTTCTGTCACTACTATAAAGGTTGATGACAGCCAGAACGCTTCCATTACCCGCGAAGGTACTGCAAACTCTGTGCTTTCCCTCGAAATTGGACGCAAGCACTTCTGTCAGTATGGTACCCCCTACGGAAATCTGCAGATAGGCGTATATACTCATGCTATCGAGAACACTATTGCAGAAAACGGCAGGCTTTACCTTAAATATACTCTTGATCTCAATTCCTCATATCTTTCGGATAACGAGATAATAATGACAGTACAGGCTCAGAACTGAGCCCGAAAGAAAGGATAGATACAATGTCAGACCTAATCAATTCCGCATCTCTCCGATTACGCGAGATAATCATGGACGCTCTCGGAGTTCTTGTGGCTGAGGAAGCAATACCCGCTGTTCCTCTCCCGAACTTCAATATCGAGATACCTGCGGACAAATCCCACGGCGATTTCGCTGCAAACACAGCTATGGTCTGTGCAAAAGCTCTGAAAATGCCGCCGAGAAAGATTGCGGAGCTAATATGCGAAAAGCTCTTCCTCGAAGGAACCATATTCGAGAGAGCCGAAGTTGCCGGCCCCGGCTTCCTCAACTTCTTCCTCAGCAGAAAATGGTTTTCAGACGTAGTAAAGAATGTACTCGATGAAGGCGAGAACTACGGAAAAACCAACCTGGGCAGCGGCAAGAGAGTACTGGTTGAATTCGTTTCTGCCAATCCTACAGGTCCTATGCACATTGGAAACGCAAGAGGCGGCGCTATCGGCGATTGTCTCGCAAGTGTGCTCCAGTGGGCCGGATATCACGCAGAGCGTGAATTCTACGTTAACGATGCAGGAAACCAGATAGAAAAATTCGGAAAGTCTCTCGAACTCAGATATCTGCAGCTCTGCTCCGAAAAAGGTCAGGAACTCATAGCTAAATATAAGGGAGACAACGAGCAGCTCTGCTCGGAAATATACTCCCAGAGCGGAGAGGGCGAAGCCTTCGAAATGCCTGAGGACGTTTACCTCGGAACAGACATCATCGAACACGCCAAGAATTTCTACGATCTAAACGGCAAGTCTCAGGAGAACACAGCCGAAACAGAACGCAGAAAGGCTCTCGTTGATTACGCACTTCCTATAAACATAGCGGGCCTCGAGCGTGATCTCAAGAAGTACCGTATCGTATATGACAACTGGTTCCGTGAAAGTACAGTTCACGAAAAGAATGAGACAAAGCTGGTTGTTGACAAGCTTATAGAGGCAGGAAAAGCCTACGAACAGGACGGAGCTATATGGTTCAAGGCTACGGAATACGGCCTCGACAAGGATTTCGTACTAAGGAGAAGCAACGGTCTCTATACCTATATAGTACCTGATATTGCCTACCATTACAATAAACTCGTTACACGTAATTTTGACAAGGCTATCAACGTTCTCGGCGCAGACCATCACGGCTACGTTCCACGTCTGAAAGCTGCTCTCACAGCTCTCGGAGTAGACGCGGAAAAGCTTGACGTAGTTCTGATGCAGATGGTAATGCTGGTCCGCAACGGTGAAGTCGTAAAGCTATCTAAGAGAAGCGGCAAGGCTATTACACTTGTAACCCTTCTGGATGAGATACCGATAGATGCAGCTCGATTCTTCTTCAATCTCCGCGAAGCTAATTCACAGTTTGAATTTGACCTCGACCTGGCTATCGAGAAGTCATCACAGAACCCCGTTTACTACGTTCAGTACGCTCATGCAAGAATCTGCAGTCTCCTGAGAAATCTCAGTGAAGAGGGCGTTGAGATACCACAGTCCGCCGACCTTGATCTCCTTGATAATCCACGTGAGATTGAGCTTATCCGCCATCTTGCTTCTCTCCCCAGAGAGATAGATCTAGCGGCTAAGAGCTATGATCCTTCAAAGATCACAAAGTACTCAGTTGACCTTGCAACTCTGTTCCACCGCTTCTATGACGCCTGCAGCGTAAAGAATGCTGAGTCAAAGGAACTTATGAATGCACGTATCCTCCTCTGTGTGGCAGTTCGTCAGACGCTGAGGAATGTACTTGAGATATTAAATATCGACCGTCCCGAGAAAATGTAAAAATTACATTTGAGGATGGAAAAATTACAATTCAGTTACAAAGAATTTCTCCTCATTGGTGAAGTTCTACAAAATCAAACATATTTATCAGTCATGTTTGTGAGCCTTCGGACGAAAGTTAACAGTTTGTTAACAAATTGCAACCTAAAATGTGTTACAATTTGTAATATGTTAAGGAGACACACTCCTTTCCATATTCCTGAAGGTCCGCTCAAAATAAGATTTTATTAAGAGAAAGGATGTCTATCATGTCCAACAGATTATTTCAGGGTTTAGTTCATCAGATGCGTGATTCTATCGACGCTACTATCGGAGTTGTAGATGAGACTGCAACTATCATCGCTTGCAGCGATCTTTCACGTGTTGGTACAACAAATGAGTTCGTATCACTCGATCTCAGTGATTCACACGACATTTTCATCCGCGACGGCTTCACCTACAAGCCTTTCGGCTCAAGAGTAAAGCCTGATTATGCGGTATTCGTAGAGGGTGTTGATGATGCTGCTGCAAAATATGCAAGCATCCTCGCTATTGCACTTTCAAATATCAAGCAGTACTATGATGAAAAGTACGACAGAAACAACTTCATAAAGAATGTCATTCTCGACAATGTTCTCCCTGGTGATATCGTTATCAAGGCAAGAGAACTTCACTTCAACGCCGAGATCAGCCGTGCAGTATTCCTTATCAGAATCATTTCTGCTAATGACATTTCCGCTTATGATGTTATTCAGAACCTCTTCCCTGACAAGAACAAGGATTTCGTTTTCAATATCACAGAAACAGATATCGTTCTCGTCAAGGAGCTCAAGAGCACAGTAGATTCAAAGGATCTCGAAAAGCTCGCACGTTCTATCGCAGATACTCTCAGCAGTGAGTTCTATACAAGAGTTAACGTTGGTATCGGTACAGCCGTTGTCGGCGTCAAGGAGCTTGCACGTTCATTCAAGGAAGCTCAGATGGCTCTTGAAGTCGGCAAGGTATTCGATACAGACAAGGTTATCGTAAGCTACGACAACCTCGGTATTGCACGTCTTATCTATCACCTCCCCACAACTCTCTGCGAGACTTTCCTCCATGAGGTATTCAAGGTAGGCAGCATCGAGTCTCTCGATCACGAAACACTCTTTACTATACAGAAGTTCTTTGAAAACAACCTCAACGTTTCAGAAACATCAAGAAAACTCTTCGTACACAGAAATACACTTGTATACAGACTCGAAAAGATCAAAAAGCTTACAGGTCTTGATCTCCGTGAGTTCGATCACGCTATTATCTTCAAGATCGCTCTCATGGTAAAGAAGTACCTGTCTGCTAATCCTGTAAAGTTCTGATAAAAGCCTGAACAGGCACATATGGAACTTCGGGCGGCTCTGTCCGCCCTTTTCACAGATTTAAGGTAGGTGTGACCCATTGGTAGAACTTAAAAACGTATCCGTGACCTACTCCAGTGGTGTTGACGCTCTCAACAACGTCAGCCTCAAAATAAACGACGGTGACTTTGCCTTCGTTGTAGGTTCATCAGGTGCGGGCAAAAGTACTATGATAAAGCTTCTGCTCAAGGAAATTGATGCCACAAGCGGTGTTGTCACCGTTAACGGCTACAACCTGAACAAGCTCAAGAAAAGAAAGATACCTGAATTCCGCCGTACACTCGGATTCGTATTTCAGGATTTCCGACTGATCCCGTCAATGACAGTATACGAGAACATTGCATTCGTTCTCAGGGTTATCGACGCTCCGATCAAATATATAAGAAAGAGAGTCCCTTACGTTATAAGTCTCGTAGGACTCCATGCTAAAACGAACTCTTACCCTGATGAGCTTTCCGGCGGTGAAAAACAGCGTGTTGCAATTGCAAGAGCACTGGTAAACGATCCGCAGCTCATCATCGCAGACGAGCCTACGGGTAATATCGACCCCGAACTCTCCTACGAGATCGTTGAGCTCCTCAAGGGCATAAATGATCAGGGTACTACTATACTCATGGTAACTCATGAGCACGACCTTGTAAGACACTTCGGCGGACGTATAATCAACATCACCGAAGGTGAGATCGTTTTTGACGAGGTCATAACAGGTACAGGCGATGAACTCCTTGCAGATATGAACGCTGAGATGCCTGCAGAAGCTATGGCAGCTGCTATAAGCGAAGCAGAGCATATCAACGATAATGTACGTGAGGAAATTAATACCGAAGACAATATCGAACTGCCTATAGAAAATATGACCGCAGATGATATTATTTCTGCTATAGGTGGAGTTCCAGAGCCTGAAAAGCCTGAAAAGGAACTAATGAAGCCCGTAAAGGAGAACATTGACGTGGATATCACGCAGGAACTCCCGAAGATACCCAAGGGCGAAACACCTGAGGAGATACTTGCTGCACTCTCCGATAAAACGGAAGGAGGTAAGGAATGAAGCTCAGTGGTTTCAGATACCTCGCCGATCAGGGCGTGGAAAATATATGGAAGAATAAGATGATGGCATTCGCTACATTCTGCGTACTGCTCATTTCACTTCTTCTCGTTGGAATTGCAGGCCTGTTCTATATTAACCTCAATTCCATGATAAAAGGTCTCGGAAGTCAGAATGAAGTCGTTGTAATAATGAATCAGGGCACTACTGATGAACAGAATACCGCTGCTGAGGAGGCCATAAAGGCCATCCCGAATGTGGCAACCATAAAGTTCGTATCCAAGGAAGAAGCACTTGAAAGACAGAAGGCAAGCCTCCCGAACGCTCAGGTCATCTTCAACGATTATATCGGCGATGATGCAAGCTTTATGCCTGACGGCTTCAGTGTAACTGTCAAGAACAACGACAAGATCTCAGATACTGTCACTAAGATAAACGCTCTTGAAAATATACAGAGCGCTTCTGCTTCACCGCAGGTGGCTGAATTCCTCAGAGAGCTCAGAAAAGTGGTTTCAATGATCGCTGGTGCTGTTATACTGGCTCTTGCAGTAATTTCAATGATAATTATATCCAATACCACAAAGGCAAGTGTTTTTGCCCGCCGTGAGGAGATACAGATAATGAAATATGTCGGCGCTACAAATGCGTTCATCCGTATGCCGTTCTTCGTAGAAGGTATGGTAACAGGCTTTTTCGCCGGCGCAGGTGCATATTTCATCACATGGGCGATTTACCGCTCGGCTTATAAAATGCTGACAGAACAGGGCATGCTTATGAAGACTTTCGGTATAGGAAGCCTTATCCCATTTGATAAGATAAGGTTATATATAGTCATCGGCTACCTTGTATTCGGCGCTCTCATAGGCGCTGTAGGAAGCGTTATAAGCACAAGAAAGCATATCGACGTATGATATGGATGTCCGAACGAATAATATGAAATCTTTTTATGAAAGGAGTGTGCTGTCAGTCCAATCTTAATTTACTTCATAAGGTCTGACACGCAGCTTGATTATGAAAAAACTTAATATATTCAAAAAGGGAGTATCCTTTGTTATCTCATCCGTTTTATCCGCATCCGTTCTGGCAGCTTATCCTTCAATTCAGGGCAGAGACGAAAAAGCTTCTGCACTGACTATTGCAGAAATGCAGGAAGAGATAAATAACAATAAAGCCAGAATATCTGAGCTTCAGGAACAGCTGGACGCTCTTGAAGGCAATAAGGCTGAAGAGCAGCAGTATCAGAATATTCTTATGGATCAGATTGACAAGATACATGAGAATATTGACCTCCTCAATAAGGAAATAGACAGTCTCAACGCAGATATCGATACCACTAAGTTCAACATCGAAATGCTGGATGACTCTATTGTAAAACAGCAGGAGGAGATTGACCACAATGTCGAGATCTTCAAACAGCGCCTCTGCAATATGTATATCTCTGGTAACGAAAATCTTGCTTCCGTGGTTGTAGGTACTTCAAGCTTCTATGATATGATATCACGAGTTGAAATGGTAAACCGTATCGCCTCATACGACGAGCAGCTAATAAATGATATCCTCGCTGATATCGACGAAATGGAGCAGTCCAAGAAGAATCTCGAGTCCGAAAAGCTTACTCTGGAAATGAAAATGGAAGAACAGGAAAAGCGTAAGGAAGAGAAAAAGGAAGAGATGGACATCCTCAACGAGCAGATGGTAAAGACTCAGGCCGAGATTGATCGTATCGCTGCAGAACAGCAAAGGATCAGAAACAATCAGGATGAGCTCGCTGCAATTGATGCTGAATTTGACGCCCAGATACAGGCTGAGATTGCTCGTCAGGCTGCAGAAGCTGAAAGACGGTATCAGGAAGAACAGGCCCGCCTTGCGGCTCAGAGAGCTGAGGCCGCTCAGAACTATGATTATTCAAATCAGCCATCTTATGTACCTGTTGCGGCAGGAGCTTCAGGCTTTGCATGGCCTGCACCGGGATTCAGCTATATTTCCAGCTACTATGGCCCAAGATGGGGGAGCTTCCATTATGGCATTGATGTAGGTGATGCTGGAATACACGGTGGTGCAGCAGTTGCTTCCAGATCAGGAACCGTTGTTACTGTATTCAACTCATGCTATGAAGATTATGGTAAGGACGGCTATTGTCCATGCGGACGCTGCGGCAACTACGGCAACTATGTTGTTATATCACATGACGGTACATATTCTACTGTTTACGCACATCTGGCAAGTGCCTGCGTTTCTGTAGGTCAGTACGTTGAACAGGGTACAGTCATCGGTTACATAGGTTCTACAGGCTGGTCAACCGGACCGCATCTCCACTTTGAGGTTCGTGTAAACGGCTCACGTGTTGATCCAATGGGTTATGTTAGTCCGTATTGATAGACTGAACTTCAACATAAAAACAATAACATATCACAAATAAGGGCAGTTCAAGCGACTGCCCGAATTTTTGTCAGAAAGCGATGATAATATGAACAGAAAAATCAGTCTCGGCCTTGCTTTGAGCCTTATAGCTATCGCTTCTGCGGTAACGTTCATACTCACCTCTTTTTTCTCGCTACAGAGCTTCAACAAGACTGTTGTTGACGTAAACGAAAAGAGTAAGAAGTACAACTCACTCCAAACTCTCGATTCATACGTCCGTGAAAATTATCTCGGCGATATCGATGAAAACAAGCTCAGCGACGGAATATTAAAAGGCTATATCTCGGGACTTGACGATAAATACTCCAAGTTTCTAACAGAGGAGGAGTACCTTGCAGAGCAGAACGAGGATCAGGGACAGCTCATCGGTCTGGGACTTACTCTCAGCGAAGACGAAAGCGGTTATATTCGCATTGCAGAAATAACAAAGGACTCTCCTGTTTCTGACGCTGGAATTAAGGCAGGCGATATAATTACTCTTATAGATGGTGTAAGCGTTCTTTCGGAAGGTTTTGATGAATCAGTCGAAGCACTGCGTGGTACCGAAGGCTCAGAGATAAGGTTAACAGTCCGCCGCGGAGGTATTGACAAAGATTATACATTCTCCCGCCGCTCCATTGAAGTTGAATCCGTAACAGGCGAAATGCTCGACGAATATGTGGGATATATAAGGATAAAGAGCTTCAAAAAGAATACTCCGCAGAAGTTCGTGGAAACTCTCGAGAGGCTTACATCAAACGGTGCAAGATCACTCATTTTTGATGTCCGTGACAACGCTGGAGGAAGTATTGAAGTCCTTTCAGACTGTGTAGATCCGCTGCTCCCCGAGGGCGTTATCGCTACTGCAGAATACAAGGACGGTCACAGTGAGACTCTCATATACTCTGACGAGAACAAGCTTGAAATCCCCATGGTTGTGCTCGTAAACACGAATACAGCAAGCGCTGCGGAGCTATTCGCAGCATCTCTGCGCGATTTCTCGGACGCTGTACTCATAGGCGAAAACACATACGGCAAGGGAGTAATGCAGAAAACTACCGAGTTCAGCAAAAACGGCGCAGTTGTTCTTACAGTTGCAAAGTATCAGACCTCTGTGTCGAAATGTTACGACGGTATCGGTCTTTCCCCTGATATCTCCATTGCAAACGAAAACGAGGAACAGGATGACCAGTACTATAAAGCTGTGGAAATAGCTCATAATCTTATTCAGTAGTATATAAGCATATTTATTTTTCCCCCCCAATGCTTGTCTGATGATGTGAAGCATTGGGGGTATTTACTTATACACAGAACCATATGATAAGTCTTGCCAAATGGAAATCCAGAGTTTCTAATTTGCGGTTGTTTATTTGCAATAAATATTCCATTCAAAAAGAGCATTAAAGCCTCACGTTTTTTGTACGTAAAACACTTAAATCGTACACGCACGCATGCCAGTGCATATATATTTAGCTGCAAAAGATCCTGCAGTAAAACAAAGTTGTAAGGGTAAAACTGACAATAAAACGGCCATAAAAACTGAAGCCGAATTGAAACTACAATAAAAACTGAAGCCGAATTGAAACTAATACTTGACATGCAAAACAAAGTATGATATAATGTAATAAATTTAAGTTATATATCATACTACTAATCAGAAAAAGTTCCATCTACCAAATGCAATATCAATATTAACTTAGTATAATATAAGCATTAAGGGTGTATTTTGTTTTGAAAATACACTTTTTTTATGCCTAAATGATACAATAATCAATTAGGAAGAACAGGTGATATTAATGAAAAAAATTATTGCAATAAGCATTCTAACACTATTTTCAGCTTTTTCATGTAATAATTCAAGAGCATCAACTACATCACAAAAAGTTCATGAAAACACTTTATCTGTTGAAGATGAAACTGTAAAACATTCAGAAGACGATATCATATTAACGATGGCAATAAGTGCCGAAAATCCATATATAATCAACGGGAAAGACGTTGTTAAAGAATTTAATAATGCAGATAATGGATATAAAATTGTTCTCAAGGACTATGCTGAAGATATAGATAAAACAATAGTTAATTCAAAAGAAACTTTAGATAATTATAATATGAAGTTGTATCTTGATATAATGGAAGGCGGTAATATTGATATTATACCTAATATTTTTTCAGACAACGGAAAATTTATAAATTTGGCTGAAAAAGGTGCTTTTTCAGATTTGAATATGTATCTTGACTCTGATACTGAAATCAATCATGATACACTATATGACAATGTCCTTCGCGCTTGTGAAATGAATAATAAATTGACATATATGCCTCTTTGTTTTTCTATAGATACTCTTGCAGGACCTACTAAATATGTTGGAAGAAAAGAGAATTGGACATTTGACGAAATGAAAGAGCATTGGGAAAAAATGCCTGATGGTTCAACAATCAGCGGACATAAAACCAAAGATTATGTTTATTTTACCTTGCTTCGAGGTGTTTTGAGTTCCTTTATTGATTATGATAAGGCTGAATGTCATTTTGATTCAAAAGAATTTGTAAACATACTTGATTTTATAAATTCTTTTGATGATTTCACTGGATATAAAGAGGATATGAACTATAATTCTTCTTTGTTCCTTTTTGAAGATATTATTTACAGTTTCAGAAAATTCCACAATAATCCATATCGTGAGTATTACGGAATAGATGAAGCAATAACATATGTAGGTTATCCTTCTTCAGATAATGCTGGATCATATTTTAATGTTTCAACAGATACAATAGCTATAAGCGCTATGTCTTCTGCTGACAAACAAAAAGGAGCATGGGAATTTATACGCATGCTTGTCTCTTATGAGAATCAATATAAAAGCACATCAAATTATGACGATGAATTTCCTATAAACAAAAAAGCCTTTGAAGATATGGGAAAAGATCTGTATATTCATGAAAACGAATCAAATATCGTAGAAAAATTTGAAGGCGATGTAGATGAAGGTTTCCTTTCAAAAGACGAATATGACCAACTTGTTAATCTAATAAATAGCATTAAAAAGATTAATCTTGATATGGAAGATGATGTATTTAATATCATAAACGATGAGATATTTGCAATGTTTGCTGGAGAAAAAGCACCTCAACAGATAGCAGAAAATATACAAAATCGTGTTCAACTTCTTGTAAGTGAACGAAGTTGAAACAATTCTGAAATTGTTGACCTTAACACCCTTTGAAATAAACATTTGGAGAATAATTATGAATAATAAAATAATAAAAAAATTACTTGCACTATTATCAGCAGGAATCATTAATACAACAATGCTTATGGGAATTACTGCTTCTGCTAATACAAACAAATATAGTTGGAACACTTATTATGGAACAGCTGTTTACGCGAATGGAAGCAGTATTCCTTATCATGAAGTCCTTGTAGATGGCTGGAAAGACACGTCATCTTCTATTTATATTGAAAACAATGGTTATCGTGATTGGGATAATTTTTATTGTGTATATGTAACTGTATATGGAAGATATAGCTATGAAGATAGGTGGACATCTCATTGGGTTGACTCTTGCCCTCAATATTGGGGATCATTAAATACCAGAAATATACGAGTACGTAATGGAGATAAGCGCCTTATCCGTCAGTATGTTAATGAAAATGGATATCAAATTGCAAAAGTCTTTATCAGAGACTGTGCCGTTAGAAATTCAAATGGAAAAGTAGCTTTTGATACAAATAGCGAAACTCAAGGTTATCCAACAGCTAACTAAAAATCTTAATATTTGATTAAAAATCAAAGGGTGTTAAAATGAGCAATTTACAGAACGAAATTAAAAAATCTTTATTTAATATTTATTTCATAACCATTTGTACTTTGGGAACAATCATTTCATTAATTTATTCATACGAGTCAATAAAAACATATCATGATTACTGTAACCATGTTAATTTTGATGAAATACTTCCACAAAACACGCTTTCCCCTACTATTAGCGCTTATACAATGTGGATAGGTGGAACTAAATTAGAAGATATAAAACCTTGCAAGATCTTTTTTATATTTACAATACTTGCTGCCGTGCTTCCCTTTTCATGGTCATATTGTACAGAAAGACGAAAAGCCAAAAAGAATAAGCATGAATTTAATGATGATATAAAATATAGAATTTTCAAATATATAGCTGTTTTCATTTCATCCGGATTAATTGCAGCTATTCCTCTGCTAATTAATCTGATTTCTATATTGTTGTTTATTCCAGCGGTAACTCCTGATCCTGTATATGATATTTATTATGGAGAATTCTCTAATAGTTTACTTGGAAATATTTTTTATTCAAGTCCTATAATATATGAGATGTTATATATTCTTATCTTTTTTGCTTTTTGTGGACTGTTAGGTTGTGTAGGTTATGCATTCTCTCTTATAATAAAACATGAGATCGTTGCTATTACATCACCAATATTACTACTTGTTGCTACTTATTTCTTAAATAACAGAATTCATATCGGGTATGATTTTTTTTCACCAATTAGTTACATGAAAGTTGCTGATGTAATGTTGAGGAACTATAAAACATTATTTATTGAAATGCTTATTATGTTTTTAGTTTCGCTTTTCATAGTTGTAATAATGAAAAATAAACACAAGAATAATGGAGTCATTAATATCGCGGAGAATAATGCATGAAAAATAGAATAATAAAAGTCACAGTTTTAAGTTTATTAGTTATGATATTCGGGATAAGAGTATATTCCGTTAATTCAAAAACACGATATCCTATAAATAAATATTACGAAAACCACGAAGAAGTTGACATAGGAAACGACTTTTTTGATAATAACGCAGAAAATATGGAAGGATATTCCATAAATGTTAAAGAAACAGAATTAATCACGATAGAAGAATTTTATAACAGATATGATGTAGAAAATAAGGAGAAATTTATCAATTCAGATTATGTTTTTCTTGTTAAAGTCAATTTCAAGAATAAAGATAATAAATACGGTGAAAATGCAGGAATTGATTTAGGACAATATATGATAACAAACGGAGCGTATATGAATTATTGTGACAGAAATGCATATACGTATGTAAATGAGTTTAAATCTTTAACCTTTTCTCTCAAAGAAGGAACTGATAAAGATTTTGTTATTCCGTTTACAATTAATAAAACACATATGCCTGAAGAAAAATTTGCAAAAGGTGAACCACAACTGATTATCTCACTTTACCCAACACGTAAGGCTATTTCCTTATATAGCAATTAATCACTATATATTCACTATAAATTTTGTCCAACGCAATGCGACACTTTGTTTGTTTACAAGAATAAACACTTCATAAAAAGCTCTATTTTTTCGGTGATAATATTAAGCTAACGCCAAACGGGCTAGTTCCTTAACTTTCCTTTTTGTAATCCACTGCTGAATATAACGCTCCGATTGAGCATCCATGTCCTGCGAAATTGAGCTCAGACGTCGCTAAGAATGAGCATTGACAAATATAGTTTTATGCTACAAGAAATATGCTTTACTCACAGAGAGGATAGGGCAACGCTGAATAGCGATCTGAGCGTCCTGTGAGGTTTACAAGTAATGGGCGATGTCAGCGATATGCTGCATCGCCTTTTTCATTGCTTGGAAACGTAAGCGATAAACCTCTGGTTCGGGCAGAGCCCGATGAGCCGAAGGCTCCTTATTTTTTTATCAAAACTGGCTCACTTTTTTATTAGCGCTGTGGCTCAGTTTTTTATTGACAAAGGCAGTCATATCCGAACCTCCTGTGTTTCAAGTCACACATTGCTGTGTGCTATGATTAGTATACAGGATTCAGATAAGTGCGGTCAACGAACGGCAAGATGCGGTTCAAAGTCCGGCAGTGTGCGGTTGAACTCCCGTGCAGGTGCGGTTCTGTGGTCGGCATATACATTCTGTCTGTGCACGGCCAACAATCATTCGGAATCGTTGTATGCTTATCCCATATTTCTTTGCAATTGATCGATAGCTACCTTCTACATTTATGTATTCTTGCACTGCCGCAATCCGTTCTTCATCCGTAAGTCTATTTCGTCTTGACATAAAATCCCCCCTTAGAGTTTTCACACTTTTTGTTTTTTCGTGTTTTCACTCTAAGACAGGGGATTATATCAATGTCTTTAAACATATGGTAGCAACTAACTCATTTAAAAAATCCTTATTCATATTTTGCTATTATAACGAATTCGGAATGTACTGAATATATCTGCTCAAATATCCGCTTAACTCAAAACCATCACTCCGCAAGGTATTGACTTTTGAAGCGTGGTATAGTATAATGATATGTAATGCTAATTATTATTAAATATTAAGGAGTGCATTGATATGGCTACAAAGAAGATGTCCAGAGAAAGCTACGACAAGCTCGTTGCTGAGCTCGATGACCTCAAGATCAATAAACGTAAGGAAGTTGCTGAAAGACTTAAGGTCGCTCGTTCATACGGAGACCTTTCAGAAAACGCTGAATACGACGAAGCTAAAAACGAACAGGCAATCCTCGAAGCTCACATCCAGGAACTTCAGTACACTATCGACAACGCTGAGATCGTTGACGACGAGAGCATTTCTGTCGACGAAATCGGTATGAGCTCCAAAATAACTATAAAAAGACTCGATACAGGCAAGGTTGAAACATTTACTATCGTTGGTACCAACCACGCTAACGTAAGAGATGGTCTTATCTCAGATGAGTCCCCTATCGGCAAGGCTGCTATGAAGAAAAGAGTCGGCGATACTTTCATCGTTGAAGCTCCGGCAGGCGAGCTGAAGTTCGAGGTCATAGAGATTTCAAAGTAATCGAAAGGATATCAGAAATGAGCGAAAATCAGGTAAACAATCCTGTTCAGGCAGAAGAAGAGCCGGTTCAGGATATTAATATACTAAAGAAGGATCGTCTCGACAAACTTGCAGATCTCCGCGAACTTGGTCACGATCCATTCACTATTACAAAGTTCAATGTTACAGGCCATGCTGCCGACTACAAGAAAGAGTACGAGGCTAAGGAAGCTGAAATACTCGCTGCTGTAGGAGATGATGAGGAGAAAAAGGCTGCCGAGCTTGAAAAACTCAACGAAAATATAATCAGTATTGCAGGCCGTATCATGAGTTGGAGAGATATGGGTAAAGCTAACTTCATCGATGTTCGCGATGCTTCCGACCGTATACAGGTATATGTACGCTCCAACGATGTCGGTGCAGATCTCTTCAAGGAGTTCAAGAAGAAGTGGGATATCGGTGATATCATCGGCGTTGAGGGATACGTTTTCAGAACTAAAAAGGGCGAGATCTCAATTCATGCCAAGAGTATCACTCTTCTCACCAAGTCTCTCCTCCCCCTGCCTGAAAAGTGGCACGGTCTCAAGGACACAGACACAAGATACCGTCAGCGTTACCTCGACCTCGTTATCAATCCCGATGTCAAGGATACTTTTGTAAAGCGTTCAAAGATAATTGCTTCTATCAGACGCTATCTCGATAATCAGGGCTTCATGGAGGTAGAAACTCCTATGCTCGTTTCAAATGCTGGCGGCGCTGCCGCAAGGCCGTTTGAAACTCACTACAATGCCCTCGATGAAGACGTAAAACTCCGTATCAGCCTTGAGCTATACCTCAAGAGACTTATTGTCGGCGGACTCGAAAGAGTTTATGAAATAGGAAGAGTTTTCAGAAACGAAGGCGTTGATACTCGTCATAACCCAGAGTTTACACTTATGGAGCTCTATCAGGCATATACCGACTACTACGGAATGATGGACCTCACCGAGAATATGTTCCGTCACGTAGCTCAGGAGGTCTGCGGAACTACCTGCGTACCATACGGTGAGCACATGATTGACCTCGGTAAGCCGTTTGAGCGCTTAACTATGATCGACGCGGTAAAGAAGTATTCAGGCGTTGACTTCAATGAAATAAAGACTCTTGAGGAAGCTCGTAAGATAGCTGACGAAAAGGGCGTTGAGTACGAAGATCGTCACAAGCGTGGTGATATCCTCAACCTCTTCTTTGAGGCTTTCGTTGAGGAGCACCTCATTCAACCTACATTCATTATGGATCACCCGATTGAAATATCACCTCTCACCAAGAAGAAGCCTGACGCTCCGGAATATGTTGAGCGTTTCGAGCTGTTCATCACAGGACGTGAGATGTGTAATGCTTACTCCGAGCTTAATGATCCTATTGATCAGCGTGAGCGCTTCAAAGCTCAGGAAGAAGCTCTCAGTCAGGGTGACGAAGAAGCTAACCGCACTGACGAGGACTTCCTCAATGCTCTCGAGATAGGTATGCCTCCTACAGGCGGTATCGGATACGGTATCGATCGTCTTGTAATGCTTCTCACAAACAGCTCTTCTATCAGGGACGTTCTTCTCTTCCCGACATTAAAGAGCCTTAATCAGTAATATAAACCCATTCGGGCGGCTGATTGCCGCCCGTTATCATAAGGATTTACAATGGATAAGAAAGATACTAAAAAAACTGACACAAAAGATGAAAAACTCGATATCAATCCCAGCCTTTTGAAGAGCAAAAAGGATCTCAGAAAACAGCGCGATGAGGAAACTGCCCGTCAGCAACTTGAAATCGAGCGCCAAAAAGCTAAACTCGAAAAGGAGAGGCAGGAAGCCTACGAAAAAAAGATACACGACGAAAAAATAGAGCTCATGCGCATGAAACAAGGCATGATCAGTGATGAAGAAGCTACGATTCACGAAGAAAAGGAAGAAGAGATCAAGCTCACTTTCGGCAAAAAGATAAGCAATTTCTTCTATCATAACAAATGGTGGCTGGGCCTCGGAACATTTTTCGTGGTAATGATGACTTTCCTTATTTTCGACCTTGTAAATAAGCCTAACCCTGACTCGACAATACTTATGCTTTGCTACAATGATGATGTCGGATATTCAGAAAATCTTGAAGAATACTTCACTCAGTTCGGTGAAGATTGCAACGGTAATGGAAAAGTCCTTGTTTCTGTATATTATGTGCCATACACTACAAGCGAATTTGCTAACTACAATACCGGTGCTACAGTAAAGCTATCCACTTTACTAAGCAGCAATGAACAGGTAATTGTAATAGGAGACAAACTGACTCTTGGAGGTATTTTCACGCCTAAAGACGACTTCGTTGACCTGAGTAATCTTTATCCAGACGATCCACATGTAGATAAATATTTCTACTATCTTAAAGGCACAAATTTCGCACAGGCCATCGGTATAAACCCAAATAACGTTTCTGATGATATGTTCATTGCAATCCGCAATCCTGATAACCCGATAAATGGTGTGAATGAAAAGTTACAGGAAACATATGACAAGGATTTCCCGCTATTTGACAGAATTATAAAGTCCCTGTCATCAGAAAATTAAAATAATTTGTAATCTTTAAAGTTTTATTCGCTCTGCACCCAGAAAGTCAGGAGCTGATTCCGCTATGACAAATGAATATGAGGCATTTTATGCCGAATACAACAGCAAATATACAGAGCTTTCGGCAAAAAAAGATGAAATAGTAAGGTTTGAATTCTCAAAAGGCGGAAATGTGTTTTTCCGAGGTTTGTATACGCCTTTTCTTTCCTTTAAATATGGGCTTTTTACAAACAGCAAGGGAAAATCGGAAGTGCACTTGTAGGCATGGAAGAAATAACTGGTGATACAATGTATCCGAAAAGCTATCATACCGAGTATGAAGTAACCGATAACAAATTCAAACTGATGAAGCAGTGGATAAACTGACAGTAAAAAAACAGCCATAACTTTGAAATCATTTTCAAAGTTATGGCTAGTTTTGTTTCAACAATTATTAAGTTCTCTGGAAATGCAAATTATAAATAAACAATTGAAATTAAGAAATGCTTGCCTCAGATTCCTTATGAAAGGCAACTCAGCACATTCAATCAAAAACAAGATAGCTGATAACAGAATTTGACATAAGAAAACCTTTCGGAGTGAGCCATACGCTTTCACCATCGGTCTGAACGTAACCCGCATTCACAAGTGGAGGGAGTTTCTTTTCAATATCATTTCTGTGCTCAGGAAAATCATCCAGATAAAGGCCCTCCTTCAGCCTTAGCCTAAGCATTGCGTACTCCTCAAATCCACAGGGATTTTCGTCTGTAACTGTGATCTGCTGTATACCGCTTCTGATAAATCCGGTAATATCACGGTCCACGGCAAATCTTTTCCCGTTGTAACATGAATGAGCCGCAGGGCCTATTCCGAGGTAATCCTCACATTTCCAGTAGCGGCAGTTGTGTCGGCTTGTATATCCTTCCTTTGCAAAATTCGATACCTCATACTGCATAAAGCCATGTTTCTCGAGAAGCTGAACCATTTCAAAGTAAAGCTCCGCCGTTCCATCCTCGTCAGGCAGTTTCCGCTTTATTTCGTCGCAATCAAAAGGCGTACCCTCCTCTGTCTTGAGAATGTACGCCGAAATGTGCTTGATTGGCAGTTTTGTAAGCTTTTCCACTGAATATTGCAGACTTTCCGGCTTCTGTTCTGGCAGAGCTATCATCAAATCGCATGAGATATTTTCAAAACCTGCCCTTTCAGCGTCAAGAACTGCCTGAACAGCTCTTTCAGCACTGTGAACACGCCCAAGCATTTTCAATTCGCTGTCTATCATGGACTGAACTCCTATTGATAGACGGTTTACACCTGCATTCCGAAGCTCTGAAAGCTTTTCGGCACTGATTGTACATGGATTGGCTTCCATAGTGATCTCAGCCTGCTGGTCAAGTAAGAAACTTCTCCGTATCTCACTGAGTATGCTCTCTATCTGCATTGAAGTGAGCAAAGAAGGAGTACCGCCGCCCAGATAGACCGTATCAACTTTGCGGTCAGCTTCAGAGTAATGCCGTAAATTGCGTAAAACTGCAACAGTATAGTCCTCAGCTGCCTGTTTTGTCCATTTTACAGAGTAAAAATCGCAGTAACCGCACTTTTTTCCGCAGAATGGCACATGAATGTAAATACCAAGATCTCTCATTTATATGCGTCAAGTCGTATGGACTGCACCAGTTTGAAACAGAAAGCGTTCACTATCTTCGGGACTACATACATAAGTACGATTATTCCTGCAACTATCGGCACTTCATGAGTATACATCCAAACATTATCAAGACCGTGGAGATATACATATATTATAAATGCAAATGCAACTACAAAGAAAATAGCTTCAAATATGGTTGCGCCCTTACCATTAACACAAAGCTTTCCGCATTTCGGGCAGGGCTTACCTTTTGATTTCATTGTTCCAGATAATGCTTTTTGTATGGGAGTAAATGTTTTTTCGCCGCAATGCGGACAGGTATATATACTCATTATCATTCATTTCCTTTCACTGTTTCAACTTCCGTCTCAATTGGCTCAAGCTCCTTTGCAAGCTTTGCCATAGGCACATTGCCTGCAAGCTTCGGTGTAAGCTCCAGACGCTTTTTCTTTGATGCCTTTCTGCGGTGACGGAATATACTGAGAAAATCCCCGGGGTGCAGTACGATCAGCGTAAGAAGCATTATCCCCATAGCCGCAAAAAGCATTTTAAAGTTATCATGTACAACAAGTCCGAATATAAGCAGTACGATAGCAGTCACACAGAAACTTGTACGTGATTTCTCGCGAAGTCTTATTCTGACTGCACGGAAAAGCCGTCCTGCATCTGAATTTTTCGGTATAAAGTATTCAGTAATCACAGTTATTACACTTACAAGAAGTATTGCCGCAAGTATTCCGAGAATGATGTAGTTAATCATAAAACCTCCGTATCAGCTGTCAAGCTTGAGCACACTCATGAACGCCTCCTGTGGTACTTCTACTGTACCGAGCTGACGCATACGCTTCTTACCTTCCTTCTGCTTTTCAAGCAGCTTTTTCTTTCGGGTTATATCGCCGCCGTAGCACTTAGCAAGAACATCCTTACGCACTGCCTTAACGGTCTCACGGGCGATTATCTTTCCGCCTATGGCTGCCTGTATCGGCACCTCAAAGAGCTGACGCGGAATGTTATCCTTTAACTTTTCCGCTATTTTACGTGCCCTTGCATAGGCTTTGTCTGTGTGTATTATGAAACTCAGAGCGTCCACGACATCACCGTTGAGAAGTATGTCCAGCTTAACGAGCTTACTGGGAACATAGCCCATCATCTCGTAGTCAAAGGAAGCATATCCCTTTGTACGGGATTTCAGCACGTCAAAGAAATCGTATACTATCTCGTTCAGCGGAAGTTCATAATGAAGCTCCACACGTGTATCATCAAGGTACTTCATATCTTTGAAAACGCCTCGCCTGTCCTGACAGAGTTCCATAATATTGCCGACATAGTCAGATGGTGAAAGAATGCTCGCCTTTACCATTGGCTCCTCAGCAGTCTGAATGAGGGCAGGATCGGGGTAGTTTGTGGGATTGTCAATATACTGAACCTCACCGTTGGTCATTGTGACCTTGTATATAACCGATGGGGCAGTTGTGATAAGATCAAGATTGTATTCACGTTCAAGCCTCTCCTGGATTATCTCCATATGGAGAAGTCCGAGGAAGCCGCAGCGGAAACCGAAACCAAGAGCTATAGAGGTCTCTGGCTCGAACGAGAGCGAAGCGTCATTCAACTGGAGTTTTTCAAGTGCATCACGGAGATCACCATATTTAGCACCATCAGCAGGATATATTCCTGAGAATACCATTGGATTGACCTTGCGGTAACCCGGCAGCGGCTCATCGCAGGGACAGTCGTCATTCGTAACCGTATCTCCCACCTGAGTATCACCTATGCTCTTGATAGAAGCTGCAATATATCCGACTTCGCCTGCTTCAAGGCTGCCGTTGTTAACAAGATTTGAAGCATCCATAAAGCCTGCCTCGACAACGTTGAAAACAGCTCCGGTAGCCATAAGGCGGATATTGTCACCAACCTTCACGCGTCCTTCTTTAACACGGACATATATGATAACACCTTTGTATGAATCATAATAGCTGTCAAAAATAAGAGCTTTCAATGGCATTTTAGGATCACCCTGAGGCGCAGGAATATCGGTGACTATCTTTTCGAGAACCGCCTCGATATTAGTCCCCATTTTAGCTGAAATACGCGGAGCGTCCATTGCAGGAATACCTATTACGTTCTCAACCTCATTACATACTCTGTCCGGATCTGCTGAGGGAAGATCTATCTTGTTGACAACCGGAACAACCTCGAGATCGTGCTCAATAGCCAGGTAGGTGTTGGCAAGAGTCTGAGCCTCGATTCCCTGCGAAGCATCAACTACAAGTATAGCACCCTCACAAGCTGCAAGAGAACGCGATACCTCATAATTGAAGTCAACATGACCAGGAGTGTCAATGAGATTGAAGATATAGTCCTCACCATCCTGAGCAGTATACTTAAGACGAACTGCACGTGCCTTTATGGTTATTCCCCTCTCCCTCTCGATATCCATATTATCAAGAAGCTGATCCTCCATGTCGCGTATAGCAACTGTTTCAGTCTTTTCAAGAATACGGTCGGCAAGAGTTGACTTACCATGATCTATATGCGCTATAATACAAAAATTTCTGATTTTGTCGTTAGCCAAAGTTTTACCTCTTTTCAAAACATATTTACTCAGTATAATTATATCAGAAAGTCCGCTGTTTGTAAAGGGCTTTCTGCCGTAAATCTGTAGGTCCCCCATGACAAAAACGGCACGGTAAAAACCGTGCCGCCATAATTATTATGTTTTTCTCTCAGCCATTCGGGTTGAGTGTTGCTATCTTCTTGAGAAGATAGAGCTGTATCTGGAGAGCATCGTTTGATGTAATTCCCTTTGTGCTTGTATCAACGTCAGCGTTGGTCTTGCCCTGTTCTGTAATAGCCTTTTCATCTGTACCGCCTACGCCGTACTTGTTCGGATTTGCAAGGCTCTGCATGATAAGTACAGCATCAGCCATATCTACCTGACCATCGCAGTTTGCATCGCCCCATACAACAGGACCATTGTTATCCTGTGAAGGCTGAGAAGTTGTTGTTCCTTCAACCTTGGGAGCAGTCGTAGTTGTAGTAGTTGTCACAGGCTGTGTGGTCGTAGTTGTAGTAGTAGTTGTTGTTGTTGAAGAAGTAGTTGTGGTGGTAGTGGTAGTTGTTTCAGATGTAGTTGTTGTAGTTGTTTCTGAAGTAGTTGTTGTAGCAGATGTTGTAGTGGTAGTTGTTGTAGTCTTTGGAGGATTCGGAGTCGAACTACCGCCGCCGTAATAATCAGAAAGTGAGATACCATTGCCTGACTGACCAAGCGGGATAGAGTGATCAAGACCGATGAACTTGCCGTCGTTTGTCTGCCAGAGAGCTTCCTTGACGAAATTGTACTTTTCCTCGTCCCACTTACCAAAGTCATCGTATACAAGTCCGCCTGTATCACCTGAGTTCTCGTTGAAGCACCAGAAAGTATGGTGGATATGCTTGTCGATCATATAATCGCGGAGCTCCTGCATCCAGTGTTTGTTCTCACCGGTAGGATCATGCTCCTTGTCAATGAAGCCGCCCCATTCACCCATGAGAAGCGGATACTTCTGCTCCTCAATGAGATAAGCCCATGTATCGTACCAGTAATCGTCAAGAAGTGACTGACGATCAAATGTCTTTGAAGGATCGTCCATATAGAACCATTTCTGTGACCATACCAGCGGACCGTAATCATGAGGTGAATAAACTATCTGTTTATTGTACTGGCCGATATCAACAGGATGATCCTTTACGCCGCGGAGATTTCCCCCCCACCAGGCGCCGAATATCAGTGACGGCTCATCATAGTGAGCATAGTCAACAGCAGGAGTGCTCCAGTCTGCACCCTTTTCAAAGTCAGGATAGCATTCCACACCCTCAATCATAATGAGCAGATTCGGATTATGTTTGAGACAAGCCATTGCGCCCTTTTCTGCTGCATATTTCCAGTTGTTCTTGTCCTTTGAGTCGTCCCACTTTGCAAATGTACCTTCCTCAGGCTTGCCGTGAGGCTCATTCTTGAGGTCAATAGCGATGATTGTATCATCATCCTTATAGTACTCTGTGAACCATTCAAGAGCTTCAAGCCAGTCGTCCTCGGAGAAGTTATCATCATACCAGAGTGGCTTCTGATGTCCCATTGAAGCTGATGTGGCACTGTGTATGTCGATCATTATCTTCATACCGTTTTCTCTGCACCATTCCACAGCCTTGTTCCAGATATCAAAACTGTACATAAGAGTGTACTGACCTTCACCGCTTACTCCACCCTCAACAGTAAGTTCAGGGTTTTCATAAGCATTGACCATCATGTTTACCTCTCCTACGCCAGAGCCCTTGTCTGAGCCCTTGTTCTTCCACTGAAGAATAATCTGTGTGGACATCGGCACACGAAGAAGGTTAAAGCCGTGGTCTGCGATCTGATTGAGCATGCTGTGCATATTCTTCGACCATACGCCGTCGAATACCTGACGTCCTGCATTGTAACCGAACCAGTTTACACCTGTCAGCCAAACCTCGTTTCCATCCTTATCAACAATCTGTGCCTTATCGTTGACATGGAGCCAGTCGTCGCCGCTTGTATCAGCAGCAAGTGCCTTTTTAACTGTTTTTTTCTCGGGCATGCCGTTGTTCAGCGTGGGAACAAGCATGACCGTCGCTGCCAGACCTGCCAGCAGCCTTGTTAAAATATGTTTTGCCATGTTAAAATCCCTCTCTTTTAACAAAATTATTGGTACTATCATTATAACGCCTTTTTTCAGAAATGTCAACGGAGTTAGATGATTTCAGCAATAAAATATACTTTTTTACCAAGATATTCAACTAAGCAACTCCTCACGCATTGCTGTCAGCAGCTTTTTCTCACGCCGCGATACCTGAACTTGCGTCATTCCCAGCACAGCCGCTGTCTTCGACTGGGTAAATCCCTTGTAATAGCGAAGCATAAGCAAAGCACGGTCTTTTTTGTCAAGTTTTGCCATTATCTGCCGCAGAGCAAGCAGATCAGTTATGCTCTCATCAGGAGCTTCCACGGGAATATCTGTCTGCCCCTCCTCATCATCTCCCGAAGTAAGTGATATCACTGGCTGACTTACACACAGAGCTTCAGAAACAGCAGCTTCGCTCTCACCCGAAAGTACCGCAAGCTCTGCAACAGTAGGCTCTCTCATCTCACGCTGCCGGAAGCTCTCACAAAGCCGCTGCAGGCGCAGGGACAACTCCTTTAAACTGCGGCTAACACGGACCGAACCGCCATCCCTAAAAAGACGCTTTATCTCGCCAAGTATGACAGGTACAGCATATGTGGAGAACTTAACCCCCCTGTCGCTGTCAAAGGCTTTCACCGCTTTTAGCAGTCCTATACAGCCTGCTGAATACAGGTCGTCGTATTCTATTCCCCGCCCACGGAAACGATTGGCGCAGAGATGCACCAGTCCCAGATTATCCTCTGCGGA
The DNA here is from genome assembly GCA_002310115.1 of Ruminococcus flavefaciens. Lineage (GTDB taxonomy): Bacteria > Bacillota > Clostridia > Oscillospirales > Ruminococcaceae > Ruminococcus > Ruminococcus flavefaciens_K. The sequence goes on from DBYI01000087.1 coordinate 57,215, forward strand.
AGGTTTTCTGATATCAGACGCCATGCTCTGAGAGCCTCTTTCTCATTGTGACAATCGTACCATTTCCGGCAGAACTCTTCACTTTCAGCTTGTCCATAAAGGACTGCATGACCGAAAAGCCAAGCCCGGAACGCTCCTCCTCAGGAGCAGTGGTAAAAAGCGGCTCCATGGCCTGTTCTATGTCGGCAATTCCGCAGCCCTTGTCCTTTATCCTTATGTAGACCTCTCTGTTCGGCAGCAGCCTAACTGTAAGCTCGATATCTCCTTTCCCGTGTCTGTAGCCATGTACTACTGCGTTTGTTACAGCTTCCGAAACAGCAGTACGTATGTCGGAAAGCTCCTCCACAGTCGGATCTGTCTGTATCAGGAAAGACGATACAACCGCACGGGCTGCTGCTTCGTTCACGGAAAGAGACGGCATTTTAAACTTTATCTCGTTGAGTATTTCCATTTTCATTCTCCTTTATCGTATTTTTACTATACGCTCTATGCCTGCCAGCTTCATTACGCGTCTGATATATGGCTGAGGATTCAGTACCTCCAGCCTGCCGCCGCACTCCTTCATAAGCTTGCTCCTGCCCATGATAAGCCCTATTCCTGAACTGTCCATAAAGGTTATACCGCCGAAATCTATGGTAAGCTCTCTCGGCTGTGCAGTAACTATGAATCTGTCAAGCTCAGCACGCAGCTCCTTGGCATTGTGATGATCAAGCTCTCCGCTCAGAGTTGCAACAGCGGTTCCGTTTTCATTTTTTATATCAATTTTCACTGATTTTCCTCCTTTTCTTTGCCATGTGAAGTTTTCACGCCTGATTATATCACTTCCCTTCCGTGAAAAATGTCAAAATCTGCAATCGGTCTGAAATTTCAGCATAATGATTGAAATAGCCGTGTAATAATGGTATAATTGTTCTTGTAACGCTTATATCACTCAGAAGGAGAAAGCTTATGGTACTTTATTTTTCTGCAACGGGCAACACACGCTTCCTTGCCACTGAGCTGGCAAAGATGCTTGACGATGAATGCATTGATCTGCTCGAAAGGGTCAAAAAAAATGATCTCTCGGAGATTTGCTCCGAAAGACCTTTCATAATATGTACTCCCGTATACGTCTGCGAAATGCCAAGATTTCTCAGCAAATACCTGAGAAATGTCAAACTCTCTGGCAGCAGAAAGGTATACTTCATAGCTGACAGTGCAGGCTACGGAGGTATAACTGGTTATCTCGCCAAAAAGCTTTTCAGAAGAAAGAAAATGGAATTTATGGGCTATTCTGAGGTTGTAATGCCGAGAAATTATTTCATAAGCCACTATCCGCCGCAAACAAACGACGAAATAAAGTCTCGTCTTATGAGTGCCTGCAGGCAGCTCTGCGAGATATCCGAAACTATAAAAAGTGGTAAAAAACTCCGTGCACGGTATGTCTTTATGTTTGAAAAAATCATAACCATACCTTTTAACCCGGTATGGTCAAGATACAAAATGTCCGCAAAGGAATTTTCTGCAGACAGCAAGTGCGTGAGCTGCGGTAAATGTGAAAAAGTCTGCCCTCTCAACAATATTGCAATAAAGGACAGAAAACCTGTATGGGGAACCAGCTGCACTCACTGCATGGCATGTATAGGCAACTGCCCCACTGGCGCTATAGAATACGGAACTGTCACCCGTGAAAAGGGAAGGTATAATTTCAAGGACTACAAGTACCTCATCAGCGGAAATACCGCTTCATCAGGAATAAACAACAGCTCAGCCGTTCAGTCGGCAAAAAGGAGAAAAAATGGCTAAACAATTCTGGAAAGGCAGTACACTGCTCGCCCCTGTTCCCGCTGCCCTGGTGACCTGTGGCACAATGGACGAACCAAACGTACTCACCATAGGCTGGACAGGGATAGTATGTACACGCCCGCCTATGACATATATTTCCGTGCGTCCTGAACGCTATTCACATGATATAATCAAAAAATCCGGAGAATTTGTCATCAATCTCACTACCTCCGCAATGTGCCGCGTAACAGACATCTGCGGTGTGAAAAGCGGCAGGAATACGGACAAATTCGCCCTATGTGACCTTCATACCGTTCCAGCTCAGAAAGTAGCTCCTCCACTTATCGAAGAATGTCCTCTCAGCCTGGAATGCAAGGTAACAGAGGAAAAGCTTCTTGGCTCGCATACAATGTTTCTTGCCGAGATAGTCGGTATCGACGCCGACGAGAGATTCATCGACAGTAAGGGCAAGCTCAATCTGCAACAGTGCGGTCTTATGGCCTTCGCTCACGGTGAGTACTTTGCTCTGGGAAGGAAACTGGGCGACTTTGGCTTCTCAGTGAGAAAGAAGAAAAAGCACCGCAAGCCGCCGCAGAAGTCATGAGGATATATCTTCGATGAATCGTTTAAGCTCCCTCTCATTATCAAGGTATATTCCCTTTGAGAGCTCTTTTTTGTCGAACTCAGACATGAGTGCGAGATCAATATCTATGAACAGATAAGGCTTATCATCGCCGTTTCTGAAAACTGCCGCTCTGCTTCCGCTCTCGCGCACCACATATTCAGGCACTTTCTCGTTTAATGAAGCAGCTGCAAGACGGTTCTCCACTCTGTTTTCATATACAGTCCGACCAAGAGTGCAGACTATCAGAAATGACGATATTGCAGCCGCCGCAACAAGTATGAAATATATCCTTTTTGCGTTCCTGTACATCATTTTAACACTCCCTTGCCGAAATATCCTTAAATATTATTGCCCTATTTTTCTATATTATACAAATTGCCGATTTTTCTTAAAAAGTCTTAACATTCCCGCAGAAACGTGCTATAATGTATAATGTATGATTATATATAGAACCCAAATCTTTGAAAGGAGCTTTGCCGTCGCCGACGGCTATTCTGACAAAATGAATTCTAAAAATCTTCACACTTCCAGCCATCTTGAAGCTGCAGATATGGAAGTGCATAAAAATCCTCATAAAAAGAAAAAGAAGAAGCACAGCAAGGTCTTTAAGATATTCAAAAAGCTTATGACAGTCATTGCGACTACCCTGCTTTCTCTTATTCTCGTCATTATCATCACGGGTACTATCGTAAGTACAGCTCTCACGGTCTACGTCCTCAAATTTATGGATGACTCCACAACTGTTACATTGCAGGAGCTTGAATCTGGAAGCGATACTTTCTTCTACGCAAATCACATAAACAGGTCCGGTGATCTTGTGCTGGATGATCAGGGCAACCCTGAGCTGGAACAACTTTATCACAACCCAAACAAGGTACAGCGTATACCTGTTTCTATCGACAAGATTCCACAGCACGTAAGACAGGCTTTCATATGTACTGAGGACGAACGTTTCTATGCTCACGAAGGTGTTGACTACAAACGTACATTCTCGGCATTCCTGAATATGTTCCTGCATTTCTACAACACCGAGCAGGGAGGTTCAACTATCACCCAGCAGCTCGTAAAAAACCTTTCAGGAAATGATCAGCATACCACTGAGCGTAAGATACGCGAGATATTTTCAGCTATGCAGCTTGAAAAGAGCTATACAAAAGACGAAATCCTTGAAGAATACCTCAATTACATCGCGTTCGGCGGTCCGAGAAACGGTATACAGAAGGCTTCTATCGACTATTTTGGAAAAGACGTTTCAGAGCTCACAACTCCAGAGGCAGCTGTACTTGCTGCTATACCAAAGAGTCCTGAGGACTATGGTCCCTTCGTTATCTACCGTCAGAACGATGATGACCCGAATTCTCCGATAGTTGTAGACGGCAAGGCAAACAACAAGCCACGTCAGGAGTACGTTCTCTATAAGCTCTATGAAAACGGCTATATCACATATGACGAATATCAGGAATATCTTGTAACACCAATTATTTACACAGATTCCGAAGAATACAAGAAAAATCACCCCGAGGAAGAGCTCAAAGCCCTCGAAGCCAAGGCCAAGACCTACAGCTGGATACTCGACGCTGCTTTCTTTGAGGCAGAAAAGATATTCATGGATATGTATGATATCTCCGAGCAGGATGCTCTCAACAAGATACAGAGGGGCGGATATCAAGTATATATCAAGTACGACAAAGAGATGCAGGACTACGTTGAAAATCAGCTTCGCGATTTCAGCACCTTCCAGTATGTTCTTCCTGAATACAGCTACAGAAGATATGTTGATATCGACGGTGACGGAACAGTTGACGAGGAGGAAGCTCTTCCGCACGTTGCATTCTGCGCTATGAACTACAGAGGCGAAGTCCTCTGTGCAGTAGGTACTGTCGGCGAAAAGAAAGACTCTCTCGTAACAAACTATGCTGTCAAGGAGCCCCGTCAGGTCGGTTCGACCATCAAGCCTCTTGCAGGCTACGGCTACGGCATTGATTCTGGTAAGTTCCACTGGGGCTCAGTCATTAAAGATTCTCCTGTAAAAATAGTAGACGGTCAATGGTGGCCTACAAACTACGGTGGTGCTACCGGAAAAGGTGGACCAGTTCAACTCTGGAAGGGCTTGGAACAATCCTACAATACCATTTCTGCTCAGCTTGTTGTTCAAGGTGGTCTGGAAAATGTTTTTGACTATGCTCATGATAAGCTCGGTCTTGAGCTTTTAGAAGGGGAAAGGGATCCTGATTCTCCGTCTCCTCTTGTTCTCGGAGCTCTTACAAACGGTGTTACCCTTGAAAACCTTGTAAATGCTTATATGCCATACGGTAATCAAGGTATGCATTATGACGCTCACCTCATTACCATGATAAAAGACAGCAATCAGCAGATAATTTATCAGAGTGATGGTAACCCAAGACGTGCAATTGAAGATGAAACTGCATATGTTGTTAACCGTCTTATGAGAAATGTTATCAAGAGCGGTACAGGTATGGATGCAAATCTTTACAATAAAGTAGTTGTCGGAAAAACAGGTACCACTCAGGACTTCGTTGACGAATGCTTCGTAGGTCTTACCCCTGATTTTGCAAGCGGAATAACCGTAGGATATAAATCATTCGATGTACAGCTTACATGGAACAATATCATTTCTGCAAAAGTTTGGCGTACTGTTATAGGTGATTATATCATAAACAATTACAGTGATACTCCTCAGGACTTTGACAAGGTAAGTACTGTCATTGAAGCTCCAATGTGTTCAAATACAGGTAATATAGCAGGTTCCAACTGTGGTAGAGGTAGTATCGGATACTGGAAATCAATATGCAAGGACAACGAGGACTATAAGCCACCATATTGTAGCGGTGCACATTCATATCAGTCTACAACACAGGCTACTACCAGCGCAGCTGACAGCGGTGCTTCCGGCGGCGGTGCAGCGGCAGGTGGAAACACAGGCGGCGGTGCAGTTGCAGGCGGTGACGCAGGCGGCGGTGCAGCGGCAGGCGGTGACGCAGGCGGCGGTGCAGCGGCAGGCGGTGACGCAGGTGGCGGTGC
>DBYI01000094.1 GCA_002310115.1 Ruminococcus flavefaciens
ATTTTTAAAGCCGCTTCTATATATCGTTTTTATCACAGTTTTTTGAATTTACAGAAATTTTTTCGCAGAGCCGATGATCCTGTGACTATTTTGCTTTCCCTTAGCTTAATGACATTAGGCAAGAGCGCCGCTCAATTAGTGACGCTCTTACTGCTATTGATTACTCTTCGTTTTCTTTTCTGTTCTTTATGATAATTGCAATACCTGTTACTGTCATAAGTGCTGCGATGCCTGTTATTGCATTATAATTATCTGAATTACCTGTCTGTGGCAATTCTTCTTCAATTGCATAATATGAGAAGTGATTTGTTTTAAATGTGATCGTATTTGTTGCAGGGTCGAATGATGCTTTCATATCATACTTTATTCCATTAGCATCTATGTAATAAACCTTTATTACAGCATCACTTAATGAAGCGTTATATGGTACTGTTACCTGTACTGATCCACCGAATTCATCTGAGAATGCAACTGTTTCCTTGTTCTCATCTGTAAGGGTGAATTCAAAAACTACGCCGCCGGTTTCTATGATATTCTTAAGTGTTTCCTTCTGTTCAGCCGGAACGTTTAACTCTTCAATGTTATCTGGTACAAGTTCATATTTCAGTTCAACTGTACCGGATTCAACCTGATTGAGTATCTCGTTTACTGCTTCTTTATCGAATATAGCTTTGAAAATTTCAGATTCGATCGCAACAGGCTCATCATTCTTTATATCTTCTATATTGATAACTGCTGATGCCTCTGCAACCTGTGAAACAATTACAGTAGTGGTTATTTCTTTTGTTGATGTTACTGTTGTTGAAGTTTCAGTAGTGGTTGTCTCAGGAAGTGTTGTTGCAGACGTTGTTGTGGCTTCAGTAGTGATTGTCTCAGGAAGTGATGTTGCAGACGTTGTAGTTTCAGTAATGGTTATCTCAGAGAGTGTTGTTGTAGACGTTGTTGTGGCTTCAGTAGTGGTTGTCTCTGAGAGTGTTGTTGTAGTTGCAGTAGTGGTGATAGTTGTAGTAGTTTGACTTGTTTCTGTATTGAGTGTAAATATGGGATTCGGAGTCAATTCTTTATAACCGCTGAATTTTACACCGTTTTCACCGACAAATGTCAGATGGTCAAAGGAAAATGTATATTCATCAGCACTATCCTTGTTTAAGTATATTATTATCTGACCTTCTGTACTGCCTTCGGGATCAATAGCTGCAAATCCGCTATATCCCCATATCTCTAACATATTGTCCCATTTACCTAAATTGCGATTTGTAAATAATACCTTCATCATTTCGTCATCTGTTTCACACGCTTTTTTGTTATTTAAAAGTATTTGCCCTGATAAGCCATAAATAGGAGAATCAGCACTGTAATTCACTCTGATACAAGCTATATTACCACTTTCGCCGATCTCAACAGGTGTTTCATAACTTATCCTTACAGTTTCCCCGTTATTATCAGGCAAATCCAGATGTGACATAAAGTAATCTGATAGATCCTCATTGTGAGAAGCTTTGTAACAATAATCTTTTACATAAAAAGCGTCACTGATATCTATTTTATCATCTCCGTTACAGTCACCATAACCACTTAAAGAAAAAATAGGCTCCTCTTCCGGATTCCAATTGTAGAATATGGTGTGAAATATATCATATAGATCCATAAAAGTAATTTCGCCATCGTGATCGGTATCTGCCTGATCGAATAAAGAAGCGTTAGTTAATTCAACATCTATATCAGGCACAAAACCTGAAAAGTCAAAATCCGCGTATTCCATCCCCTTATCGTCAATAAAAACGAGGCTTTCGGTATCTATAAGATAATATCCCGATTTCAGATTATAAACACGGAATGTCAGTGTTCCTTCATTCCGATTGCTCGGAGTATAAGCTGAGAATCTTCCGTTTTTGTAATTAAAGAAATACCGAAGACCAATTGGTGAAATAAGTTTGGTTTCAGGGAACATACTTACATAAGAATAGGGCTCTCCGTTATATAACAATTGTCCCGAAATACAAGAAAAATTATGATCTGCAGTATATTTCAGAGAATAATCAGTATAATTGCCTTCATCCTTTATATCTATGGATTTAATTTTGAAATTTATTGTTTCACCATTGGATTTCGGAAGACTAGCAGCTGAATCAAAGTAATCATTAATATCAGGAAATTCAGAGATATTATCATGATAATTAATAACATGAAAAACGTCACGAACATCAATCTTCGAGTCCAGATTCACATCGCCTTTGTTCAGATTTAAGCCTGTATCATCTGTCGAAGCAGAAAGTACATTTTCAATGTCATAGTCATCAATTGTTCCGCTATTATCTATGTCCGCATTATTAGCAGGAGTTGAAGGAACATTTATATCATAGAGTATTGCTTTTTGTATTGTTATATCATCACTCCAGTAAATTTCAGCCCGTATATATTTTTTTGCATATTCCGGAATTTCAAAATCAAAAACTATTATTTTATCTTCGGGTACAGTCAACTCATAATCACCACCGCTGAATAACCAATCCGGCGATTGTATATCATAGATGATTGAAACGGTTTCAGCATCAGAGTTGACCTTAATACATATTGCTGCCTTTCTGGCACCGTAAGTAGGTATTTCAGCCATACTAAAAGGAGAATCCTCAGTGCCCAGACCGTCACATATTAATATGTCCGAATCTGTCAGAACAAGATCGTCATCATCAAAAATCACAGATCCGTAAGCAGTTTCTGCTGCTTGTTGTTCAGCAGCTGATACCGTGCTTAACGGTATATTTGCCATTAAAAAAGCCAGAGACAATGCCGGTAAATACTTTTTTCGCTTTTGCATAATAACCATCCTTTCATGCAGATAATATTTAGTTTTTGTTATATGTAATTACATATAAGTATGGCTTCATTATAACAGATGGCAGCAAATATGTCAATAGTATTTTGTATAGTTGATATTTTTTATCTGTTCTGACATAAAATGGTAATGGCTATATGATATAATTTCGGTATATTCGTACACAACTTTTTCTAATGATATTTTAAAAACAGTTTTCTGATAAACAATCAAAGCCGTTCTGGTTGGTTTGAAATCTGCCTGAAATGCAAACGCTCACTCATTATGATTGAAAATGATTCCGAAGGAAAGAGAGAAGCAGATTGCAGTCATGTTGGTGATTGGATTATTTATTGAAAGGAAAAATGATGATAAAGGTTATGTTTGTGTGCTGGGGCAGAACACTAACAAATCTCTATAAATGCCTGTTTTTTCGGGCAGTAAATAATAACTTCCTACGTTTTTATCATTAATTTACTATATGTAATTTTTTTATCATTTTTGAACTCTGAACTTATATACAACAAAACAGCGGTATTCCGTAACCGCCAACCAATCCCAGCGGCCAGTAAGAATAACAAATGACTGCATTGGCAGTCCTTTTGAGTTATGAAAATCGTAAGCGTCAAATAAACCCACGTCCGCACTGAAAATAAAGTAACCGCCAACTATTCACGGCATAATAAATTTTGGGTCTGTTAAAAAACTCCTGAAAATAACAAAATCAGCATATCAAGCTCACGTAAATACGTGGTTTTTGATATGCTGATCTTCTTTTAAGGAGAGTTTTTTAACAGCCCCTGTTACAATATAATTGAC
>DBYI01000093.1:0-5656 GCA_002310115.1 Ruminococcus flavefaciens
ATACACCATACACGTTTCAAAATCAATCAAAGCAAAAGTAATTTCCACGGCAGATGCCTTTGAAGCTCGTTACTGTCCGGAAAAGGATCGGGAGAAATGTGTCTTGAAGTATTCTCTGGGGAATCTAGCGTTATATTGAAGCTGCCGTTTCCACTTAAGGTTAAGTTTGTGTGTATCCGTTTATAAAAAAATTACGATTTGTGCCGCACATTTTATTCGAATGATACGTTAAATAATAAAAGTAAAAGAGCACTTTTGCTAAAATAATACCTGTTTATATTGCTTTTGTGGATATATTGATGTATAATTGAAATAAACAGTAATTTACTGTAAACTTCAGAGATGGTAGGTGTCATTATGATTTTCAAGAAGATCGCAGCTGCTGTTATAGCAGCTTTATCAGCAGTTACTCCTGTATCATTGAATGGCAGATTTTTTTCAGAGACTTCAGTTGCATATGCGGAAGATCAAAGTGTATTTCCGTTACAAATGGCATGGATACCAACTGATTTTGAGTCAGCACGTGAATTCCGCAACACTTATGGAGCTACACATATTGAAGACGGAGTGGTTTGTATCGTTTTCAGATTGTCCCTTGAAGAGTATGATTTTGATGTTTCGTATTATAATAACCGATATGAATTAAAAGGTACAAACGATGTCAGCGAATCAGCGGTAATAAACTACTATCCTACTGAGAATGTCCTTGAAGATACCACAGTGTATGCGGTTGCAGTAATTGCAACACGTCCAAAAGGTGAATTTGAGATTGATCTGATCGATAGATTCATAGATCCATCATCGTTATATACCGGGATTCCGTATTCAGCAGGACATTATTCTTTTAATGCTATAGATAGTCACACTACCATAGAAACAGATATTTATGCCTGGCTTCCAGACTGCGAACCCGAGTATAAGGATTATATTGAAAAATATGGAGTGATCTCTGTAAGGGATAACTTTGTTGTCTTCTGCATGGATTCAAAGGCAGGTGTTCGTCTAACATGGCAGGAAGAATCAAGGGAATACTCAGATAATTTTAATAGGCACTCATTTGCATTTTGTAATTCTGAAACATCGATGTTTATCGAAGATGGTGATGAATTACATGAAGTTGTTGCATATCAGGCTGTCAAAGATGGTTATGCCAGGATCGAATGGGAGTACTTACCCGATTGCGTATGGGAATTGGACCCGCCTTTCTCCGAAAGCGATCTTAAAGATCCTTTGATAGCAGACTGTGTTGTTCTTGACAATGCACAGACTGTTCTTCTTAATGGTCAGACAAGAGTAACTGTAACCGATGAAGAGACAGGGGAATTGATATCAGATAAATATCTGGAATCGTATCCGTTTAAGTTCCATGCGGATATTATCTATAAAGACGAATTGTTTTCAACCCTCAATGGAGCTGCTGCTAATTATACTGTGACAAAGAATAAAAGTATTTTAAAAGAATGCTATCTCTGTCCCGGCCTTTCATCACTTTCTATGGCATATAAGAAGGCGGACAAATTCGAAATCACAACAGAAGAGCAGCCTGAGATCATATATTATGACAACGGCGCAATGGATCTGCTTTTCAAAACCGCCTCACCGCCCCTCGGAGATCTGAACGGTGACTGGATATTAAGCATATCAGATCTTGTTATGCTGCAAAGGTGGCTTTTAGGTGCAACTGATGCTGAGTTTGTTGATTGGGTATTGGCTGATTTCAATAAGGATAACAAAGTAGATATTTTTGATATCTGTCTTATGAGAAAGAGTATTATCAAATCTGTAAATATACCTGTAGTACTCAGTATTACAGAAACAGGCGGATATGCAGGTGTGCACAGAGTCTGGAAGGTTTATCAGGAGAATGACAGATTCTTTGCTTATTATAATGATGAAAAAAGTGGTACAGAGCCGTTGACCGTTGAAATCACAGAAAGAGAATATCGTGGAATCATGTCTCAGGACTATGACGGAATTATAGCAAAATACAATAACAGTTATCATGAAGAGGTATGGGATGGATTTGTTCATAAGACTGTTCTGACATACGAAGACGGTTCAGAAAAGGAAACATATGCAGATATGTATGATGTTATGAGTATGGTAAGCAAGATACTGAAAATAAAATATGCTTGATAGTAAATCTGACTTAGTCTTATTTATTGTAATCTACTCAGACAGAATACTAAAGGTAAGCTGCATGACTTCACCCGATTCGGGGCGGACTATTCTGGAATTTGAAATTGGAAAATAATTACGAGAAAATGCAAAGACATAGGACGTATTCAAATCAATGAATGGAGGAATAAAAAATGAAGGCCAGACTAATTGCTGTTATGACTGCAGGTGTGATATTAACATCTGCGATATCCATGCCACCAGTGCTTGCTGCTGAACAAACCACATCCGCTAATGCTGTTGATTCGCTTCCTGACTGGATCCCGAATGACCTTGAATCAGCAGTCGAGTTTCTCAACACATATGGTGCTACGCACATAGGAAATGAGAATGAAAGTGATCTGCTTTGTGTTGTATTTGAGGAGCCGTCTTACAGTACAAAGAAATACAACATAAAAAACACAGCAGCTCTTCCTACGGCATACTACCATGATGTATTTGTGAACGAAGAAACCGATACTGCCTATGAAGTAATGGCATACAAAAATGCATGGACATCAAAGCCTGATTTCAAGATTCAGTTTAGCTGTGATTCGGAATTGCAGAAGGAATATTCTTTTACAAGTTTCGGGACTCAGGTGATAGAGACTGATATCTATAGCTGGCTTCCTGACTGTGAAAAGGAATATTGGGCGTATGTCGACATAAACAGCCATTTATCTGTAATGGATAATTATGTTGTGTTCGGTCTGACTCATGAAGCAGGTACAGGTTATGACTGGACTCTTAAAGATGAGGGAAAAGAGTGCTTTGAACTTGAAACATCAAGTGCTTGTAGTCGCGTATCTGTTGTTCCTGTTGACGGAGGACAGCTCAATACGATCTACGTATATAAGGCAGTCAAGGATGGCTATGACAAGATCTCCTACGATTTCGGAGCAGTTTATGCTACTGATGAAGAGGCAAAAAAACCTCTTGTTGCTGATTGTGCCGTTATAAACGATGCGAAGAACATCTTGCTTTCCGGACAAATGAGAGTCACTCTTGTTGACAGTGACACGGACGAGCTTCTTACGCTTCCGAAAGATGCAATGCCAAGGATATGGACGGATTTACGTCAAATTACTTCCGAGGGAGAGATCAATTGTAATATGCAGCCATCTGGATTAAGAAGTAACCCGGGAATTGTACGTTTAGGCAACTACTTTGACGGATTCAATTTCTCTTTCGGTTTAGTGGGAGATGGACTGCCGAGCGGTTATTCTCTGCCTGATACTGATGATAAATCTGCAGGTTACTATAACGGTACTATTGTACCTGAAAAACATATGGCCGTAACAAAATATGACAATGATTCTGCTGATGTTGTGTTCAGACTGAAAAAGAATAACACCATAAAGAAGTCAACAACGGTCACTATTTATGATGATTATACAGGTGAATTGATAGACATTCCTGAGTATTTCGGAGATGCATATTTCACTAAATGTAAGGCAGAAGGAGATTCTGAAGTTGAATTTTTTTATGTCAGGTCAAATCCGTGCACATTCGATTCGGATTATCTTTATGAACCATCGTACTATAATTCTTTCCTCTTAAATACAGAATCTGGAAGCTATGATTTATCTGAGTTTGAAGTAATATCTGAAAACCAAGGACATGTTGAATTAGCTTGCAGAGTCAGATGGAGTGGTAACGGTGACGCTAACGGAGATGGTATTTTCAGTATTGCGGATATGGTATGCTTGCAAAAATGGCTGCTGGGTGCATCTGACTCAGGGATTGCTGACTGGAAGGCTGTAGATTTATATCGTGACAATAAGATTGATGTATTTGATCTTATCATTATGAGGCAATCTATTGTCTTTTCAATAGATATCCCCGTTGCAATCAGCGTAACTGAATCAAGTGGTGCTGCAGGAAAAGAGATTACATATAAAGTATATCGTGAAGGCGAAAAATGCTATCTGTATTATTATGATATGACAAGAGATCCTGATGCTGAACCCATGACAATCGAAATCTCGGAACAGGAATATAACGAGATAATGGCTCAGGATTTTGCCGTTATGATTCAAGTCATAAAAGATCCATCCTTGCCGGAGTGGGGGAAAAGTAAGTTTGAGTTCACAATCAGCTATTCACACGATTCTCAGTATACAGTGTATTCGGACAGAGCGCCAGATGTTATGACAAAACTGAAGGATTTGACAACAAAGTATTGCACCTATGTTGAGCCTGATTATCGCAGAGATTATGGCTTACCACTTTATGTTTTGGAAGATGGTCTGAAGCTGTATCTCGGTCCCGATGTAAGTTATAGATCTATAGATACGATACCTAAAGGCACATATCTTTCAGAACTCGGACACAACGAAAACAACGATATATGGATGTTTACAGAATACAATGGTAATTACGGCTGGATCAGAATGTACGACGATGATTATCGGTACACAGTACATTTTGATGTAGTTGCAGGCAAGCCTGTTATCTACCTCTATCCTGAGCAGGAGACCGATGTACATGTGGAGTTGGAACTCGCAGAAGCTGAACTTTCCACAACGTATCCGAGATATAATAATGGCTGGGATGTAACAGCTTCTCCCGACGGCTCACTGCTGAACAAGGCTGACGGCACACATCATAAGTATCTTTTCTGGGATGCAGATAACTGCCGCATGAGATATGATTTCTCAAATGGCTTCTGTGTTGCCTGCAGCGACACCGAAAGTTTCCTTAAGGAAAAGCTTTCATATATGGGGTTGACCGAAGAAGAAATGAATGAATTTATTATATACTGGCTGCCGTTAATGGAGCATAATACGTATAACCTCATTGCATTCCAAGGGGATGTTTATACGAATTCCGCAAAACTTAATATTACTCCTGAGCCTGACAGTCTTCTCCGTGTATTCATGACTTATGTTCCGCTTGAGGAGGCTGTGAACATCGAACCTCAGCAGCTTGAGACCTTTGAAAGGAAAGGCTTTACAGTTGTTGAATGGGGTGGCAGTGAGGTAAGGCAGTAGAGTTTTTCAGGAATTACCAGAATATTAAAGGTAAGAATCATGGATTTACAGGAAGATTATGGGAGATGAATAAAATTACTTATGAAAAAGATATTAGCTGCATGTGGAAACGATTGTTCATTTTGCCCCAGATATAATGTATCTCCATATGAAAAGACTGAGGATGAACTCCGTCATACCGCGGAATTATGGCACAAAATCGGATACAGAGACAGAGTTGTATCTAATATCGAAATATCATGTAACGGCTGCAAGCCTGATAACTGGTGCAGGTACCATGTCGTTAAGTGTTGTCAGGATAAGGAAATAACAAATTGCTCTGAATGTGCAGAATATCCCTGCGACAATATCCGTGAATGCTTCAATGTTACGCTATTATTTGCAAATAAGTGCATGGAAGTTTGCACGAGCAAAGAATACGAACATATGAAAAGGGCATTTTTTGAAAAGGAAAAGAATCTACAAGCAGGGCATAAATAATACAAATGCGGCAGCCAATCGGCTGG
>DBYI01000093.1:5793-16204 GCA_002310115.1 Ruminococcus flavefaciens
GAAATCGCATATAAGGCTGGGCTACGATAGATAAGCTGGCTAAAGGCAGCAAAGTCTAATAACTATCACCTTAGTAGTAGCAAAGTAAATGCGGCAGATATATGGAGGGAAAGAGTGTGCACCTTAATCGGGGAGGTCTCACAGGCGGTATCATTAGCCGTAGTAACAACGAACTGTGAGAAGTCAGCAGAGTCCGTAGTAGTGAAGAAGTCTCTGTAATGGAGATGGAGCGAAGGGACGAACAATCAATCAGTTTGAGTATGTCTCGTATTGCAGAAAAGGCAACGTCTGCCGTAACCAATCGGGAAAAAGACGGTCAATTCAAGCGAGACGGAAAGGAAAGAACGCATGGAAACAAGTAATCTAATGGAGCAGATACTCTCAAGAGATAATCTGAACAGAGCATATCTGCAAGTCGTTCGAAACAAGGGCGCAGAGGGAGTGGACGGAATGAAGTACACAGAACTTAAAGAGTACCTGAAAGAGAACGGCGAAAACATCAGGGAACAGTTGAGGACCAGGAAGTACAAACCTCAGCCAGTACGAAGAGTAGAGATTCCGAAGCCTGACGGAGGGATACGAAAACTGGGAGTACCGACGGTAACAGACAGGTTCGTACAACAAGCAATAGCACAGGTGCTAACACCAATTTATGAGGAACAGTTTCACGACCACAGCTACGGATTCAGACCTAACAGATGCGCACAGCAAGCAGTTCTGACAGCATTAGACATCATGAATGATGGAAATGACTGGATAGTAGACATTGACTTAGAAAAGTTCTTTGACACAGTAAATCATGACAAACTAATGACATTAGTCGGCAAAACCATAAAAGATGGAGATGTAATATCTATTGTAAGGAAGTTTCTTGTAAGCGGAATCATGATAGATGATGAATATGAAGACTCTGTCATTGGAACACCGCAGGGAGGGTTATGCGAAGCTTTGCATAACCCTCCTTATGCAAAGAAAAATATTATGCAAAGTAATTCGCATAAAACCAATAAAATCGTGATTCATGGGAATGTTACTTTGCATAATCTTCTTTTTAAATCACAGTTTTGAAAGCCAGTTCATAAGATCAGTATTTTCATTCCAGTCTGGTAAATTAGTATCTACCAAATCGGGATAAGCATTTTCCAGAGCTTTTCTTTTGAGTTCGGAATCTGCTCTTGCATAAATCTCAGTAGTTTTAATGTCGTTATGGCCTAAAAAATCGCGAATATAAATCAAGTTTACGCCAGCCTGTAAAAGGTGAACAGCTTTTGAATGGCGGAGCATATAACCAAGTAAAAGTTCCTGTTCCAAATCTGAAACCAAGTCAGATAATAGCTTTTGATTCATAGTTTACCTCCGAAAATATATTTTTGAGTTATGAACTCATTATATATTCTCGGATATTATGCAAAGTTGTGCAATAGCAAATTACGAAAATTCGTACTCTATAATGTATTGCTTAGCATAACAACTTTCTTTGCATAAGGAGGGAACCTGTCTCCTTTGCTGGCGAATATCATGCTGAATGAACTTGATAAGGAAATGGAAAAGCGCGGGTTGAACTTTGTACGATATGCGGACGATTGTATAATAATGGTCGGAAGCGAAATGTCTGCCAATCGGGTAATGAGGAACATCTCCCGATTCATTGAAGAGAAACTGGGATTAAAGGTCAACATTACAAAGAGTAAGGTCGATAGACCACAAGGCATAAAATACCTTGGCTTCGGCTTCTACTTTGATGGTCGTGCACACCTGTATAAAGCTAAGCCTCATGCAAAATCAGTAGCAAAGTTCAAGCAAAGGATGAAACAGCTTACCTGCCGCAGTTGGGGAGTAAGCAACAGCTACAAAGTGTCAAAACTCAACCAGCTTATAAGAGGATGGATAAACTACTTCAGAATTGGAAGTATGAAGAAGCTTTGTAAGGAACTCGATGCAAGAATACGTACACGCATGAGAATGTGTATATGGAAATTCTGGAAAACACCCCATAACAGAGCGAAGAATCTGATGAAACTTGGTGTTGACAAAGATACTGCCAAAGTAATGGCCTATGCAGGCAAACGTATTGCACGAGTATGTCAGACGATGACAATAAAATTTGCAATAAATAAAGAGAGACTAACCCGACTTGGACTAGTCTCAATGTTAGATTACTACACCGAAAGGTGTGTTACTTGTTAAATTGATTGAACCGCCGCATACGGAACCGTAGGTGCGGTGGTGTGAGAGGTCGGCGGCGTTATCGCCGCCTCCTACTCAATTAGTCAGGCGTATGTAAGAAAAAATATACAAACACTGAACAGAACAGGCAATGTGTATTAGTTTTCTGACGGAGATATGGTTATTGTATATGTTCCGCCGTTAAGATATGCAGGGTCGTTCGCCAGATAATCGTCAGATCCCGACCATGCATCAGCTTTTGAGAATGGGTCAGGAGTATAATCAGGTCCGGAATGAAAATCGGATATCTGTACTTTAAGCCCTGTATCAATGGTAATATCGCCGTTCTCGTCATACCACGCAAAGTCTTCAACGCTGTTGTCTATGATATTCTTATAGTTAATACCTCTTGTGCCTGGATAAAACATTCCATCCTGATTCACAAGGCGCAGTACCCGTTGTTTCTCGTCGCTAATGTCATAATTAGGACTGTTTATATTGTATTTGAAATTCATGCCTGATGCGTCGCCTGAAACCTCCGCATCACAGTGCAGAATACGGATTCCGCCTTTTTTAGGAAATACAGAACTGCGGTTACCGTTCCAATCATAAACAGAATTATTAGCTTCTCCTGTTATAAATTCAATTATGAAATACTCGCTGAGCCAGCTGTTCTCCTTCTTTTTCGGTATTATAATGCAGGAAGGCTTCTGTTGTGAGGAATTCAAAGTGAATGTCTGCTCGCCACCGGTATAGACCTGTATCTCGTCATCTGTTATCCAGCCAAGCATGAGCTTTGAAAATGCTGACAGATCGCCTATGCCTTCATCCATTAGCTCTAAACCTGCGTAGCCGTTCATTCCGCCGTCACCTGTATCATTGTCCTTGTCCAGACAATAATAATCTGTAAGTCCCATAGCGTGACAGAGTTCATGAGCTATCTTGGCGTTGGTTCCTGAGCGTTCTAATGCCCAGAACGGGCTTACGCAGTATGTTCCCGCTTTTATGCCGTCGCTGGTCTTACTGCCATAATACTTTGCCGAGAAAGGCCACCAATCAGGAATTTTATCAACAGTGACACCAACTGTTACAAGACTTTCGGGAACAATTATTATCATTGAGTCCAGTATAGCATCGCTGTTTACATCATAGGCACTGAAATTCATTTTGTCTTCAAATTCGGTCATTATCTCCTCAATCAGTTCCTGAGCGTTATTGTTTACGTAGCTTTCGGCTGGTTTCTTTGCGGTATAATTAAAAACATCACATTCAAGGTTGAGTTTGCCGTAGGACGCACGATCAAAATATGCAGGAATGCTCTCCAGCGGATAAGATCTGTCGTTCTTGTTTCCATTGCTGAAGCATTGTTTTTTTACTATATCCGCAAAATCCATTGAATAGAATAAATAATCGGGAAAATCTACTGCAAATACAGGAACATGGATATTGCCAACACTTGGCATTGAAGGCTCCAAAACGCTTATCGGAGTTTCCTTGCCAAGTCCTGTCACATTCGTGAGAAGCATCTGCCTGAGTTTAACAAGGTCGAATACATCAAGTCTGTCATCTTCACAGAGATCAGCCATCTTCCAGATATTTGGCTTTATTTTTCCATTCCCCGAAAGCCATCTCTGAAGCAACACAAGGTCAGCGATACTTAATCTTCTGTCGCCGTTTACGTCGCCTCTGACGTGAACAGGTATGGTATATTCACTTATACGCTTTATCTTATGTGACGTTTCGAATACATGCGTATACTTTTCCATGAACTTGTTATAATTATCATCTGGTATATATACAACAGTCTCATCACATCCTGTGTATGTAAAGGACAGCGGATCATAGCTCCAGTCGTTGTGAACATCCAATTCATCATTATCTATGGCTTTTACGCTCTCAAGAATAATGCTTTCAAGATAATCGCACTGACTAAATGCCATATTATCGATATGTGAGACATTCTTAGGTATAGTTATGGTTTCGAGACAGCTGTTCACGGAGAAAGCTTCATAACCGATAGATTCGAGTGACTCGGGCAGACAGAATGTGGGAATATATGTTTCTGCAAATGCTGAGCCTTCTATCTTCTTCAAGCCTTCAGGCAGCTCCACAGATACAAGCTCTTCGGCACCGCAAAAGGCATACTGGTCTATGACCTTTACAGAATCAGCTATATCATACCATCTGTCGGTCCGGCCCTGTGGATAGCGTATAAGCCTGTCCATTTCCTTGCTGTATAGAACTCCGTCAACCGAACAAAGATATGGATTGTCCGCAGCTACATAATATGCTGATGCGGAGCAGCTTGCAGCAAAAAATTCTTTACTGTACTCGGCAGACTCAATGATGTTATATTTCTGTTGATGTCAATATAAACATCTGTGACTATTCTGCCGTTGTATTCCTCGGGGACAATTACATCTCCCGAATAAGAACTGTCCAGAAACAGCAAAAGATCCCTGTCATCTTCAGTGCCAACCATATTAGGCTCAGCTACAGGATTTACCAACAGCGCAGCAGCTGCCGCAACTGCAAGAAGTCTGCTCATAGTATCCACCTCTTTTTCTCTCATTTTCGTAATGTATGGAAGGCGTTAAGTGCCTGATTTCCATACTTAAACTGTACTTTATATACAGGAAAGATAATTTGTTTTTGTTCTTCCCTTGAATAATAATAAAAGGAGCTTTTTCAGTAGAATGAGAAAAATCAGAGCATATCTAATATTACTTGGCAAACGTCGGTAAACAGGCGGTTCTTATGCCTGAACCTCAGGAATTCCGACGTATTATTACTTTTTTCCATATAGTTGCTGTGGTTATTCCTGTTTCACGCTTCCTTTGCATATATGTTGCAGTATTTTTTTACGGTTTGCCGGCCTAGTTTGTATTTTGTTTGAGCGTATGTGTAATTGGGCTTGATTCTATGCCCATAAACAGTATTACTAACTGTTCCTTATGTGATATATTCTGCCGGAAGTATGTCATATTTCAGGAAAACAGAATGTACGAGATATTCTGACGTTATTATTTGCCATTTTTCATTCATTTTTTTCAGATTATTTTCTTGTTTTTGAGATACCGAAAAGAAGTTCGTTGGCAAGATTCCCTAGCTTGTCTTTATGTTCGGTTATGACAGTGATAAGCTCATCGGCGGTCTCATTTGAGAGTTTTCTGTACTTATTCTGAGAAACTAAAGAACTGATAACGGTTTCCTTCAGTGTTTTATCAAGAGTATCGTCAGCATATAGCTTCACAAGGTATTTTATTCGTTCCCAGTCTGTCTGATTGCACAGCAGATAAATGAAATGGTTGCCAGCAGGGGAATCGGCGTGGCGCTGATACTCGTTCCATATGTCGTCGATGTTGTAGCTTATGCGGTTGTCGGTAATAATACGATAGGCTTCATTGCTCATTCGGATATCATCGGAGCAGAGCTGTTCCCAGTAGATATCGGATCCCTCGGTGCCAATGAGCTTCCCGTAGATATGGAGAGCTCTTCTGGCTATTGAGGTATTATCGTATGCTATGAACCTCTTTACGGCACCTGCGTCTGCTTTTGTGCCGTATGTTTCGAGGGAAGTAATGGCTATTGTTGTATATTCTGTGCCGAGAAGTTCAAGGTAGTAATTACGAGCGTCAAAAGCTCTATACTTTTTTAATATAAAAGCTGCCAGACTCCTTACCTTTAAGGATTTGTCCGTAAGAAGCTCTTCAAGTCCTTCCCACGCGCAGCTGACCTCTTCGTATTTTTTAAGTAGGACTGCATATCGGACATTGGGACATTTGTAGCGGATATATTTTTCATACTCGCTCTCGGAGCAACCAAATCTGGCGAGCTTGTGCATGAGGACGCATTCTTTGCTATTACCGAATGGTTCATGTTCAATGATGTAATCAAGTAATTCCTTTCCGAAGAGATCGTTCTTACATCCGAATCTGTAGAAAGAATTCCTTACAATAGGCTCTTCTCCGAGTAATTGTCGGATATGCTCGTTGTTCAGCTCGTTTCTTATTCTCTCACATATTATTGAAAATACCTCATCAAAGTGCTTTTCAGAACGTCTGTTAGAGAAATGAAGCTTTTCAAATATAGAAGTGTCCCTGATGATATCATATAGCGGACATTTTGACAAAAGGTCGTTTATAATTTCAGCTGAAGCATCGCGTATTTCCTTAACCCAGTCGTTCATGCGAACGTAAAAATAGCGAAGACAGCCGTTATAATCAGCAAGCTTACGGAGACACTTCTCGCGGAAATAGCCGTTGTAATGGAATGTACCGATACAAATCAGGGCAGAGTACTCTTCGTCTGTTAAATGTGGATATTTTTCTCTTGTAAGATCGGCCTGAGAAACGTCATGTCTCATCAGGTAGTTTGAAGTGCTGTAATATTCTGAGCCGCGGCAGTTGTCTGAAAAAGCATACCATTTCTTGGACGAAAGGATGCTGAGCGTATGCAACAGAGACTGGGCTATGTCTTTTTGAAGCTTAGGGTTAACATAGAAGAAATTTTCGAGGAGAAGCTGAGCATAAGTGTTTTTGCCGCCAAGAAGCTCGTTTATGGATACTGTAATTCGCTCTTCACTTATTGTAGGATGTTTCTCCTCATAAGTTTTGTCTGTATGAACTATCAGTTGTGGAGTAGGGGCGGGAGAAGCTTTTTTTCGTTTGAAAAAGCTGAACATATCTATCACCTCTGTCAATGCTGATTCGGATGCATAATGTTAAATCAATAACGGAATAGTAGCTTGATGATAATATCTCGAAAGTGTTTTTCACTTATATTATATACTGCATATGCTATAACGTCAAGGCCTATTGTCATTAATTAAGTCCTCACTTTAGGGCGCATTGCTTTCGGCTTATGAGAGTGTCAGTATTTTCTCCATACATCTAGTAGAGAAAGCTGAATACCATGCGAATATCTCCGATACTGATAAGGGGAGAGGAGATAATTGGCTGGATAATTGAAATTGCGGCAGATTCTTGAAGCATATAAGACAGGTACGGTTGAAAAAAGGAAGCTCCTATATCATAATAGGAGCTTCCTGCGTAATATTGCTATTAATTCAGCGGTGAATAGTCACCGAAAGAGTAGCGCCTGCCAACCTCTATCCAGTTTTTGGAATTAAAGTTGCTTAACGCTTTGTTATATTCCTCTTCACTTACATTTTCATTGTCAACGTCATAGTAGTATTTCTGAGGATTTTCTGGATAAGAGATTTTGCTCATTATCTGGAACTGCTGTATGTGGCGAGTATCGAATTTACCTATAAACGCAGTGAAATCATCTGCAGCATATTCTGGAATTGAGCTGTCAGCAAAGCCAACAAGGTTTTCATCCTTGCATAAAAGGAACGATCCATGTCTGCCGAAGTTTTCAAGTGCTATTTCTCCGACGATTATTGCAGAGCCGTTCTCGTAATAGTAGATATATGAACCTAGGCTGGTATCACGGGATATTAGTAACTCTGGAGTACCGTCACCGTTTAAATCCTGAATATCCCACATAGATTCATCGGAATATAACTCTGAGTACATGAAATTTTTAAGTTCTTCTCTGTATGCTGTTTGCCAGCTTGTTGAGATACCGTATGTGTCATCGTATTCATTACGGAGCAAGCGGGCTACATAGCTGTTCCCGAAATGAAGCTCATAAGGCTTGGATTCAACATAATAAGCGCCGTTAGTCTTGAAGATATTGCCTGAGAAATCCAGTCTGATTAACCGTGATCCACCTATCTCTTCAATGACTTTCTTGATTGTGCCGGTTGAGACATTACCATTATTGTCGGTATATGTGTAAGTAGCATCTTCGTTTATCTGTACGATGCCTTTGGTTTCAATAGTATTAGCCAGGTTGAGGTTGTTGGCGCTGGATTCCTGGTACTTCCACTTGCCGACAAATAGATTGATGAATTCGGTATCAACGGATTCTGTGGTATCCTTTGGCTCCTGATCTGTAACTGTTACTGCTGATACAGTTGTTGTTGCGGGTGTAATAGTGATAGCGGAACCATTTTTGTCAGTAGATACAGAGCTTGTGCCTGTTCCTGCTGATGTTGTAACTGTAACAGCTGGTGTTATAACACCACCGCCACCGGAATTTGTGTTCCTTTTTAGCATAACTGTGCTGCCGATAGCAATGCCTGCGATAAGTACTATGGATGCAGCTGTGCTCAGAGGAGCGAGCCATGCAGGTCTTCTGCTGTGCTCAACGCCCTTAACTACGTCATTCTCGGTTCTTTTTATATTATTATATCTCTCTGTTCTTTCTTTCTCTGCTCTCTGATATCTGAACTTCTTTTCACTCTTTACAAATATCCTGTCGAGTTGTTCATTTGATATCTCGGGGCATTTTTCGATAAGTCTTTCCATTGAATCATTTTCTGCATTCTCAAGAATATCGAATATATCTTGATTTTTCATATTTTCTCCCCTCCTTATCTTCCCATTCCGACTTCCACAAGCTTAGAGCGCAGCTTTTCCATAGCTCTTGAACATCTCTGTCTCACGGCAGTTGCCGTCATTGAAACGCTTTTGGCTATTTCACTGGAGTTTCGGTTATAATAGAATTTCTGGATAAGTATAGTTGAATCAGGCTCGCCCAGCTCGTCTATCTTGTCGAGAAGTACGCGGCGGAGTTCGGAACGGTCTACGTGTTCGTCAACACTGAAGTCCGAGACAAGTTCCCTCATATCGTCCTCGTCTCTCTCAGAAATATGATTTGCCTTTGCACAAAGGCTTCTGAAGCTATCGATAGCCTTTCTCTTTGCAATAGTTGCGATAAGGTATTTAATATCATTCTCAGATGACATGTCAAATTCGCACTTCATGAAGAGATCTGCGAAAACGTCACTGACGCATTCCTCTATATCCTCATTTGTGCCACATCCTCTGAGCCTGTTGTAAACGATAGCATAAACGTATCTGCCATATTCCTTGACGAGAGCTTTATGACAGTCGACAGGTGATTTTTGCATCAGAGCTGTCAGTTCTCTGCTTGTCATTTTCATTCCTCCCAGCGATTTATTTTGTAAGATTGATCTTCATAAACAATAATCGGAACTGTTTATTCAAGTGTTACAGCTTAGAAAGATTTTTTTGAAAAACATCATTTCCTATTGTAACACATTGCCTTGAAAGTTGCAATACTGGAGTTTTAGGCCATTTTATGTGCAAAAAAAAGCCATAGGGGAGTAATGTATCCTCTATGACTTTCAGATCATTCAATATTTTAGTGTGAATATATTTGTTTTTTCGGATGTGCATGAAACAACTGAACAGACGCAAAAAGATATCGCGAATGCATAGTCTATCAACGAATATGCTCTGATATACTCATACTATCGCCAATCATTCTATCAGTTCTATGTATTCACGCAGAAGTTTGGCTTGAAAATCTCTAGTTATTTTATCTTTATTTAGCCGTTCAACTGATAATCGAGAAAGTTTTTAGCCGAGTCACTGATTGCTTTATTTATTTTATTATCAATTGCTATGCTTTTGAGAACGGATAATAATTCTTCTTTATCGCTGCTGCCATTTATACATCGGTTTAGCATCCAAACAGTATGTAATGTTGGCGTACGTTTGAGCGAGCTGATGAGTAAAGGAAGAAAATCAGGATAATATTGCTCGATAAAATGCACTATTGCACCTGGTATACCAAAATCATCCAGAGGGTGACGTTCCATTATGGAAAACAGCTGATTAATTATTTCAAAGCCTGCCCCCTCTTCTGTAAGTTTTTCTATTATGTTTTCTGATTCAAATTCAAAATCGTCAGAACCTACAAGCTCCTCAAGTTGATTTAGCAAAGTCTCAATCATATGTTTCTCCTCCATTAGCATTATTTCATTTGAAATGTGTTTTGTAAAACAACATCAAACAATTCATATTCAATGAAATATCCTTCTTCAAAAAAATTTTTATTAGTACTGCTTGCTTTTAATTTGTTTCTTAAAGCAATAAATTTTTCCAGTTCTTCTTTTGTCTGAATTAATCCATTTTCATTAAGTTTAATTTGTGTTAATTCATTTATTTTTCCGCAATAAAGGTCATTATATACTGCTGAATAATAACTTCCGCCAGAATATGCATAATCATACCCTAAAAAAGAAAGCTTCAAATCATTATTATTATAAACAGGAGCAATACAATTTGTTGAACATAATAGTATTCTGAATTCTATGTTTTTTTTCTGCGATAACTCTATATACTGTGTTTGTCAAGTAGAAAGTGCA
>DBYI01000079.1 GCA_002310115.1 Ruminococcus flavefaciens
GTTAATGGAGGCAGACTATGGACAATTATGTAGTTACTTTTGCAAGAGGTTTTGGCAGCGGCGGCAAAGAGATTGCTTCAAAACTGGCAAAAGACTTAGGCATTCATTGTTATGAAAACCGCATTCTGACTCTAGCCAGCCAGCTGAGCGGACTTGACGAGAACATGTTCAACGAAGTGAACGAGAAAGTACGCAAAAAAGAAGGGTTTTCAGCCTTTTTGCGTGGGTTGCCGAGGTCAAGAAACTATATTGCACGCAACGAAAAGTTTGTTTCAGACGACAGGCTTTTTGAATATCAAAGTCAGATAATCAAAGACCTTGCAGAGAAAGAATCATGCGTAATTGTAGGCAAATGCGCAGATTATGTTCTGAAAGGTTACCCGAATGTTGTCAGCGTCTACATTGAAGCACCAAGGGCTTTCTGCGTGCAGCGCACAATTGAGAATATGGGCGTAACAGAGGCAGTAGCTCATGCAACAATAGAAAGAACTGATAAGTTCAGGGCTGATTATTACAAATATTATACGCACGGCAATTACTGGACAAACCCGGTGAATTACGATCTTACGCTTAACAGCGAGCGGGTTGGAATCGAGAATTGCGTGAAACTGATAAAAGAGTACCTTGTAATAAAAGGGCTGATACCGGCAGAAAAAGCCGCATCAAAATAAGCAGACGGAGGCAGATAATATGAAACTTGCAGATTTGGGTCTGACGGCAGACGACATAAAGGCAAAAGTAAACAAATACATGATTGAAACTTACGAAAGAATGGATTTTTTGTGCGAAAGAGCAAAAGACCAATACATGTATGACGAGAAGGGCGAAAAATATCTTGATTTTTACGCCGGTATTGCGGTCAACTCAACAGGCAGCTGTAATGATGCTGTTGTAGCTGCTGTTATTGACCAGACAAAAGACGTAATGCACACGTTCAACTATCCGTACACCATTCCGCAGGCGCTTCTTGCTGAAAAAGTGTGCACCACAATAGGAATGGATAAAATATTCTTTCAGAACTCTGGTACAGAAGCAAACGAAGCCATGATTAAAATGGCTAGAAAATACGGAATAGAGAAATACGGCCCGAACAGATATCACATCGTAACGGCAAAGATGGGCTTTCATGGCCGCACTTTCGGTGCAATGTCTGCCACAGGCCAACCGGGCAACGGCTGTCAGGTTGGCTTCGGCCCGATGACATACGGCTTTTCGTATGCGCCGTATAATGATTTACAAGCTTTCAAAGATGCATGTACCGAAAACACAATAGCTATAATGGTTGAGCCGGTTCAAGGCGAGGGCGGTGTTCACCCTGCAACACAAGAATTCATGACCGGTCTTAGAAAATTCTGCGACGAAAAAGAAATGCTTCTACTCATTGATGAAGTTCAGACAGGCTGGTGCAGAACGGGAAAATTCATGTCCTTCATGAATTACGGTGTAAAGCCCGATATCGTTTCGATGGCTAAGGCACTGGGCGGCGGTATGCCGATAGGTGCTATATGCGCGACGGAGGAAGTTTCAAAGGCATTCACCGCAGGTTCCCACGGAACTACATTCGGCGGACACCCCGTATGCTGCGCGGCAGCACTTGCGGCGATCGAGGAGATGGAGGACAAACATCTGGCAGAAAATGCTGCTGAGATGGGAGCTTACTTCATGGAGAAGCTGAAAACTTTGCCTAAGGTGAAAGAGGTAAGAGGACAGGGTCTTTTGGTGGGCGTTGAGTTCGACGGCGTAAATGCAGTCGATGTAAAGCACAAGTGCTTCGACAAAAAGCTGTTGATAACGGCACTGGGGGATAAGGTTATAAGAATGGTACCCCCGCTTATAATCACAAAAGATGACTGTGACAAAGCTGTAAAGATCATCGGAGAGGCGATCGGAGAGCTTTAAGGATATACATAATTATTGAAATGAAAGGATAATGAAATATGAGAAGCAGATTTTTAAGAACAGTTTGTACGGCACTGACAGCAAGCGTTATGGCACTGACATTTGCAGGATGCGGAAGTTCATCGGGGGACGCTAAGCAAAGCAGCGGCGGCGACGGAAAGGTACTGAGAGTCGGCATGGAATGTGCTTATGCACCATTCAACTGGACACAGATCGGTGAAGAAGTTCCTGATGGCAGCAAGGCGGTGCCTATCTACGGAACCAGCGAGTATGCTTACGGATATGATGTTATGGTGGCACAGAAGCTGGCTGATGATCTGGGGATGAGCCTTGAGATACATAAAGTCGAATGGGATTCCATCGGTCTTTCACTGGACGCTAAGGAGTATGACTGCATAATCGCAGGCATGGGCAGAACTAAGGAACGTGAAGCTTCCTATTCATTTACAGAACCTTACTACTACCGCGACAACTGCCTTGTTGTAAAGAAAGGTTCGGATTACGAGAGTGTAAAGGGACTTTCGGATTTTAAGGGCAAGAACGTAACCGTTACTACACAGCTTGGCACAGGCTGGGTTCCCCTGCTTGACCAGATCCCCGATGCGACCCTCGGTGCAAACTACGAAACTACCGCAGAAGTATTCATGGCGGTATCGAACGGTGTTGCAGATGTAGCGCTGATCGACCTGCCGACTGCTGAATCCGCACTGCTGACAAATACAGATCTTACAATCGTTGTTCCCGATGAAAGTGATGCTTTTGAAGGCGACAAGGAAATGACGAACGTCTGCATAGCTACAAGAAAGGACGATACCGAGCTCCGCGACAAGTTGCAGAAGGCAATGGACGATATCGGCTGGAGCGACAAGGCTAAAATGGACGAACTTATGAGCAAGGCTGTTGAGTTACAGCCTGCGGCTAACTGACAGATATCATCATACTTGACATATTGTCTTTCACAACTACCTGTTCAGGCAGTCCGACATTATATACGGTCGGGCTGCTTGTTCAGGGAAAATAAGGGGCGAGAAAAATGACGAACACACCGACAAATTCATTTGAATGGGTTTTGTTCATAGCAAAAAAATATTCAGATCTTTTCCTGCGTGGCACATGGCTGACGATGCTTGTATCCGTATCGGGGACACTGCTGGGATTTATTCTCGGCTATGCTGTTGGCATAGTTCAGGATACGGCAGTGAATAAGGAAGACAATCCCGTAAAGCGCGGTATACTTTTGTTTTTCAAGGGCATCTGCACACTTTATGTAGAACTCTTCCGCGGCACGCCGATGATCGTACAGGCAATGATCGTTTTTTACGGACTCAGACAGGCAGGTTTCGAGATTGACCCTATAAGTGCAGGCATACTCGTTACACTGCTGAATACGGGTGCATATATGGCAGAGACCGTCCGCGCAGGTATCAAATCCATCGACGCAGGTCAGCGTGAGGGTGCGCTGGCACTGGGTATGTCTCCAATATCCGCGATGTTCCACATTATACTGCCGCAGGCATTCAAAAACATCGTTCCCGAGATGGCGAATATGTTCCTGACAAACCTGAAAATGACCTCGGTGCTGAACGTCATCGGTGTACAGGAGCTGTTTTTGCAGGCTAAGACCGCAGGCGGCACCTACTATAAATATCTTGAATCCTATCTCGTCATTGCGCTGATATATCTTGTGCTGTGCTTTGTATTCAGCAGAGTTTTCGCTCTGATAGAGAAAAAGACCGCCGTCCGTAAGGATTACGTTCTCGCGGTCGAGTATATGGAAAACACGCAGTAAGGAGGGTGCGCAATGAGTGAAGAGATCATCAGAGTTGAGGAACTCGGAAAATCCTTCGGCGAGCATCAGGTGCTCCGCAAGATAGATTTCAGTGTGAACAAGGGCGATATAATCTGCATACTGGGTTCGTCGGGTTCGGGAAAATCCACTATGCTGCGCTGCATAAATCAGCTTGAAACGCAGAGCTGCGGAAAGATATTCTTCCACGGCAGTGAGCTTGGCAAAAAGCAAAAGGAGATAAACGAATACCGTTCCAAAGTTGGTATGGTGTTCCAGTCCTTCAACCTGTTCAACAATATGACGGTGCTGAAAAACTGCATGGAGGGTACGCAGAAGGTTCTGCATCTTCCAAAGAAGGAAGCATTTGAACGTGCGATAGAAAATTTGAAAGCGGTTGGAATGGCACCTTTCATCAATGCTTATCCGTCACAGCTTTCGGGCGGACAGAAGCAGCGTGTCGCAATAGCAAGAGGACTTTGTATGCAGCCCGAGGTTCTGCTTTTCGACGAACCCACCTCAGCACTTGACCCCGAAATGGTGGGTGATGTACTTAACGTAATGAAAGAACTTGCAAAAAAAGACCTTACAATGCTTATTGTTACTCACGAAATGGACTTCGCCCGCGATGTATCGAACCGTGTACTTTTCATGGATAAGGGATACATCGTTGAGGACGCACCGCCGCAGAAATTTTTCTCTGCTCCCGAACATCCGAGAGCTAAGGAATTTTTAAGCAGATTTATTGCGGGGTGAAATTATGGCTGATAAAAATTTTGTTGTAACTTTTGCAAGAGGTTTCGGTACAGGCGGAAAGGTCATAGCTTCAAAGCTGGCGGCAGACTTGGGAGTACATTGTTACGAGAACCGCATACTCACTCTCGCATCACAGCTCAGCGGTCTTGATGAAGAACTTTTCAGAGAGGTGAATGAGCGTGTACGAAATAAAAACGGTACCTTTGCGGGAATGATGCGGGGTCTGCCGAGAGCAAAAAAATACATCGCCCATACAGAAAAATTTGTTTCCGACGATACTCTGTTCAGCTATCAGAAGCAGATAATCAAGAACCTCGCCGATACAGAATCCTGTGTGATAGTCGGTAAATGCGCTGATTATATACTCGCAGGCAGGCCGAATGTTATAAGCGTGTACATCGAAGCGCCGAGAGATTTCTGCATCAAGCGCACGATGGCTAACATGGGCGTTACGGAAGAGGTCGCAGCTGCAACGATAAAGCAGACAGATGCTTATCGCGCAGAATACTATAAATACTATACCCACGGAAATTACTGGACAAACCCGATAAACTATGATATGACCCTCAACAGCGAGCGCGTCGGAATTGATGAGTGCGTGGAGCTGATAAAGTCGTACATGAGGATAAAAGGGCTTATTGATTGATCTATGAAGGTGAAAGTAATGATACAGCATTATAACATTTCGGACAGCTTGATCTTCGGACGCGGAAAACTCAGTGTGACAGGCAGGACGGCGGCTCGTTTCGGTAAAAAGGCACTGATAGTAACAGGCGGCAGCAGCTCGAAAAAATCAGGTGCGCTGGACAGGCTGATGAACTGCCTTGAAAGCGAACATATCGGGTTTGAGTTATTCGATAAAGCAACGCCTAATCCCTTGACGACAACAGCCGAAGATGGCGCAAGATTTGCAGTAGAAAACAGCTGTGACATGGTAATAGCTATCGGCGGCGGAAGTGTTATCGACTGCACTAAAGCGGCAGCGTACTTAGCGGTGAATGAGGGAGATATAAACGATCATATCTATGACCGCATTGAAAGCAAGGGCGCTTTGCCGATAATCGCAATACCTACCACCTGCGGCACAGGCAGTGAGGGCAATGGTTTTGCGGTGCTGACGAATCCCGAAAACGGAGATAAAAAATCTCTGCGTAGAAAGGACATAGTCCCGAAAGCGGCAATAATCGATTCGGAACTTATGGAGACTATGCCTAAGAGTGTTCTTGCCAGCGTAAGCTTCGATGCGCTGTGTCATTGTATGGAAGCGTATATCTCAAAGGCGTGGCATCCGATAACCGATCAGAGCGCACTGTACGGAATGAAGTTGATCGCTGATAATCTTGTGGACGTATATAACGGCTGTAATGATCCCAATGCATGGGACGCACTGGCATGGGCAAGTACTCTTGGAGGTATGGTCATTCACACGGTGGGAGTAACTCTGCCCCATGGTATGGAACATCCTGCGAGCGGTCTGAAAAACATTGTACACGGCAGAGGTCTTGCGGCACTCACACCTGTTATCACTGAAGCGAGCATAGAGTATTCACCCGAACGTTACGAAACCATATCAAAGATACTTCACGGCATGACAGCTTATGACTGCTCCGATGCCATAAGAAAGCTGCTCGAAACGATCGGGCTTACTGTAAAGCTTTCTGACGAGGGCATAACATCCGATGATATACCTTTTCTGACAGAAAACTGTTTCAAAGTCTCGGCGGCAAGCATAGCGAATCACCCCGCAGCTTTTGACAGGGATATGATTGCTAAGCTGTATGAAAAAGCGCTGTAATTTATATGTTTATGGGAAGCCCGTTGATCGTCGGGCTTTCTTTTATATCAACAAAAGCTGCAATATGTTTTTCACATATTGACAAGTATTGCGACATTGTGATATACTATTAACATAGTTTGGAAAGCAACGGTGCTGATGCTCATCAGTGCCGTTTATTTTTTTGAGGTGATCTGTATGCAAACAACCCGAAAGTTACCGCCGATAGGTGCGAGGATAATTAAATCATCTGTTTCGGTAGCTTTGTGTATGCTTATCTATCATCTTCGTACTATGCTGCCAATTGGTAACGGGATACCGTTTTACAGCGCACTTGCAGCTCTGTGGTGCCTGCAGCCTTATCATGATACGACAAAGAAAAACGCTTGGCAGCGTTCAATTGGTACACTGACAGGAGCTTTGTTCGGGCTACTGTTTTTGATGTTTCTGAGAGCTGCTGATATTTCCGAACCGATAATAGTCTATTTGCTTTCAGCTGTTGTAATTATTCCTGTCATATATACTACCGTCGTTCTGAATAAGCGTAACGCCGCGTTCTTTTCCTGCGTTGTATTTCTAAGCATTGCACTGACACATTCATTTGATGATGATCCATATATGTTTGTGCTTAACAGGGTGCTTGATACCTTTATTGGCATCGGAGTCGGACTTGCGGTGAATAACTTCCGTCTGCCCGTAAAGCACGACAGCAAAACGCTTTATGTAAGCGGTATTGATGATGTGCTTATATCAGATGATCATTCCACTGTTCAATACAGCAAGGTCGAGCTGAACAGGCTTATAGAATCGGGAGTAAAGTTCACCGTTTCAACTATCCATACCCCTGCCGAAGTCATTTCTCTAATGGACGGCGTTGATCTTGAACTTCCCGTAATAGTAATGGACGGAGCTGCTATGTACGACATAAAGGGAAAAGAATATATTGAGACTAAGTGCTTATCTCCGGAGATCTGCGAGAAAGCAGAAAGCATTATCGAATCGAAAGGTCTGCATTGTTTTGTGAATGCTTTATACGATCACTCACTGATGATATTTTACGGAGAGTTGAAAAATCCTGCCGAAAAGGATCTGTTTGAAACCCACAAGTCTTCACCCTACAGAAACTATATCCGCAAGATTTATCGGCATTATGATAACTCCGAGAGGGTGATATACCTGACAGTTCTTGCTGAAAAGGAAGCTGTTCTTAACCTTGAAAAAGAGCTTGCAGAGCAGATGGGACTGTTTGTGCGTGTAACCGTATATCCATCGGAATATGAAAGCTATCTGTATCTGAAAGTATATTCACCGTTTGCATCAAAACAGGAAATGCTCAAAAAACTATGGTCGCACACCGATGCGGAAAGCATAGTTACGATAGGCAGCATCAAAGGAAAATATGATATTTACATAGGTGACGGCGGTGGAAATGCTACGATAAAAAAACTAAAAAAGCTGTATCGTCACAGGTGATAAGTGTACAAGATCGGCGTACGATATATTTCAGACTTATGCCACAAACTTTCAGAGAAAGCCTGAAAACACGCAGATATTACCTTGACTTTCAAGATTTAAAGTGATATAATTCAAGTAAAGAAAAACCAAGCAAAGGCGCTTCTCCAAATTGGAGGAGCGCCTTTTTCAGGTATGAAACGGAGTGATAAAAATGACAAAGCTTGATAACAAGAATTTTATGCAGGCAGTGGGTAATGCTGATGAGATAAACGAACTTCTTCGCAGATACGGTGTAAAGTTCGGAATATACAAAAACGGCGTATTCAATGAACAGTTTTTTCCATTTGATCCTATCCCGAGAGTTATATCTTCGGAAGATTTCAGAGGTATTGAAAAGGGACTTGTTCAGCGTGTAAACGCCCTGAATGAGTTCCTTTTTGATATATATCACGATAAAAATATCGTGCGTGACGGTATCATACCTGAGGATTTCATCTATATTTCAAAAGGATATCTCGCCGAGTGCGAAGGCATAACGCCAAAGAACAAGGTGTACAGCCATATCTCGGGAATTGACCTTGTTCAGGCTAAGGACGGTGAATGGTATATTTTAGAGGATAATCTGCGTATACCCTCGGGAGCATCATATCCCCTTATCGCAAGGGAGCTTACCCGTATTGCTGCCCCGCAGGCTTTTTCGGAGAACCATATCGTTGACAACAGAGGTTATGCTGAACTCCTGAAAGAGACAATGGAGTACTCAAACTGCGGCGGTATCAGGGCTATACTTACCCCGGGACGATACAATGCGGCATATTTTGAACATTCATATCTTGCGGAGCATACAGGCTCTGTTCTGGTACAGAATGATGAGCTTTTTGTTGAGGACAATATCCTTTATCAGCGTACATATTCGGGAAGCAAAACAAGGATAGGTGTGCTGTACAGACGTATAGCAGACGAGTATCTCGACCCGCTGACATTCCTGCCGGAATCACTGATAGGCATACCAAATCTTATGGAAGCATACCGCAGCGGAAATGTAGGCATAGTCAATGCACCGGGAAACGGTGTGGCTGACGACAAGGGCATATACTATTTTGTACCGAAGATGATAAAATACTATCTCGGCGAAGAACCGATACTCAAAAACGCACCAACATATCTGCCCTTCTATGAGGAGGATATGAAGTATGTTATGGACAACCTTGAAAGGCTTGTCATCAAGGACGTAGCAGAAGCAGGTGGATACGGTGTAGTATTCGGAAGTGACCTTACAAAGGAAAAACTTGAAGAATTCCGCAAGACGATAATTGCAGAACCGAGACGTTTCATCGCACAGGAAGTCATAGACTTTCTCGACCTTCCTATACTTGATAACGGTGAAACAGTCATGCGAAAGGCAGACCTCAGAGCATTCGTGCTTTCGGGAGAAAAAACAAAAGTATGGGCATCGGGACTTACCAGATTTTCCCGCAATCCCGATTCATTCGTAGTAAACTCATCACAAGGAGGAGGCTTTAAAGATACATGGGTACTATCTCAATAGAACACAGCGACCGCCTTTACTGGCTGGGACGCTATACTGAAAGAGCATTTACCTCTCTTCGGACGATACAGAAGCTCTATGACAAAATGATAGACGACCGCAGAGGGTACACAAATTATCTTAAATGCTTCGGGCTCAACGATACCTACGGAAGCAACGACACATTCATGCGGAGCTTTCTATATGACAACTGCAATGT
Source organism: Ruminococcus flavefaciens (assembly GCA_002310115.1). Taxonomy (GTDB): domain Bacteria; phylum Bacillota; class Clostridia; order Oscillospirales; family Ruminococcaceae; genus Ruminococcus; species Ruminococcus flavefaciens_K. The sequence continues at coordinate 9,419 of DBYI01000079.1, forward strand.
CAACTCTGTTGCATACAGTCTTGAACGTGCTTATGATAACGGCATAGTTCTCCGCGAGGAGATATCCACCGAAGCTCTTTCGTTTTTGCAGCTTGCAAAGGATTCCCTGGGGAAGTCGGGAATGTCGGCAAATACAAGGCTTTCGCTGATGCCCCTTGAAGATCTGCTTTTCGGCTTCTGGGGCTGTATAAACGAGCATATCTACGATGACGAGATAAGAAATATAATATATATCGGCAAGACTGTCGAACGGCTCGACCTGTACATCAGAATGAAATATCCTTATGATATTGCCGAAAAGGAATATATCCGACTTCTCAAGAACCTCAACCGTGTCCCGAAAGGAACACCGTACCGCTACAATACGAAATACCTGTCCGAGCTGGTGATAATAATGGGTACAGAGGAAGATTACGGTCAGAGCTCGGAAAAAGCGCTCGGAAGTCTTGAACACCTTTTTGAACCAACGGGGGTAACTGTATGAAAACACTTAGTTTCAGCTTTTCAACGAAGCTGACATTTGATGATTATGTACACGATCACAGCTTTGCATTACGCATAATACCGCCTAATACGGAAGCTCAGAAGATAATTTCCTGCGGACTTGACATCTCGCCTGCTGTCGCTACAAAACAGACAGTCGACGCATTCGGCAACAACGTTACGGCAGGCTACATACAGGGAGATCACCGATTTCTTGACTTTGAGATAAATGGAACGGCAGAGGTAGATTCCACAAAGCACAGCACATTCCTTATGCCATGCTACCTGTATCAGTCGGAGTATACTGCTCCTGACGAGGAGCTCAGGGATTTCTATACTGAGCTGAAGGATAAAAATATCACTGACGTATCCGACAGAGCAGCTTTTTTCAGTGATATCCTCTCAGACATTATCGAGTATAAAAAGGGCGTGACAACTACAGCAACAACTGCCGCAGAGGCTTTTGCCATGAAAACGGGAGTGTGTCAGGATTTCTCCCATATCCTTATCTCTCTGCTGAGAATGGGCGGTATCCCTGCCCGTTATGTTGCTGGACTTGCGTTCTGCGACGGCGAAACTCATTCATGGGTTGAATACTGGACGGGCAATCAATGGGAGGGGATTGACCCTGCAAACAACTGCCCCGTAAACGACGATTACCTTGTTATATCAAAGGGACGAGATTTCCGCGACTGCGCTATCGACAGGGGCGTGATGTTCGGAAGATATACCCAGCAATTGCAGTTAGTACGCTCGGTCTTGACATAGAAATGAGGTGTGAACAATGATAGAAACAATAGCAACTGCCGCACTTGCGGTCAATGAAAACCTAAATATACAGAAGCGGCGCATTGCAAACGGTAAAAGCAATCGCCGTCTGAGCCTTGTTACAGGCACACACGGCGACGAGCTTGAAGGTCAGTATCTTGCATATATGATAGGCTCTTATCTCAATGAGAACATTGCTATGCTTGACGGTATCGTGGACATATACCCAGCACTCAATCCAATGGGTATCGACTCTATAACCCGTGGAGTTCCCATGTTCGACCTTGATATGAACCGCGTTTTTCCAGGCTCCAAGGACGGCACAATGATAGAGACGCTCTGCGCTTCCATAGTCGATGATATTGCAGGCTCCGACGTCTGTGTGGATATACATTCAAGCAACATCTTCCTCAAGGAAATACCGCAGATACGCATGAGCGTTCCGACTGCACCAACACTTCTGCCATATGCAAAAATGATGAACGTGGATTTTGTTTGGATACACGAATCCGCAACAGTTCTTGAATCTACCCTCGCTCATACACTCAACACAAGGGGAACGAAAACTCTTGTTGTTGAAATGGGCGTGGGTATGCGTATCACTAAGGAATACTGCCGACAGCTCTTTGACGGCATACTCAATCTTATGAAAGAGCTCGAAATGTGGAGCGGAGAAACAGCTCCCGTCCGCGAGCCCATAGTCTCGGAGGGACGAGAGGTAGGCTTTGTAAATTCCGATGCGGCAGGCATTTTTGTGTCCTGTGTAGATTTCGGGGACAGTGTCAGTAAAGGAGACCATATCGGTGATGTAGTTGATCCACTTTCCTCTGCTGTAGTGGAAAAAATAGACGCTGTATGCAACGGTATGATATTTACGCTGCGGGAATATCCCGTAGTTTACGGCGGCTCGCTCCTTGCGAGGATATTGCAGCCAGCCTCGGGAGGTGACAAGTAATGAAAAAGAAAGTATTATACTCGCTGAAATCACCTTACCGTGAACAGCTTGACGTTATTGGCTTCCGCTTCGGTCACGGAAAGAAGTCCGCGGCTATAGTGGGAGCTATGCGCGGAAATGAAGTACAGCAGATGTATGTCTGCAGCCGCATGGTGCAGGAGCTGAAAAAGCTCGAAGCAAAGGGCAAAATCACCGAGGACTGCGAGATAATGGTCATTCCCTGCGTGAATTATTATTCCATGAATATCGGCAAGCGCTTCTGGGCAATGGACAATACCGACATCAACAGAATGTTCCCCGGCTACTGGCAGGGTGAAACCACTCAGCGTATCGCGGATGGACTTTTCTCGAAGATACAGGGCTACGAATACGGCATACAGCTTGCAAGCTTTTATCAGGTGGGTAATTTCCTGCCTCATGTAAAAATGATGGACACGGGCTTTATGCAGCCTGATATGATGAAGGACTTTGGTTTGGAATTCGGCATACTCCGCAAGCCCCGACCTTATGATACTACCACGCTGAATTACAACTGGCAGGTGTGGGAGACAAAGGCGTTTTCGGTATACGCAAATGCTACCGATGATATTGATGAAAACGCCGCAGACGAAGCGGTCTACGCCATACTGCGTTTTCTTGACAAGCAGGGCATTGTAAGCGCTAACACGCCGCCCGGGTACATTACAAAAATAATAGACGAGAGCAAAACCAAGCAGATACGCTCCGAAGCTTCGGGCGTATTCAAGAGCCTTATCGAGATAGGCAAGAGAGTTGAACGTGGGGATATGCTCGGAGTAATATCCGATCCATTTGAGGGGGAGGTCGTATCAGAGATAAGGAGTCCTGTTTCGGGAACGGTATATTTTGAGTATCACGATCCACTTATAAATTCAAACACTGTATGCTTCAAAATAATCAAGTAGGGGCGGATAATATTCGCCCAAACGACTAACAGCTTTTATTCTTAATTATAAGGAGAAAGACTATGAAAAAAGAATTTTCGGAAACAAAAACCGTCGTATCTCCAGACGGGAAAAATGTGACCACAATGACTGTGAGCGGAAGCAGTGAAACCACGGAGAACTCCAAAACTGTCTCAACTTCATTTACTACAAGCACCACGACTACTTCAACATCGACGACAACAATAAAGAACGGGGAAATATGAAATGATAACCTTGAACGACTACCTGTTTTCGGGAAATACGGTGCTGAAAATACTGCATCAGTATTCAAACGATCTCAGAAACAGCGCAAAGGAGAGTCACAACAGCATCGACCTTGCGCACTCCAATTTCCTGATACAGATAATAGAACTGCTTGAACACAACGACTTCCTTACTTCTCAGTCCCAGAGGATAAAGGAGTTTTACAAATACATGACAAGGGAATACCCTTTCCTTGCATTCACTTTCAAAGGGCGGATAAAGTCTCTTATACGCGCAGAGGAAAAGTTCAACGGGTATATCCTTGAATATATTTACAAGTATTACAAAAAGAACAGCAAATTTCCATCGGAAGCCGATATAAAAAGCAAGCTCATATGCTTCCGCGACCTTATAGCATACCGTATCGTTATCTCTATGCCTGCCTGCCATATCAAAAATGCAGATGAAAAAGGCGAGATTGAGAAAAAGTATCTCTATGAGATAGCCGATGTTGTTCCCGAATTCCTTGAGGAGAGAGGTTTCACCGCAGAGCTTTCGGGCTTCACTGAAGACAGGTATTCCGACAAGCTCAAAGAGGCTGTCAGACTGTATTACCGCGACTATGTGTCATTTCCGAGAAGCACAGGCTATCAGTCCATACACATAACCTTTTACGATAATCTTGCCCGTTGCTATACGGAATTGCAACTCCGCACCAAAGATATGGACGACTTTGCGGAGATAGGCGACGCCAATCACTTCGGATATGAAAAATTACAGATAACAAGGCGTACAAAGCGTGATGAGATCCCTGTTGGAGAGTGCATTTATTTTGATGAAGCATATGAGCGACTTACAAGATTGCAGGAGCTGGAGCTTGCGGAATTGGATGTGAATATGTTCAAGGCTATAAACAATCAGCTCATAAACGACGGTTGCGGACTGTTCAGAGGCAGGCAGATCCTGCCGTTCGAGCATTTGTCACGTTTCCAGAATGACCTTATTGATTAACGGCAATTAGGCAAATCAGTAATGATTTACAGTTGCCTGTAAATAAAATTCGTGGTAAAATGTTATATGAGAAGACAAACGAAAAATGCAAAATAGCAGTATAAACGGAGGTATGAAAATGTGGGCATATGAAAGTGTATTCTATCAGATATATCCGCTTGGTTTCTGCGGTGCACCATTTGCAAATGATGGAATACCTGAACCAAGAATATTAAAGTTAATTGACTGGGCTGACCATATTAGGGAGCTGAATTGTGATGCAGTCTATTTTTCGCCAATTTTCGAGTCCGATTCTCATGGCTATGACACAAGGGACTATACTAAGATCGACTGCCGTCTTGGCAGCAACGAGGACTTTGCAAAGGTCTGCAAAGCGCTTCACAAAAGGGGCATAAAAGTAGTCCTTGACGGCGTTTTCAATCACGTCGGCAGAGGTTTCTGGGCGTTTCAGGACGTTCTCCGCAACCGAGAGAAGTCACGCTATAAAGACTGGTTCCATATTGATTTCGACGGAAACTCAAACTATAACGACGGCTTATGGTATGAGGGCTGGGAAGGACATTTTGAACTTGTAAAGCTCAATCTCTGGAACAACGAAGTCGTTGAGCATATCTTCTCCTGCATCAAAGGCTGGGTAGATGAGTTTGACATAGATGGTCTGAGACTTGATGTGGCGTACTGCCTTGACAAGGAATTCCTGAAAAGGCTCCGCGGTTTTACTAACGGACTGAAAGATGACTTTGTGCTTATCGGTGAGCTTCTCCACGGCGACTATTCGCAGTTTGTAAACAACGATATGTTACACTCCGCAACCAATTATCAGTGCTACAAGGGACTGTTTTCGAGCTTCAACAGCATGAATATGTTTGAGATATGCCATTCCCTCAAAAATCAGTTCGGACCCGAGCCGTGGTGTCAATACAAGGGTATGCATCTTCTCAGCTTTGTTGACAACCACGATGTATCAAGAATCGCGACGATACTCACAAACAAAAATCACATTCCGCTTGTATACGCGATAATGTTCGGAATGCCCGGTATCCCGTGTATCTACTATGGAAGCGAATGGGGCGCGGAAGCTGACAAAAAGGACGGCGATCCTGCACTGAGAGTATCATTCGATAAGCCGACAGAAAACGAGCTTTCGGCGTATATCTCAAAGCTTGCAAAGATACACCGTGAGAGCAAGGCACTTTGTTACGGCGATATTAGCGTTCCTGTGCTCACCAACAAACAGTGCATCATTCAGCGCAGATGTGATGACGAGAGGATACTTATTGCTGTAAATGCGGAAGATCAGCCTTTTACAGCGCACTTTGACGCAGGCTGCGGCATGGCTGATGAACTTATAACAGGCACAAAGCATGATTTCGGCGGTGGAAGCGTATTGCCGCCTTATTCTGCACAGATATGGAAAATGGAGAGATAGTCTTTTAACGACAATTTCTAACAAATTCCTTGAAGATAAGGCGGCTGTTTCCATCTTTGAGATAGGAGAATTCGGGGTGCCATTGTACTGCCCAAAGGAACTTTTTATTCGGAGCGTAAACAGCTTCGATAAGCCCGTCGGGAGCTTCTGCCATTGGTAAAAGCTCGGGGGAGAGAGCCCGTACTCCCTGATGATGATAGCTGTTTACTGGGATAGTATCAGCTTTCAGAAGATCATACAGCGGCGAATCCGCTCTTATATTCACTTCATGTATCGGAACATCGTATGGCGGCTTCTGACAATGTGTTATTGTATCAGAAAACTGCGAGGGTATATCCTGCAAGAGAGTTCCGCCAAGTGCGGCGTTTATGAACTGTATGCCGCGACATATGCCGAGTATGGGTTTATCAGCTTCCATTGCACGTTTAAGGAGCTTTTCTTCCATGAAATCACGTTCGGGGCTGCACTCGCCGCAGGCACCTGTCTTTCGGGCAGAGTACAGCTTCGGATCAACGTCCTGACCACCTGTGAACAGAAAGCCGTCACACATAGATGTTATCTGTTCGATATCAGCGCTGTCGCTCGTCAGAGGCAACATAACAGGCAAACCTCCTGCTTCAATTATTCCGCCGAAATACCCCGGCAGCATCCAATAGCTGTTTTTATTGTAGTCGAAAAGAGGTATTACTCCAATAACGGGTTTGTTGTTCATATAATCTCCTCCAATACAAAAAGGCGCATACGATAAATACCGCAGCGCCGTTGCTTTATATAATAATTATAGTATTTTTTATCAGGAAAGTCAAGTATTATCTGGCTATATATAGTCATGATGAAACAACATAGCTAACATCATTTTTGCTGTTGGCTTTGTTGTTTTTTATAAAAACCGATTTTTACAAAAGGCAGTGCTTGCTGAAATGTTTATGATTTTTAAAAGGTAAACAGCCTTGCAGTTTGGTCTTTATTTGGTACTTATTATCACTAAAAATGTCTAAAAACGACCAGATTCCATCAGAATTCAATATGCGATTTTCCTTGAAATACTGGCATTTATCCAACATTGCCAAAAATCACAAAAACTCAGGACCTCATTTCAATTCCCGTACGGGTCACTTTTTAGCAGTCCCACGGATGGCTTAAAATAGCCGTTTGTGGGATTTCTTTTTTCTCAAAAATGCCCTCAGCCCCTTGTCAGCCCCTTATTTTCACAATCAGCTACTTGGACTGTGGTTTACTATTCGCAAGACCGCAGGGAGTTTCCTCCCTGCGGCTGCTTTTTTACTCACATCGAAAGGCTCATCGATTCTTCCTCTGCCTCGTCATCTCCTTCGTCAATATCGACTGTTTTCTCGCTCTCGGCTGTGTCCTGACTTTCCACTATCGGTTCATGGTTAAAGGACAGGGCGTTAGTAATTGCTTCACAATTCCTCGTCCTTGCCTCCTGAAACATATGGGAGTTATTTGCTTCACTTATTTTATAAAAATCAACTTCAGCAGCTCCTGCAACATCTTCATCGAGATATGTAAGCATTTCAACCATAAGTATTTCTTCTCTTGTTAATTCATTAATTATTGACATTTTTATACTCCTTTTTTCCGTATTTATTCAAATCGAATTTTTTCTTTTCACGAATTATCCTTCCATCAGCTCCTTTTATATAAACTGTTATATGAGGATCGGCGTATTGCCCATCATCTATAAAAGTTAAACCGGAATCATATACTATACTTTCATCATTATAAAAATCCGTGTAATTATTAACGTTTATTCTTTTAAATTCATCTGTATGAATTACTGTGATTCTTGTATCAGCACAGGTCCCTTTACTACATTGCCAATGATAATAATCTGTGTTGAAATCTTTTAACTTTTCCTCGTCACATATTTCTTCAGAAATAAAAATTTGATTTGCACCATATATTTTTTCTTCATAGTAATCATCATTCATTTCACTTATATCTTCATAATCGCATTCAAAATGGCTGATGAAAACAACAGCTTTGTCCGAATGAAAATAGTCCTGCACAAAATCATTATACATCTTCTCAAACTTATCTCTCAAAGAAGTGCTGACGTAATTATCAGTAAATTCTCCCTTTTCATCAGTTTTGACAGTTACGTAGTTTCTTCCACCATCCGTACCAAGCTCCTTAGGATATGCAAAAAACTGTTCCTTTTCCATGAGTCCGGCAGGAATATATCCAGCATATTCAAACTCCATTCCGTACTTGTCATCAAGATATTTCTTCATCTCATACATACGGCGTATTGCTATCTGTTGTGAGACATCAAGCTCTTCATATTCTGTCGGTAGTCCCTGAGCTTCAAGTACATTTTTCTGCCAGTCGTTGAGAGACTCATTGACGGTTTCGCTTTGTGAAACATTTGCTCCAATTTGTTGTGATGTCTGAGATAGTGTATTACCACATGATCCAAGACATGTCACAGCCATGATCACTGCGACAAATAGTGTGATTAGTTTTTTCACGGTTGTTCCTCCTGTATTTATTAATCCATATCATTATACACCTTTGGGATATATATTGCCATATGACAAATATCACTAAAAAAGTGACATCTGTCACTTCTTTCGGCTAAAGCGTATTTTTCAGCCCCTTGTATGCCACATATTATTACTAAAATCTACTCGAAATCACTAAAAACAACTTTAAACAAACCCTGCAAATCAGGCTGTTTTTTGTCGTTTTTCGCATATTACTCAAAATTAATAGAAGTCTTTCAGTCAGTTCAATTCCCGTACGGGTCACTTTGTCTATTATACAAAATAGATATTTCACAAAAAATCCCAGCTTCGCGGATCCATTTCGCTTATAATTTGTTTGAGCTCGCCTGCAAGCATACGGTGTTCGGTTTCATACTCAATATCAGTGCCGTCGCCATACTCTATTTCGTCAATTGGAAGAGTGAAGTGTTTAGCTCTCAAACGGTCTATAGTCAGATTTCGTGCAATAGCCGCTATATAAGAGCGCAGATCATTAAATCGCAGCTTTGTTGAACAGTTCCAAAGGCGTATAAAAACATCTGCTGTTATCTCTTCAATATCGCTGCTGTTAAGTGAACCATTAGCGATATTCCTTACAATAGTGCTGAAATACGCACTGTATCGTTCGACCAGGGCAATAAGAGCTTTTTCATCTTTCTTTTCAAGCTGTTGGACGAGACTTTTGTCATTCACCTGTACGCCTCCTTTCATGTTTCTGCTATTATATACGAGATAAAACCCAAAAAGGTTACACATTCCATAAGCATTGAAATGGGAGAGAATAAAATCAAAACAGCCTGTACTTATATTACAAGCTGTTTCTGATTATTATTGATTAGTACCTGATGTTGATACAAAGCCGTCATCCGAAGCAATTGAAACGCTGCAATAACAAGATATATTATCAAGAGATAACGCCTTGAATTCCTCAACTGTCACATTTATGATCAAATCATTGACTTCCTCTTTGTATTCATATCTGATGCTTTGCTGTTTCAGCTGCTCGATAGCTTTCAGTATCATTTCTTTTTTATAAGCTATGAGAGCTTCATTAAGGTCACTATGAGGCTGAGTGCTAAAATCTGCGATATCAGCTTCTACCTGATCTTTCAGGAATTCGCCATTTATGATATACTTTGCAAGGAATTCCTCACCGTAAAACTCTACTCTTTGCTCATAAAGCTCTTGTGACCATTTTATTCCATCAGGAGTACCTGTTGTGAACAATATCTCACCGTATTTCAGTTCGTCACCGTCTTTAAGTATCTGATGAAGCTTTTCGTCAAGTAAGTTATTATCGCTTACTGCTTCATTGTACTCAGTTATTGTTTTACCGTTATACTTGTAGTTTTCATCGCTTTTGAACTTAGGAGATATAGCTATAACAGTGTTTTCATCTGTATTTTTGCTCAGCAATGTATATAACTCAGAAGAAACAGGCTTTCCGTTCCATGTCTGACCAAATCCTACGTCCTGGCTTACAACAGCTTCATTATTTTTTTCCTTATTCTCAGAACTCGGATTATTATCTATATCATCAAGTCCGAGAAGCTTCTTCTGTATAGTCTGTGCATCACCAACTGTAAGTCCATCACCGTTCATATCACCGTTAAGCTTGCCCTGCTCTGTAAGATGATGCTCAGCTGTACCATCTATACCATACTTATTAGGATTGGCAAGTGACTGCATTATCATTACAGCATCAGACAAATCAATCTGACAGTCACAGTTTGCATCACCTTTAAGCGTTGATTCATTCGTATTATAATCGTAACTCTGCTGATAAATAACTAAATTTTCATCAATACCTTTCCCTTTAACATATGCCTGTATTTCTTCAAAAAATCCGTCATATGAGATAAATATCTTTTCAACTCCATCTATGGCACGAACATATGTAAATCCTGAAATGCCGTTAGAACGCATATACTCATTTATGCTCTCGGCATCTTCTTTTAAGCTGCTTTCATTTTCAGATGTATCAGAAGAAGCTGCGATGTCTACAACTTTTACAGTAAAGTTCGCATTTTCTGATTCTGTTACTTTTACTGTGTATGTACCTGCTATATCGCTGCGGAAATCAGTGCTGAGAACAACCGAAGGCGACTTAGGTATATTAGACTGATAGTCAAAAGCAACATCCGGATATGTATAAACAACTGTTTTTCCCTCACCCTTTGACATTTCTATCTGTATACCAGTCAAATCAATTTGTTCGCCGAGCTTATATTCAAGCTTGTCAGGGAGCGACACTATTTTGTATGAAGCTTTGGTAACCGCTTCATGATCCTCACTCTGCTGATATACTACCAGGCTTTCGTCAACACCTGTATCTACAACATAAGCTTTTATCTTTTCATAAAATCCGTCATAAGTAATAAAAATCTTTTCGATGCCGTCATCTTCATGAACATGTGTGGAGCCTGAGATGCCGTTTGAGCGCATATACTCATTTATGCTCTCGGCAGTTTCTTTTAAGGTACTTTTTTTGTCCTCTTCGGGTGTATCAGCAACGTTTTTGCCTGCTTCATAGACTATAACGCTCTCGTCTAAACCTTTTTCTCTGATATATGTTTTTATCTTATCTTCGTATGCCGAATATGTAACGACAACCTTATCATCGCATACAAAAGCATCACCAGCAATGCCGCTTCTAAGCATAAAATCGCTTATATCCTTAGCATATACCTTTAAGTTGTTTCCTTCTTCATTTTTATCATTATCTGATGTATTGGAAATAATCGCGTCATCATGGCTCTGCTGATATACTACCAAGCTTTCGTCAACACCTGTATCGACAACGTAAGCCTTTATCTTTTCAAAAAATCCGTCATAAGTAATAAAAATCTTTTCTACGCCGTCATCTTCATGAACATGTGTAGATCCCGAGATACCATTGGAACGCATATATTCATTTATGTCCTCGGCAGTTGCTTTTAATCCGCTATTGTTTTCTTTTGTAGTAATTTCTGCCATATCGGAAACAACTTTATCCCTAAGAAATTCGCCATTTACGATATACTTTGCAAGAAATTCCTCACCATAAAAATCGACTCTCTGCTCATAAAAATCTTTTGTCCATTTTTCACCGTCAGGAGTGCCTGTTGTATATAGTACCTCACCGTATTTTAGCGAATCACCTTGTTTGAGCAGCTGACCGAGTTTGTCATAAAGTTGAGCGTTTGATACGGCTGCTTCATTTTTATCTGTTTGTGCAGATACACTTGAACTTATGAAGCCGTGATCCGATCCGCCATTATCCTCTGCAGATACAGAGATAGCTGCGTATGAAGTTGCTGTGATAATCGCTGCCGTTACAGCTGCAATTATTCTTTTGGTTTTGCTCATAAAAATCATCCTCTCATTTAAATTTTATTCCTCTGGGGAAATTAGCTCTTTGATAGTATCTATGCTCGTATTATTGTTCCTGTAAAGGTAATACCCCTCATCCTCTTCAAATTTTACCGCAATAGCCACAGTAGCTTCTATGTTTTTAATTTTAAATGCCTTAGCATTATATATAGGACCAAGTCCCCGCATTCCAGCTATTCCTATATATTCACCTACATTATCGGGGGATATTCTGTACGTACTTCTGTACATTGTAATATCTCCGTCTAAAAATCCAAGGGGATATTTTTCGTTCATAGGCTGCGGCGGAACATTGTTGTCACCGCTGTTAGTTGTTGTCGTCGTAACAGGTTCTGTTGTAACAGTATGTGTTGTTGTATGTATGGAAACGTCATCGCCATTACTTGTAGTCGTATTTACAAAAGCCATGTCCTCACCGTTTGATGACGTAGTTGTATATTCAAAGCCGGCATTTCCGCCTTCACTGCTTGTCTGAGTAACAACTGATGAAGTGGTCGTTACCATATGAGGAATTGCGGAAGTAGTCTGAACTTTAGTAGTTACCGGTCGCATTGCATCAGAAATCATAGCCTGAGTATGTGCTTCTGTAACTGTTGATATGCTCGTGGTTGTTGCAGAAACCCTTGAAGTTTTGGTTATAGCTGGACCTGTAGAAACTGTAGTGACGTTTCCTGGCACTGCTGATGTAACCGCTTCGGTCGTAACCTCGACAATATCCAAATCTGACGGAATTATCGGAGTTTTATCAAAATGCTTCCAATAACCGAGCCCAAATCCTACAACAATAACAAAGCAAGCTAAAACGGGCGCGATACGTCTGAGTGTGCGTATCCGTTTTTGCTTCTTCTCCTGATATTCGTTATATCTGGAAAGTAAGCTCTGGTACATTTCATTATGACTCTTCATAATCAAAGCCACTCCTTTCCAGTTCAGATTTTAACGCTTTTTTAGCGTTGTACAGAAAATTCTTGATCTGCTTTTCCGACTTTTTCATAATCAAGGCCATTTCTGAAATGCTAAATCCTTCAAAATAACTGAGAAACAGTACTTGTCGGTATTCAAGTTTCAATCGGTGCAAAGCCTGATGCACCATGCGCTTTTGTTCACTTTTTATGTAATTGCCCTCGATGCTTTCCTCGACGGCAAGATATTCCTGTGATTCCAGCGGAACAACACTGAGCTTTATATGCTTTCGGATATATTTTGCCGTAATATTGCGTCCGATCGCATATAACCATGTCTTGAAAGAGCTTTTTCCAGAGAATTTAGGACGTTTTATCATTAATTCATAAAAGGTGTCCTCTGACAGATCCTCAGCCATATGAATATTCTGGACAAAGCTATTGAGATAAAGCATAAGCCCGGTCTGATATTCATCCACAATTTCAAGCATTCCCTCATTGTCGCCCGCAAGGAAACGGCGGTAGCTACTTTCACCGTTATCCATAGGGAGCCTCCTCTCAGGGACGTTTATTTAACCCTTTATTTATTAGTACCATTTTTGATGAAAAAGACTAAGTGATTTTAGATATTTTTTATTTTTGACTATTATAACATGATTTTTTATCAATTACAACAGGTTTTTATTAATTATTATTTCAGACGTAAAAAGAGCCAACTGGTATACCAATTGGCTCTATCATTTTATTTCTCTCTTGTAAGGTAAATATCATCAAGAGTACATCTGCCCATGCAAAGCTCAAGCATATCTATCTCACGATATGTTGACAGATTGTTCTCACGAAGAATATCCGCTATATTCTGCCTGTCCTTGGGAATTATACGCTCACTTACCCAAAGTGATGAAAGCTCTGAGTCAAGCTCCATTCTGCCGTTTGTCATAAATCTGTGTATCATTGCAGGCGGCTTGTCCTTTTTCATTTCATCGGACGGACAGCGGAACTTTATACGGAATTTTGCTGTTTTATCGCTATAATAAAGCGTTCCCCAGATATAATCCTTGCCTTTTCTGGTGCTTTTTATTGTATATTCTCTCACAGTATGATACCTCCGTTCAGCAGTTTTTCATATCTGTAATCAATTGCAGCTTTTATTATTTGCTGATGCTCCTCTGATATGACGTCGCCAAGACCATAGAACATCTTCTTATAAACCTCAGTGGTTAGACGTGGAAGCTTATGTTTTTTGCTGACATTTTTCAGGTTGCTTTCCAGATGAATACTTCCTACAAAATTATTGACTGTAATATCGCTCTTGTAATCCCAATTCTGCATAAGCTTCACATTATTGCCATATTCATACGTCAGAGCACGTCCATTATCAAATATTGGGGAGGGAATAATATTATTATCGTTATCATACAATAATTCGATGTTATGTCCATGCCTGTCAACGTTCATAATAAGGTAGTCGAAGATGAAAACATAGTCAAGATACTCCTGCAAACCTATCCTACGACAATAATCAAGAGCACTTTCTGTCTTTGAAAGCCTGTTGGTGAGATAGTCGGTAATGAGTGGGATAGCGGTATATCCGCTTTTAACATAATTATGGCTTCTTGCAACAAAAGTGGTATACTTTTTACCGTCTATGCTGATTTTAGACATATCTCCCATATATTTTAAAACAGGAAATCCAAGAAATAGTCCTAAACGGCTTACAATTACCTCTATTGCCGTTTCACAGCCAGAAAAACGTCCCTGTTTGAAATCAGGAAGCTTATAATAAATCTTCTTGCTTCCCGAACCATATTCAGCTTTCAAATAAGTTCCACCCGAAGAAGAACTGCTATAGCTCCATTTCAGGAATGTCAGATCTTTCACGTTCTCACCTCCACAGCCTTATTATACCTTATTTTGATTAGAATTGCAATATTTATATTAATATTCTTTTATAACAGGAGTATGACCATATAGGTGTCCTTCGTTTGTCCTTTACATGTCCCCAAAAGTTACTATAAAGGACAAGATTTTATTTTAAATAGATATAATTAAAAAACGTAATATCGGCAAAAGCTCAACATTACAAGACATTAGTAAAGCTGAGAAATTTAATTCAATTCCCGTACGGGTCACTTTTGACAAGTCTCGGAAACAGCGTAATATCGCCGTTTCCGAGTTTTGCTTTTTATGTGAAAATGCAATTTGTTCTTTGTTTGTTCTTTATTTCAAAAAACGTCGTTTTCCGAGCCGGAGATTATTCACCTTCCGGCTCTTTTTTACTGCCTGAAAAATCAAGTGCTGCACTGACCGCTTCGGAGACTTTCGCCTGTGCTTCTTCCAACATATGACAGCAGGTTTGTGACTATAACTCCCTACGGAAAGGACGCCATATCTGAGAGTGATATCTTTGATAATAGAAAGCAATTCAGAATCATATGTGTCATTTTCTGTCTGCGTCGAGTGAGTTCTTGGCAAAACTTTCTGCTGTGGAGGTGTACTATCAGGTGCGCTAAGAGGTTCAGCATCCACAAGGAATAATAGTATCTTCATCTTTACTTCTTTATAGATCCGCTGTTGTTATTCTGGATTGCAGGAGTTGAACCGCTTGTTCAACAGTAATGATCTTTGCGTATCGTTTTCCCCACATGAATTCATTATAATACTTGTAGGCGGTTTCTTTATCAAAATAGGGATTATCATAAGTTGAGTTTGTGTATGACGGAACAATGATGTTGAACCCTTTTTCAAATCCGCTTTTAATTGTTGCATCCATACAATAGTCTGTCGATACACCGATTGTTATAATATCTTTTTCTCCTTTAGCGAGAAGATATTTTGTTAAGCCTGTCATAGGATGAAAAGCACTATTCACATTCTTTTCAAAACGCTTTTCACTGCTTCTCGGTGCAAATTCCTCATATATTTCATAGTTATCCGCAGACTTATCGAGATCAGTTCCCGGACCATCATCATGCTGAACATATACAACTTCAATCTGATTCTCTCTCGCTACAGTTATTAATTGCTTTATATTTTTTCTCACAGTTTCAAACGGATACAGCCTTTCATCAAAACAGCCCTTTTGTGTATCTACAACTAACAGTATCATCATTTTCTCCTTAATCTATGCTTTTCCAAATCAGAATTTAAAATCATTTCTTTTTCATCTCCTGTAATTCGGATATATAATTGCGTAAAACACCTTTTTTTATAAAAAGAATGATCCCAAGAACAATGAGAACTAAAGCTATTACACTTACGAACAACGGATTTGCAATCTGCGAAAATGACGTAAGGAACTGTGTGACATCGTCACTTGGCGGCGCAGTTCCTTTTATATAGGCAAAAGGAATAAATACCCACGCAAATAAAGATGTTATCGGTACGACACCTACGAAAACAGAAAACATTCGGTAAAAAGTGCTTTCACGATCTTTTTTGTAGAAACATAAATACGCAAAAGAAATGATCAGAGGTAAAACTGCTCCATTTGCGTGAAGCAATAAGGTAGAAACAAGCGTGTATTCTCCGCCATGTGCGCTGACATGAGCTCCAAACATGCTGAAATCATCAATAATTGCACCAGCCGAAAGCATGACAATCAAATGTCCTAATTCATGAAATAGAATATACAATACTAAAATTAGCATTACTGAAACTAGAGTGCAAATGGCTATATGGGCTTTTTTGTTCATTTCTCGTCACTCTTTCTTTTTGGGGAATATTCCATAAAATACCGATTTAGCGGAGAAAGCCCCGTGCTTTCCACATACCAGAATTATAGCACAGCAGGGAGAAAAAGTAAATCAGAACATAAATCGTGTATCTGTCAAGTAAAAGTAGGCAAGTTTTTTCAAAATCATCACAACGCACA
>DBYI01000097.1 GCA_002310115.1 Ruminococcus flavefaciens
TCTGCATTTCTATTTTACCATAAACAGTAACCTTAAGAATAAATGCGTATTAATGCAGTAAATATGTCAGAGATAGAATAATAACAATACAGGTGAAATAAATGTCAGAATTAAAAGAATACAAATGCCCATCATGCGGTGCTCCTATGCATTATGACATAAATAAAGAGAGTGTTACTTGTCGTTTCTGCTTGAACACATATGATCAAGAGTATTTACACTCTCATTTTGAAGATGAAATTGATGAAAAACTTTCTGATTTTGATTGGGTGGACAGAACTAAATATGTATGGGAGCCTTATGAAACTGATAAACTTGAGAAATTTGTATGTTCTTCGTGCGGAGGAAATATAGTAACCAAATCATTTTATGCGTCTGCAAAATGTCCGTACTGCAAGCATTATGTAATTATTTCTTCTGATTTAGATGGAGATATTCGTCCTGATAAGGTGATACCTTTCAAAGTAACTAAAAAAGAATTCTGGGGTAAATATACAGAATATATATCAGGGGTAAAAAAAGCTCCAAAAGAATTTTATAATAAGTCTGTTCAGAAAGATATAGTTGGATACTATGTACCAGTATGGAGATACAGTTGCACCTATAAACCCGAGGAAAGTTATGTTTTAAATCTAAAGGACTATCCGATACTTGCAAATGATGTAGATGTTAAGGAAAAGGTCTTTTACTCGCTTATGCCTTTTGAATTCAGCGATGCAGAAGATTTTACAGAATCATGCCTTGCGG
This sequence comes from Ruminococcus flavefaciens, assembly GCA_002310115.1. Classification (GTDB taxonomy): domain Bacteria; phylum Bacillota; class Clostridia; order Oscillospirales; family Ruminococcaceae; genus Ruminococcus; species Ruminococcus flavefaciens_K. The sequence goes on from DBYI01000097.1 coordinate 748, forward strand.
GTTTTTGTGCCAGCAGATACATTATCGGTGCGGAGAACGCAATGAAAATGGTGGATCATGTTTTGAAAAAAATGTATAATGACGATGCAAATCCACAATCTAAAAAAGAAGAAAATCCTTTGGATACTAGTAAAAAGATAGATAAGCTATTAAAAAACAGATTAAATAAGTATGTACAAAACAGAGAACTGTCTTATTATCTTGTACCTGTGTGGCTTTTAAAAATAACATATAAAAATGAAGAATTGTACTATGCTATGAACGGTCAGACAGGACAGATGTATGCCGATAGAATACCAAAGAAAACAAAAGAATCAAAGAAACCCAAATATGACCTTATTGATTGGATGATGTTATTAATTATATTGCAGATACCGATACTTTTGTTGGCCCCTTCTGGTGTTTTAAATTATAAGGTTCCTTTGACTGCTGTTATTATTCAGTTTATCAGTTTTTTTATTATTGTTGTAGATTCTTTAATTTCAAAGAGAAAGCAGCGCAAAACAACTATTAAAGAGCCAAAAATCGAGAGTATAAAGGATTTTATCACAAAACTCTGAGAATATTAGCCATATGCAAATGGTAAAATAATGATGTAGGAAAAATGGCATATAAGAATGTTGGAAAAGCTGCATTTATATATTGAAATTTTTAGCTGTATTGAATATGATCGCTAGGGAGCGGCAGGCTTTTATGAGACAAAAGATGGGGGGATTTTCAGTATGGTGATGGGAGACAGGTTGAGCTATACTATTATTCATCTGCCATATGCTATAGAAATAATTGAAGGCATGACTATGGAAGAAATAATGGTACAATAGCAAAAACTTAAAGATATCAAATGAAAAAAGGACGATTCACATCATTCATGTGATCGTCCCTTTTTTATCGTGACCTAAGAAGAAATCCATTTAAAAGTGAGTCATGCGTTGGTCCTTATATTTCTATTATCGGATTTACATAAGAATACCTGAGAAGATGCATGGAAAATGATTATCATGCGTCTTCTTTTTTCATTGTTTTTCTTTTGAATAACGAATTTTTAGCTGCTGGTTCATCCATGCTGTGTGCTTCTTTGCTACAAGGTAATGAACGCTGCAAGTAAAAAAGTATATAAACAAAACAGCAATAAAAGTAAGGAATACAGACGTTGGAGTTATCCTGCACCAACCGAACATTTTAAGCAGTATCAGTGTAATGAAGAATATCAGCAGAAAATGTATCACCCACAATATCACCGAAATTTTAACACTTTTAGGATCAAAGCAAAGAAGTAAAGCTGTTGGCAGAGCAGTAATAAAACCGCTTAAAAGTATCTGCCAGAGTATAACGTTCTCCATTTGCTGTTCCGAGAACGTAAGATATACCGCTGCAGCTATTATAACAGCTGTAGTTATATCAACAAAATAGTGCAATAATGAGATAAAAAATTCCTTTACCATCATTCACCCTCCTCAATACCGAGTTTCGCCTTCAGACTATGTACATATTGTCGTGAGATAAGAACTTTTTCACCGTTTTTCAGATGAGCTTCAAGCTTGCCGCTGAAAAGAGGTGAAAGGAACTCTATCTTTTCCATATTTATTATCATTGACTTTGAACAGCGCACAAAATCCAGCGGATTGAAAAGTTCTTCTAGTTCATAAAGCTTATATTTGACTTCATAGACGTCTGAACTGCAATAAGCAAAAACGCGGTTTTCGTTGGATTCAAAATAGTATACATCCTGATAGTTCAGACGGGCAATTTTGTCGTTCAGATATCCTGTGAGTTCCGTATTCACAGTTTTAAATGAAAGCAGCATGGAAATTAGACGCTGATCGGGTGATGCGCACCTTACTATCACAACGTCTTCCTCGTTTGGCTGAGGGGCTTCAATTATTATTTTCATGATTTGCCTCCGCTTTAGTAGTTTTAATAGTGTAAAAATGTATTGCAGGTTATACGTCAGATTTCAAGCTTGCTTCCGTGCGGTAGTTTATAAATCTTAGCACGTTGTTTCATATGCTTCTCAAAATCAGATGTATCAATTTCAGAACTGAATGGCGGGAAAGTGTCGTCAAAATGTGTAAGCAGAACAGCCTTGGGCCTGAGCTTGTCATATATACGCAAAGCAATATCGCATATATTTTTTGATCCCTGATATGGAAAAAAAGCAAGATCGACGTCTGTAGGATAATCTATTCCGTCTGCAAGTGCAAGGCTACCGAGTATGAGTATACGCTTGCCGTATACATCCACAACATAGCATAGTGTCTCTTTTTTCTCAAGGCAGGAAACTATCTTTTTCAGCTTCCCACTAATGCCTTTCAGATTATGTCTGACACGTCGGCTGCATACAGTTTTCAGAATGCTCCATATATTTAAGCTAATATGCTTTCCTTTATATGCAGTAATATGCATATCTTCCACGTAAAAGGAAGAGCCTGGTTTAATAAGGCGCAGATTTTTTTCATTAACACCCTTATTGCAAAGAGTATGATATGGAGCTTCCGTGCAATACACAATGGTATCATGCTTTACGATCTCCCTGATACTGCTGATATGGTCAAAATGTCCGTGTGAAATAAGGATATGGTTGCAGCCGTCATAAGCGTTTGTTGCTACCTTGACTTTACTATCGGAGAACGGAAAAAAAGGATCTATCAGTAACTGAGAGCTTCCGGCAGTTATCCGCACCGATGCTGTACCGTACCATATGATGTCAATTTTTTCATTCATAAGTAAGCTCCTTTACCGTATGTTCACTTCATTGTATCATATTACTCGGTATAATTCAATCATTCACACGGTTTATTCCACAATATATATGATAGCACATATCAAAATACACTGTCAATGCAACTTACCCTTAAAAAAATGCAACTTACTTATATTATGCAGACTGATGACGATCAGCTGTCAAGATTCGGAGTAGTCAATATTTATGAATCCGTAGAACTTAACAAGTGGTTTATATGTTCCTTTTATAACCATTTCGTTCTTCTCACTTTTGAGCCGATAGGTCAGCTTATGGAGTTGAGAAGTTATTTTTTTATCTGTGTTTATATTATAGCATATAGTCGATTATACTTCTATATCTCTCTGTAAATCGCCTTCATTTGAATACTTTTGCGTTCTCGGATGGTTGCACATAAACTTTTCTGCAACTTACCCATTGAAAAAAGCAACTTACCCTCTGGGGAAAGCAACTTACCTGATTTCAGTTGATTTCGTTTTCAACGGGAGATATAATATGCATATGTTCACGGAAAAACGTGATATTACTGTAAACAACTGTTGTTAACTAAAACCAAAGCATTTTAGCTGACTCGCAGGAGTGCACACTGCAACGGCTAATATATAATTACCATGATAAGGAGAATAATTGTTATGAAAAATTCTATCAGACGAACTGTTGCATCAATTATCGCTATAGCAGCAGTATGTACCTCCCTCAGTTCAGCACCTTCGCTCAAAGAGCTCAGCGTAAGTACTCTGTCAGTATCGGCTGCTGAGATCGACAGTTTAAAAAAATCAGGAAACTGTAACAGAGGCAACTGGCATTACTATGATGAACTTGAAAAGTTTACGCTCAATTATACGATCACCAGCCGCGGTTCAATCATAGTAGGATGTGAGACGACCAGACCTGGTACAACAATAAGAATACCCAAGAATCTCGGCGGCAAAAAAGTAATTTCTGTAGCAGATAATGCATTCAAGGATCAGACAAATATTATTGACGTATTGTTTTACGGCATATACCAAATTAATGCGACCGATTATACATATGGAACCCCGAATCTGTACGCTAAGCTATTTGATGGAGGCAGCCAGATTGCCGAGATAGGCGAAAGCGCATTTGAGGGCTGTACAAATCTTACCCATGTAAAATTCGGTGAAAAAGAAGTAACATTCAAAAAGGCTGCATTTCGCGGATGCGAAAAGCTTTATAGTTTAAGTTTTGTTGATTCGGAGAATTATACATTAAAACTTATGTTAGGTGATATTGGGCCGAATGCATTTGAAAACACCGGATTCGTATCTATGGAAGACTATGAATTCAAAAACATCGGAGACAGCGCCTTTGCAGGCTGCAAAAAGCTGAAATGGGTTCGTGCGACAGCAGATACGATCGGCAACAATGCGTTTAAAGGATGCAATCTTATGACAGGGATCAATATTACTGCAAACTCTGTCGGAGATGAATGCTTTACGGAATGCAGTGCCCTACAAGATGTAAAAGTCAAAGCTGACTCTATCGGAGGATACTGCTTTGAGAAAGATATTGCTATAGAAACAGCATCTCTTGATGTGTCTGATATCGGAAATAATTCCTTCAGTGGCTGTTCTAAACTTGAAAGGGTAACTCTTCAGAATACACAGAAAATCGGGAGCCATGCATTTGTAGGATGTCCAAAGATGGAACTGTCGGATTTCCCGAAAACTATTGAATATATCGGCCCATTTGCGTTCTGGGGGGATACAAAACTTAATACACCAGCACTATTTGTTAGAGATAACGGTCAGAGGCTTCAAATCGGCAGAGCATCATTCTGTAATACTTCTGTTGGTTATGTAGTATTATGCGGTGATATTGACATTGATGACTATGCATTTGACAACTGTGGTTTAAAGGCAGCCGTTGTAGAGGGAAATGTAACTATCAGTCGTGACGGCCTCGGAACTGTAAAGCACAATGATCCGAAATTTGCAGTATATGGCACATCTGATACAACTCCTTATACAAATGTCTCATATAACGATGTTCCGTATGTAAAGTATGACAATACAGACGGTTACACCAAGATCATAAACGAATACAAGAAGCATTATTTGCCCATTATAGGAAATGGATTCAGCAATCCTCCCGGCAGCTGTGCAGGTATTTCTATAGCTCAGAACATGATCATAAGCGGCCAGCTTGATTACTCTGATATTCTTCCTGAGGGATACAGCTGCTTTATGGATCTTCCGCATACAGTAAAAGGCGTAGCGGGATTTGAAGATTTTGTAGCAAAAATTGATGATCTGCATAGTGAATGGAGATACTTCAGCTATGGAAGACATAAGGTAGAGCTGACCAGTGATAACCTCGAAGGATATGCCAAGCTGACAAAATATGGAATAGCCCTTCCCGGTTCAATGCGTATAGACAACCATCATCATGCAGTGACATTCCTGGGTATAGAAAAACTCGATGAGACAAAGGTTATTGACTCATATGACGAGTCCGGCATGACATGTGATTACAGGATAATTACCAGTGAGAACGGCTATTCATTCAAATATGACCAGAACGGTGATCTGGTAGCAAATGGCTTTGATGTAAACACACTCGGTGATAAATGGATTCCAGTTGAAGATACATTTATCTATGTCAGATCAAGCGACGGAAGATGCTATGCACAGAGATGGGATCATCCTGATAATGTAGAACATGAGAAGAAAAAAGATGCAGCGTATAATTACTCTGTTATGGATTTTTCCGATCTTCAGTTAGTTACAGGCAATTGGATATACAATTACATTTCTGAAAAAACATCGGAAAGCCAGACGTATTGATAAGATAACCTTTTTAGTGACAATATAAAGCATAAGGTCGTTGAGAGGATAAAATAGCACGATGTGGATGATAGTATTCTTCTTTTCCAATATAAACGAATATATGATACTGGCTGAATTTATAACAGCACGATAATACATATGCTATGTAACAAGATGATAAAATTCTCTAAATAGAGAACTAAGGGATGTTCATTGTGAATGTCCCTTATTTTTTCTATAATAGTGAAATTCAACCAAAGGAATTTACAAAAGACGGAAAATGTGTGATGCAGCTAATTAGGAATTCATATCAGAAAAGAGATTTATATGTTTCCTTCATAACTTTTCCTTTCTCTCCGCTTTTTGAGCCGATAGGTCAGCTGACTGGCTTTCGGGAAATTCTTTTCAAATCTGTGTTTTGTTTATGGCGTATATGCGACTATATGAATTATTATTTTGTGCAGATTTACACTAAGGAGGAATTTTCTTTTCAGGCGTGAAGAAGCTCGTTCATTGCCTGATAATAAGCATCATTGAATACGACCTCGTCAAGGTCTTTCTTTTCGACATAATGACTCACGACGATGTACTTTCTTCCATCGATCTCATATTCCTGTTCGTTTGTAGGGCAGTCCCTGTACTGCTCGTTGAGTTCCTTTACGTTTGTGTTTTTCATAGCGTTCACTCTTTCTCTGTATAGGATATCCGCTGCACATTTTTGCAGACTTGACATTTAAAAATTTCGATATTTTCATTCGTTTCCCTCCTTGAAATTTTTTGTTTCTGAGATGAAACACGTTATGTAATCTGCAAACTGTATACCCATTTACACCTGTATTCCGAAACTTCAAAAATACATCTGATACAGCTGCGATGTATTCCGATGTATTCAGCAAGCATTCCAAAATGGCTTGATATCGTATGTGAATACACCGAATACACCAAATACATCATTTTTCAAGTTCAGCTGAAAATTAATTTTTCCTTGGCGCACGATTTTATAAAGCTGAGTCATGTACCGTGTACCAGACGTATCAAATGTAACAGCTCATAAATGTGGTACATCTGGTACGTGATACGTCGCTGTTATTCTTAAGAGCTTGAAAAACTAAAATGAATTTCAAAAACGGTGTGTATGCTGCACATGGTGTGTAATCTCCTATATATCGCGGAGCTTTTTACACACCTACACGGCATTTTTTCAATTTCATCTGAGATTTTTTCTGTAGAGCATATCAATAGAAATCATATTTTCCTCAGTGCTGCTTCGACAATAAAAATGAGCTTTTTTTCTTCAAGCCCCAGTGCATTGTAAAAATCCTCACAGTGATATTTGCTACAAAACTCTTTTTCCTCTGCAACTTTTTTCCCTGATGAAGGACGCACTATATACCACTTTCATGATATGTGTACTCTGCGAGGCAAGATTAAAAGATGACAAAACTGTAAGATTAAGATAATGATATTGTAATATTAGCGTGTTATAATAAAATCAAAAGAACGGGAGGTATCGTTATGGAATTATTGAAGGTGGAGAATCTTTGCAAGATATATGGCAAAGGAGAAAATGAAGTTAAAGCAGTGGACGGCGTATCGTTCAGTGTTCCAAAGGGACAGATGGTCGCTATTGTTGGAGCGAGTGGCTCAGGAAAGTCCACTCTCCTGCACATGATAGGCGCAGTCGACCGTCCGACCTCGGGAAAAATATGGCTTGACGGACAGGACGTATTCCAGCAGAACAACAGAGAGCTTGCGATATTCCGCAGACGACAGGTCGGACTGATATACCAGTTCTATAATCTGATACCTGTTCTGACTGCCGAAGAGAACATCACGCTTCCGATAATGATGGACGGCAGAAAGCCCGACAAAGCACATCTCGAAAAAATCCTCGATATGCTCGGATTGAAAGATCGCAGAGACCATCTTCCCTCACAGATGTCCGGCGGTCAGCAACAGAGAGTTTCTATCGGCAGAGCAATCTTCACATCACCGCAGGTCATTCTTGCAGATGAGCCGACAGGCAATCTCGACAGCAAAAACAGTGCCGAGATAATGGAACTGCTCCGTCGGTCGAACCGTGAACTGAAGCAGACCACGCTCATCATTACTCACGATGAAAAAATAGCCGAGCAATGCGACCGTATTATCGTACTGAGTGACGGTAAGATCATTTCGGACGAGGGCAATTCCGTACAGGAGGAGGCTGACGGCGATGAAATATGAAAAACTGCTCGCATTACGTTATATCAAAGCCCAGAAGCGGCAGTCGTTCTTTACATCTGTCAGCATTGCGGCAGCGGTTGCAGTCATCACGATGGTTTTTATTCTTTATAGTGTCTGCATAAATTGTATCAGGAATACCTACTACAGCAGAGGCTCGTATCATTTGATCTTTTCCGAGCTTACAGAAGAGCAGGGTGAAGCACTGGCGGATTTCGAGGAAGTCCGCTCAGTAAAGCTGACAAACACACAGGACGGTGTTACGGCACTTGTTCTGTTCGGCAGCGATATCGGCGACCGTGAACTCTGGCTTCAAAATGCCGCTAAAAAGATCGGTGCATCAGAACAATATGAACGAAGCAAGAATAACAGTATGCACGGCGCCTATGCATGGAATGAAAATCTCATGAAGATTGACGGCATCTATGACGGTGCACATCTGTTCAAGTTGCGTATTTTCTGTATCTTCTTCATTTTTGCTATCCTGATTGCATTTGCGCTGCGTCTCATTATTGATACGGCGTTTGAGGTATCGTCAAAGGAACGCGAACAGCATTACGGTGTTTTGCAGTCTATCGGTGCAACGCCGGAGCAGATCGTCCGTATCATTACCTATGAGGGACTCAGACTATGTATTGTCGGTGTACCATTCGGACTGCTTACAGGAATCGGTCTTGCCTATCTGATGTATCATGTACTGCTTTCGGCAGGGATTTCAGAGCTTTTTCTTGGTATGACGAATGCAAAGCTGGAACTGCCGTTCTACGTTGACTGGCGGATGCTTCTTATATCGGCTGCGGTCGGCATCGTGTGGGTATTTCTCTCCGCTTACGGTGTGGGAATGCGTATCATAAAAAAATCACCGATGGAAGCGATCATTACCCGTTCGGATAAGGTTGAAAAGGTAAGAAAGCGTACACTTTCGGGACTTTTATTCGGCATATCGGGAAGTATCGCTTCACGCAATGCAAGACGGCAGAAAAAGCGTTTTGTCATTACGGTTCTGACACTGACCGTCTCAATCACGATGTTTGCAATGTTTTCTACCCTGACGGAAACTGTCGAAGACAGCATGAGCGCATATTTGACTGTAACCAGCAGTATAGAGTCCAGTGGTGCCGATTTTGCGGCAGAGATTGGAAACAGAATCATTGGCGTTTCGTATAAAGACGCCGGACAAGAGCTTGCAGACAGCGGATTATTCAAAAATATCGGCTTTGAGGTTACAGAGATCTATGCATTAGACACCGGCAAAAAAGGCGGTCTCGTCCGCTATCTCAACAGAGAAGCCTACGAGCATATTTTCGGTGACAGCGCACCTGTCAGCTATGACGAACTTGTACGAACCGGAGGTTATCTTCTCAATCAGGAAAGCAGCAAAATGCAGGATACCTCCGATGCAGTCCGGCAGGATAAATTGACGTTCTTCTTGCAGCACAGAACAATTCCGGAGGGTCTTTCCATTTGGGAGAACAGTTTGAAGGAAATGTTAAATGCCTGTAAATACGATGATAGGCAGGCGCATGAAGTCAGTGTACTCGGTACCGTCAGCCGGGAATATGACGATGCGGTGCTGTTCGGTGCACTGGAGACCTATGAAGCGATTGCCGATGCATGGTTCGGCGAACCGATTTTCGCCGTTGTCGCTTCATTCAATTTCAATGGAAACGGCATCTACAACGCTGCCGATCATAATAAAGCAGCTGACTGGTTCAAGGAGCACTCTGATAAGGTCATGATGCAGGCGGATTATTACGGTGACAAGTGTGCAATCCACAATTTGATGGCATCCGTCCGTGCAGGCGTGCTGATCCTTAATCTGCTGATCGCACTTGCGGCACTCATCAACCTGCTGAATATTATTTCCACGGGTATCGCAAACCGTCGCAGTGAGTTAGCGTCGATGCAATGCGTGGGTATGACCGACCGACAGCTCGACCGTATGGCTATTATCGAATGTCTTCAGTTTACAGGAGCGGCAACGCTCATTTCAGCTTTTGTCTGTGCATTCATTATCTTCAGCTCGGAAATCGCTCTGTCTTTGATCATCAATGCGACTCTGGTCGGTACTGAGAGCGAAGAAACCAGGAAAATGCTTCATGATCTTATCAGGATAGACCGTATTACGCCATTTCTACGCATTATACTTGCTTCTCTGACAGCCTTTGCGGCAGGCTGTGTCACTTCACTTATCATGCTGCGAATTCATAAAACCGAGAGCCTTTCCGACCAGATACGTGGTTCTGAGATTAAGCTCGACACAAAAAAATCGCATATTCTCAGAAACAGTGTGATTGCAGTTGCCGGTGCATTTGTTCTCGTTATCGGCGGTCTGCGGATTTTCAGCGTTGTATCTTATCATAATGACCGCAAAGAATATGAAAAAGCAGGCTATCTCAATCTTGTGAAGTCAAACGGCTTCAAGATGAATGTTTACAGCACAGGTGCAGAAAACGGCAAGCATACTATCGTCGGACTAGCCGGCATGGGCTGTCATGCATTCCCGATCCAGTCCGAGCCGATGAACGCGCTGATTGGCAAAGAGAATACGCTTGTTTATGCTGATCATGCAGGCTACGGATTCAGCGGCGATTCCGTGAAAAAACAGACCATCCCGCAGGTCGTAGAGGACCTCCGAACCGGACTGAAGAACGCAGGCATTGAAGCGCCCTATGTGCTAATGGGACATTCCTATGGCGATTTCTATGCGCTGTACTGGGAGGAACAGTATCCCGATGAGGTGGAAGCAGTCATCATGCTCGACGGCTCCATTCCGCCGAAAAGCGAAATCTGGCAATATTATTCGATTGACGAGTACCCGTCAGAATCAGCGGCATATGCTTACGCAAACAGAAGGGTGCTGCGGACCTGGCTGGGACTTGACAGGCTCTTTCCACAGGAAGATGACGGCGGACAGGTTCCCGAAGCAGCAGCATCTCTTACGGCGGAGCAGCTGCGACTTGTAGAATTATGCAATCACCGGGAATGCAGTGCCGCATTTGCCTCAGAGATCATGCTGGATAAGCAGGGATTCACGCAAATGGGCGAGACCCTGCATCCCACTGGTACGCCGAAGCTGTATATTGCCACCGATTATTCCTGTGAGGACGATATCCGGACATTTTACGAATTACAGAAAGCGGATTTTGAAGCAGCAGGAAGGGAAGCGAAGATCAACCCGGAAACCGCTGCAAAAGCGGAGTGGCAGCGGGACGGTGCATATTATCGGAACATTTACGAAAACATACTGCCGGCATTTGCTGAAAAGGTTGGTAATTGCAGAGTGGAAACGGTCGCAGGCGATCACGGCTGCTTCTTTGCACAACAGCCCCAAAAGGTTGCAGATCTGATACTTGATTTCCTTGCAGAGACAGAAGAATAACACAAAGCGGACGGTATCAGTGCCGTCCGCTTGCATTCAGTGTCAGATTATGCTATAATTAAAAAAATAAGCAGGAGGTGAGTGCGATGCCAAAGGTATTACTGGTTGAGGACGATGAACAGCTTGCAAAATTTCTGTTGCGCTTTCTCAATTCCGAGGGTTATCAGACTGACTATGCAAACGGACAGAAGGATGCCCTGCGTTTATTTGAAGAAAACGTTTACGACTGTATTCTGCTTGATATTTCACTGAAAGACGGCAATGGCTATTCGGTATGTGCTGCAATCAAGTCACAGAATGATACACCCATCATTTTCATCACCGCTTCGGCAGACGAGGCCTGCACAGTTGCAGGTTTTGAAATTGGTGCAGATGACTATATCGGCAAGCCTTTCGGCACACGCGAACTTCTTGCGCGCATGAAAAATGTCATGCGGAGGCATCAGAAAGTGTCGCAGCTCCTGCAATGCGATCATATAACAATTGACCCCATAAAAGGTATCGTGTACAAAAACGGGGCGGAACTTACTCTTTCGGCGCTGGAATACCGTCTGCTGCTTGTTTTCTTTTCAAATAAAAATCAGCTTCTTTCACGTGACAGGCTCGCGGAGGAGCTCTGGTCGCTGACAAAGGAGTTTATTTCAGACAACACATTGAGCGTTTATATTCGGCGTCTGCGTGAAAAAATCGAGAAAGAACCACAGGAACCGCATATTATTGTCACTGTCAGAGGTCTCGGCTACAAGGCGGTGGACGAATGAGAACTAAAAAACGCAGGCTTATCCACATTCTCCTTACTGCTGTATTAATGATTCCCTGCCTGTTTTTTAGTGTACCATGTGCAGTGATGGCGGCAGTTGCTTCTGTACTTTTCCTTGCATTCTATGAATGGGTACTCGCACAGCGGCGTGATAAGGTCATGGACCTGTGTGATGATATTGACTGTATCCTGCGAAGTGACGATACGATTTCTTTTGACGAATACAAAGAGAGTGAGCTGAGTGTCCTTTCTGCGGAAATACATAAAATGACAATTCGTCTTCGTGAGCAGAATGCAGCGCTTATGACAGAAAAGCAGTTTGCAAAGGAAGCGCTTGAAGACATTTCGCATCAGCTCCGCACGCCGCTGACCTCTGTGATGATGATACTCGGTCTGATGAACGATTCTGAACTGACGGAAAAGGAGCGAATGGAGTATCTGCGTGATCTGTATGAACTGCTTGCGCGAATGAAATGGCTTATAGAAACTATGCTGAGCATTTCCAGGATAGATGCCGATGCGGTAAAATTCGCAAAGGATACTGTTTCCTGCCGTGAACTGATAGAAAAGTCTGTTGAAACAGTATCTGTAACAGCAGAATTAAAGGAAATAGAACTAAGGACAATCATTGACGGAGAACCTTCATTTATCGGAGATATCCATTATACATCCGAGGCAATCGTTAATTTACTGAAAAATGCGATTGAGCATACTCCCAGCGGCGGAAAGATCACTATTACAGCGAAAGGCAGCAATATTTCAACAGAGATCACAATAACCGACACAGGCGAAGGAATACCTGAAACGGAACTGTCGCATATATTTGAACGTTTCTATCGCTCTTCAGAATACACAAAAAATGGATTTGGTATTGGACTGGCTTTTGCAAAGAGAGTTATATCAGCGCAGGACGGAAGCCTGAAAGTCTCAAACGTTAAACCGAATGGTGCGGAGTTTACGATTCATTTCTTCAAAACAACTATATAAAAGTTGCTATTTCAGATTACTTGTCTGTCACAGCATTATTCAATCTTACAAGTTCCTGAAATGATTAGTGTTTTTATAATATAATGAAAAACGGAGTAAGCATATTTATCCTGTTTGCTCCGTTTTGAATATTCGAATGTCATAAAATTTAGTGAGCAACTTTGGGTCAACAAAGTTACTGTTGTCAGCCCACAGTTGAACTAAATTGTTAGAGAACAACTTAGTTATTTTGCAATATATCATCGTTTATGCAACTAAGCCATTCGTTACAAAACAATAAAATTTAATACCTCAAAAGTCATAAATTCACTCAATTCGTTGATAAACAAAAAGCAGTACACTGACAAATCAAATTGTCGTGTTACTGCTTTTTGTTTTTATATCGGAAAATAGCGGCTTTGGCGTTACTCTCCATATGATTAGTCTACATCATTGGATAGTTGTAGTTTTACAGTTCGTTTTATTACCTATTCTCGCCAGAAGTTTCCGACTTCTATAACAGCTTAATGACATTAATCTAGGCGGTGGGCGGATGTCACTAACAACTTATTTCTTTTTCAAATAGTTTTCAATGTTCATTATTTCATCTTTTGTGGTTGAAACATAAGCATAGTATGAAAGAATACATGAAGCATCAACAGCATTTATCAAACCGTCGTGATTTATATCTGCTGCATTCTTCTGAGAATCGGTGAAGCTGCCTTCCTTATTAGTGGAAATATTGGCATAATACGACAAAACTGCTGAAGCGTCCACTGCATTGATATTTCCGTCATTATTGACATCTCCAAGATTGTTGGGAGCTTTCCCCAGTGATTTGAAGTTATAGCCGCATTCCTTAGCGTACTCCTCAGCTGTTGATCCGTCATAGCCGTATATCGTACCGTTGAAGTTTGCAATATTATTATCATTATTTTCTTCATTAGAAGAAACAGAGTTGCATATTGTAAAGCCTTTACCATATATTTTACAGTCAGGATTCTTTATGGTTATTGATTCCAACGATTCGCAATTAAGAAATGCATAGTCGCAGATTTCAGATATATTTACTGGAATCTCAATATTTTTTAGAGAATTGCATCTTTCAAACTCGTAAGGAGGTATTACTGTTGCGTTATCTGATAGTATTATATCAGGCAAAGAACTGCACCCCGCAAAAATACCATAGGAGGATTCTCCGTTTATTGAATTTTCTATCGCTTTGTTCAAGCCGTTTGGAATGTTTACTTCCGTCAGAGCGGTGCATTTCGAGAATGCATAATTACCTAATTTTTCCAAACTGTCAGGAAGAACTATCTTTTTCAAACTTGTATTATCTGTAATGGATATATTATAGTCATTTAAATCATTGAATTTGCAAAAAGCAAAATCAGCAATAACTTTTGTTCCAGCCTTGATATTAGCTTCTGTAAGTTCTGAATCATCATCTTTGAATCTATACAAAACTGAACCGCAGTAAACAGCACCGTTGGGTTGATTTTCATACCATGGAGTACCTTTCATTACGTTTACACCAAATGAAGAAATATCATTTGAAAATTCAATGCTTTTGAGGCTTGAACAGTTTTCAAACGCGTTGTCTTCGATAACATTGACAGTTGATGGAAGTATAACGTTATCGAGCTTGTCACAACCTTTAAAAGCTTTTGATGAGATACACCATACGTTATCGGAAATAACTATACTTTCAAGCAAGCCACAGTTCATAAATGCACCGTTGCCTATCATTGTTACACTTGACGGTATAGTATAGCTTGTACCTGAATGATTCTGAGGGTAGCGTTCAAGCAAATACATTGAACTGTCAAAGAGTATTCCGTTGATACTTCTATAATTCTTATTTGCTCTTGAAACATTGATAGCTTCAAGTGAGTTACAGCCCTCAAATACATCAGCAATGTTTTCCACAGATGCAGGGATTTTTATAGATTTCAGTTTGGAACAATTAGTAAAAGCTCCATCTTCAATTTTGGTAACTGTTTCAGGTACGATATATTCTTCCTTTATCTTATTCGTTGAAGCTCTTATAAGCGTTGTTTTATCAGAACTGTACAGAATGTTATCTTCAACAATGAAAGCCTTGTTATCCTTATCAACTTCAATTTCTGAGATATTGTCCAATTCATAACCAAAATAGTAAAGTCCAGTAGTATTTGCAGGTATCTTAAGGTTTTTTATCTTTTCTAAATTTTTAGCATCGTACAAATTTACTGTTGTAACAGGCAGTCCGTTTATCATATTCGGAATCTCTAACACATCAGATTCACCGAAATAATCGATTATGCACGCATAATCTCCGCAGTTGTACCATTCCCATGTATCATTTTTTTCTGTTTTATCAAAGTCAGGTTCTTTTTCCTGTTCATAACCGCCTATTGATTCAAATTTATACCCGTTTTGCTCTGCAAATTCCTGAGCCGTTGAATTATCATAACCGTAAATAGTTCCATCAAATTTAACTGTTAACTCATCAGTATCGCTGTAAAACAAAGCGAAAGATTTATATATATAGCAGTTGGGGTTTTTTACGGTAATAGATTTGAGTGAAGTACAATTTTCAAATGCACCGTCAGGTATATACGTAACATTCTCGGGGATAATTATCTCCTCAAGAGAACGGCACGAATCAAAGATATTCCTTATTTGTTTCAATGAACTTGGTAAATTTATCTTTTTCAGTGAATAGCAGCCTCCAAAAGCATTATAGTTTATTTCCGTAAGGCTGTCGGGAAGATTAACTTCCTGTAAATTTTCACATCCTCTGAAAGCGCCATAATCTATAAGTTTCACACTTTCTGGAAGCGTTACTGAGATAAGATTTTTCTTTATGGTATCATTGCCTTCATCGTATTTGTAAGAACTGTTGTTAAAGGCATCCTGTGCAATGCAGGTAGTTCCTTCTTTTATGATCAAAGACGTATTTTCAGGCATTCTTCCCTTATAGCTGTCCACTATTGGCCCTATGTATACAACTCCATCTGGCAGTTCGTTCAACCATTTTGTACCGCGAACTATATTTAAACCAATTTCTTTCAGTTTTTTTGAAAACGTAATATCGGAAAGGTTCGAGCAATATTCAAATACATTGTTGCCAAGTGTTAACACGCTGTCAGGCAATACGATTTTTGTTAGCTTGTCGCAGCTAGGAAATACATAATCACTTATTACTTCAACAGAGTCAGGAATCTCAATGCTTTCAAGTGAATCGCAGTCAGCAAAAGCGTAGCTGCCTATTTCACCTACACTATCAGGAATGATATAGCTTTTATCAGATCTTCCGATAGGGTACTGATACAGGATATCTTTGTATTTGTTGAACAGCACTTCGTTAATACTGCAATAGTCACTGTTGTTCTCATCAACATTGATGCTTTCCAGACCTCTGCATTCAAAGAAAGAGTCTGAGTTGATCTCGTTGACTGAAGCAGGTATATTGAGCTTTTTAATTTTTTCACAGTGGTGGAATGCTTTTTCATCTATCTTTTTTACAGTGTCAGGTATAGTGATCTCCTCATTTTTGCAAACAGGCATACATCTGACAAGTTCCGTCATATCCGAGGTATATATCACGTCATCTTTTATGATATAATTCTTGTTTTCAGGATTAATAACCACAGTTATCTGAGTGCTCAGACGACCGAGCGAACAGCCTAAATCTGTTACAGATGCCGGGATACTGATATATGTGGTTGTCTCACCATCAAAAGCTTCATCAGCAATTATTGTTACAGGAACGCCTTTAATAGTTTCGGGGATTATAACGCCTGACTGGTCCCAGTCAACATTTACTAATACAGCATGATCAGAATAGACGTAATAAGATAAACCGTGTTCTTCATTTAAGCCATATCTGTAGTATTCATAATCTCCATAATCTACATCCAACATACCAATGGGAACAGCATTTGCTGTCAATGTGCCTGTAAGCGGGAGTATGCTTGTTACAGCAGTGGTTAATGCAGTTATTATACTTATTTGTCGTTTTTTCATTGTAATACCTCCAATTATTATGGCGTCACTTCTATGTGAATAATTTCCTGTTGAAATATTTGCCAACTACCATGAACTGGTATTGCCAGTAGCGAGTGCGCGGGCTGATGGTCAAGAATCTATATATGATTTATATACTATATACATCTATTATATCGCTATATGCAAATAAACATCAAGCTAATCAGCAATAGTTTACGTTTTGGTAATAAAAAATGTTGTTTGCAACAATGAGAATAAAATGGTGTTGTATAATTTATATATACTGATAACATTCCTAAAATACTACGATAGCTTTGCAGCTTTCTCTTTCAATTATGGTGCGCTCCTCGCTTTGATACCGATACATTTTTACAGCGGCGAACGTGACCGTAGCAGTACTCCATTAAAAAAGAAAATCAATCGTTGGTTCTTCTATGTTTACTATCCGCTGCACATGATGGTGATTATTATAATCGCATCTTGACAAACTGATTACTCAATGATATAACCCGAGTTTGCCACTTATAAAAGAGAAATGGAGCCACTTAAAGGCTCCGTTTCAGCGTATCAGCGTTGTATAGTGCGTAGATACGAGGTTTTTAAATTTTGAGAAAACGTACTAATTTTACGTACTAAGAAAATATTTTCATAGACTTCTTGAGAGATTTAAGTTCCAATCTTGTAAAGAACTTAGGAGGTATCTCGATATGAAATGCATTTAGTATCGTTTGAAGATCAGGATTGTTTATGTTGTGCATCCTGAAGAGATTTCCATCCATATCTTGCAACTGTCCATTTTCTCAATGCTTCAACGATTCTTTTGTCGTTAAGTCCCATCTCCCATCTTT
>DBYI01000003.1 GCA_002310115.1 Ruminococcus flavefaciens
GGGTTCATCTGAGCATTACCCTGGCCGTTCTGGTTCCACATTTCGTAGTCATAGCCACCGATGTTTCCTCTTGTCTGCTGATCGGCAGCTGAAGCAACTGCAGGTATGCTTGAAGCAACCATCATTGCAGATACTGTACCACTGACTAATCTTTTAAGTTTTTTCAAATTCAAATAAATCACTCCTCATTTTCAGATTTTTAACTTTTCCCTTTTTGGCCAATGCTTTTTTCTGTCCTCCTTTAGTTGAAGTGTGATTAAGCATCACCCAAATTCCCATTCTATATTATTTCACTCATAATATACAACATTTATTAAGATTTGTAAAGATTATACAGCAAAAACAGCAATTTATGTTAATAAAGGAGCAAAAAACGCCAAGTCATTTATTAAAGTAAATCAAAAAAATAAAAAATGGCTTACTTATTTTTACAATTTGGTAAGACATTTACTGTTTATTGCTTTTTTATATAACGATAGTAATTACAATATCAGATAAGAAAGCAGAATCTAAATCTATGCAATAATATAGGGCTAAATTAAAATATATCAATCAGAGAATATGATTCTCAACTTTTTTCTCGCATATGATTTAAATTGTTATATTTATGTGATAGTGACAATACTCACATGATAGATGACAAATCTCCTTAAGAAAATGACAAATGGCATCTTATATAATTTCATTAAGCATGATAAAATATAACCATAGCAAACGATTAAAACAGTTCAGGCGCCGGACTATTTTAATATAAGAATCTCATAAAAACTAAAATCATCAATCAATAAGGAGGTTGTTTATATGAAAAAGCTTTCCAGGAAAATAGTATGTATTTTTTCCAGTACCGTCCTATTTTGCGGTGCAACAGGTATGACAGCAGATGCAGAAACAAACCGTATTACATTTGAGTCAAATTTGACAGAATTAAACACTTCATTAAAATATGGTAACAAGCTTAATCCAGATTTAAATTTGTCTGAAATGCTAGAAGCCAGAGGTAATAATTACAATAAGATTCCGAATGGTATTTTTGAACCGGTTGAAGGTAAAATTGATCTTTCACTTAAGGCTAGTCTGAAACATAGTGACCTTACCTTGACGCCAAATGAAATAGCAGAAGGGAAAAAGGTTACTCTTGAAGTTCAGACTCAGAATGCAGCATTATATCGTAATTTTGGTACAATAAAATACCAGTGGTTTGGACCTAGAGGATTAATATCAAACGCTAACAGCAGAACCTATGAAACGAATGATATAGGTTCATATTACTGTTATGTATGGATTGATTATGACTTTTACTCTAATGACGATAATGACAATATTTTAAACTTACCAGACGACTCGAATGAATATGTTCCTTTTTTTAGACCTCAATTAGTACGCCCATCCGGATTAATTTGGAAAGTACCCGAAGGCGCTGTAAAGACTAATACAGCTACAGTAAGATTAATAGACGATTTAGTCATTGAACAGCAACCAATCCGCTGCAATCGCCACTATGCATACTTGCCCATGTGGGGTAATCTAAGAGAATCGAACTCTTATTCTCAGAGCCACAATCTGATGTCCTTTAATTAGACGACGAATACCTGGTGACGGATAGGGGGATCGAACCCACTATTTAGAGATTGAAAGCCTCTTGTCCTGACCTATTAGACGAATCCGCCATATATCTCCGCTCAGTAAAGAGCAGAGGGAGTATTGGTGGGCAAGGCAGGAATCGAACCTGCGATGTTTACCGCAAGGGTGGCAGATTTACAGTCTGCTGCGTTCGCCAGCTACGCATACTTGCCCATATTTCGCCACTCATATTCTGGTGACGATTATTATTTTATCTATCGGCACATCAAACATATCAACAAGTATTATCAGGTTGTCGATAGTGGGAACAGCGTCCCCGCGCATCCACTTGAAGATAGCCTGCGGAGTATTGAAACCGCATCTTGCCTGCACATCGGATATCTTAACCCCTTTAGATTTTATGATATTCTTGATATTATTTCCTGTTGCCTTTACGTCGATCACCGGCATCGCGAGCAACTCCTTTCTCTATATTATGATAAACAAAAACACCGCCTGCTTACATACAGACGGTGTTTATCATTTGTATGGATCACAACACAAAGAAAGTGTTCTCCGAAATGACTAATCACTACGTTTATCTGTATGCAGCACAAACAGAGCCTCTTCACTCTCGTGATAGAAGCTTTCTTCATAATGTTCGCTATACAGATAGATCATAGTAAACTGTCTCATTTCGGGTAACTCCTTTCGTAATAATTTTTGTTACAGAGGTCGTCTTGCGACCGTTCCTGTTCTGACTTTACCTGTATTATAGCATAACTTTTCGGAAAAAGCAAGTAAACCACAGGTATATTTTACATTCGAAAATGAAATTAGTATGCGGCAATTATAATCCTCTTAATATCTCATCAATCTCAATTTTATCCATATATTTCTTCTTATTCTCAATTTCATCTTCGATATATTTTCTGTGATTTAAATAATCCAAACCATTCAGTAATGGCAAAAGATGATTTAGGTAATCAATTTGTTTTTGAATTAACGGTACCTGACTGCCTGACCACATCATCGAGCATGAAAACAGTTGCCATGTTTTGAATAACTCTAAATCTTTATTACATGATAAGAACAGTTTTATATATTCAATTCGTTTTTCTTCGGCAAAACCTAAAATAGCTTCTGAAATCATGTGCATTCTCTGTTGATCGTTATAGTAAGTTCTAATATAGTGATTGATCCATTTATCTGGTCTATCCTTATATCGTTCGTCCAAATTACCGATTGAGACTAAACTCTTAAGTTCATCTTCTTGAAAAAATAGAGTCCCTTTTTCATACTTAATTATTGTATCAATAATACCATCAAAAATGGAACAGTAATCATCAAGTTCAAATAATTTGCTCAATTTGGTAGTATCATCCTGTGTTAAAAACGAATCATCATTATTCCATTTTTCAAATAATAGGTTTAGTATATCGGGATTCTTTTCATATATGGCTTTTAGTAGAACCCCGTGATAGTCCTCTTGACTCCTTTTTGAAATGTTGAACAGGTACAATTCACTCAACAGGTCATAATTCCCTTCAAAAATTGTAATTGTTTCTTGTACCGATTCTGGCAATGGATTCAATAATAGATCGATATAGATTCTTACGATAAATTCAGAATAATAACGTTTAGATAAAATGATATTGCAGCTTTTAATAATTACTTCATTATCAATATCGGCATATTTTTTTAAGAATAAAAGACGTCTGTTTGAAGATGAAGGAATGTATTTATCCGAATCATCTTTCAAAAAATCATACCATTTCTGTAAATGGTCATAGTCAATATACTTCTCAGGTAATGATTCAAAGTAATAAAATTGCCAGGTGTTTCTGATACTATCAGGTGTGTCTGATAATATCGTCCATATTTCACTATCAGAAAAGATTTCAAACATCAAAGAAACTTGTGTATAAGGATAAAGGGGTTGTTGTTTATACTGATTATTAAAATAATACCTCAACGCATCAAGATAGTAATCTCTATTTTTAAGTAAGTATTCAAAAGCATAGTTTATTGCGTTATTAGTGTTATAATGTAAATTTATCTTTGATCCGCAGAAGAAGTCAATAATCCGATAAAACTTTTCTTTATTCAAATGAGAAACATATTCTTCAACTATTCTCTGCAATTCATCGTTTCTTTCTAAGTAGCTTAAATCATCAGCGTCAATTTTATCAAACGTCCTATATAAAGTAAAGGAGTCTGAATGAAAAAAAGCAATAAATTCTTCTGACGGTGTAATTTTAGAATATTTATAGATACTTTGAAGATGACTTAGAATACAACAGAAATAATAGGACTCTTTATTTCTGAACAGATTAAGCAGATTAAAAATATATGGTTGATCGTTTTCTATTATTTCTTTACTTTTTTTACTGCTCGGATTTCCATAATTATACAGAATATCTTCAATAGTCTCTATTTCTATACCATTAGCGTACAATGTAATAAGATTTTCCCAAATCATCTTTCGATATATTTCAATACCTTTGCTGTTTGCCAAATCGAAGTAATATAAAATCATTTTGTCTCCGCGCTTATTGGCAATACCGTCAAAATGAAACCTAAGGAAATATTTAGCGATACTTATGAATAATCTACATATGTATCTATTTCGCCAATTATCAGATTTTTCAATTAGTTGTTCAATATACAGTTTCAAGGTGTAAAAGTCAAATTTATATGAATCTTTATCTACTCCATAGTAATTTTTGCCGACATTATAAAACTGATCTATCAAATCAGGTCTCTTCTCATAATATAAGAAGTATAAGTCAAGAGCTGTTGATAGATCATTAGTATTTGAAAATCCGCCTAAAATTTCAAGTATATCATCGTTAACAGAATTGTTTCTATCATCAATTTTCAAATCTTCAACGGCTGTATTAGCCTGCGGAGTATTTTCGATTTTGTCTTTTACTAACAATAAGGCTTCTGTAGGATTGGCTCTATAAAACACTTTAACGTATTCCCAGAAAAAAATAGGATCTTTTTCTGATAATTCGTTCCATAATTCTTTAACTTCCGAAAACAGGTAATCTTGGTTTTCGTGATTAATAAATAAGGTAGTAATAACATTTATTGAAGTGATAGTTTGTGTTTTATTGACCTTAAATGAATATCTAATCATATCAGAGAGTTTTATCCACTTTTCTTTAATAAAAACATAGAAGAGAAGATAGTTTGATACGCATTGATCTGCAAACCTGACAGCTTTTTCTTTGTAAATATTGATTATTTCTTCCTTATGAAGCTTGAAAAGCGCTTCTTTGAATTCCTCAACTGTTAAATTACAAAGAGATATAACATCAATCAATTCATTAAGGTTATCCAGGTGAATAGCACCTATAAAGGCAGCTACAGCTGCAGCTGAAAACAGTTTCTTATCCGCATTTTTGATGTTTGATAAGTATTTTCCGTAAAATGAAGAATAAATATCTGTTACGTCGTTTATAGCTTCTAACGAATCAGTATCTATTGCGATTTTTCCTGCCCAAAAAGCTATTCTTGCATTTCCTTCAGCAATTTTAGTTATTCGATCAAGATAAAACTGATTAGTAATGCTAAATTCATCTTTAATCAGTTCCTCGATTTCGTCATCCTTCATCATCGAAATAGTTTGAACTTTTATATTTATAATAGGCTTTAATTCAGTAATTACACTTTGAAGAGCATAATTTCTTACGGTTAGAATGATTTTATAATCAGAACCGTCATGCTCGTTAAAGAAGTTGATTATTGTTTCGAGTTGTGTAAGTTCATTTGCATCGTCAATAAGAACCATATATTTGCCTGATGTTTTAAAGAACAAATGTAGATCATCATAAATATTGAGGTTATTATTTCTGATACAAAAAACTTCATAGCTGTTCTTTTCAGCATACCTATGGCAGCATTCTAAAGCAAGTCGTGTTTTACCGACACCTGCTGCACCACATAAAAGAACGGCTTTATTATCATCTAATGCACTAAATATAGATATTATCTCTTCTGTTCTGAACTTAAAATCGGTATCAATTGGAGCTGCTGTTCTTGCTTTATTATAATTACTTATAAAATCGTTATACGAAAGTATTTGGTCTGTTGCAATAGTTATACCCAGGTGCTGTTTTACAAGATATTTATGATTATTGTAGAGCTCATTTGCTAAATAATCTATTCCGAATATCCGTAACAATATACCTTTAGATTGACATAGTTCTTTTAATTCCGTGTCCTGTTCAGGAGTAAGGTTAGAGGTTGTATGAAAATATAGTATTTCAGCAATTTTGGCACAAGCTATGTTAGTGTAATTTTCGTCAAGGCACTTACCTATATCCGATGAAATCTTATTATATATAGACTCTTGTTGTGTCGTATATTCAATAAAAATATATTTCCCGTTACTATCGATGCAATAATAGGTATCTGGAGTTCCGGAAGTTGTTTTATTAGTACCTGGCTTTGATCCTAAACTCACAATATTGTTATATCCGCATTCATTTAAGAATTCGTCACAAAGATTTTGAAATGCGCCGCCTTCAAGTTTCAAAATAGCATTTTGAATATCTGTTTTATAGGACATGTTTACCTCCTTATCAGAGTATCGGTCTGCTAAAAGTGACATAATAGCTGTTAACTATTTATTTGTTTATAAAACATCTCAGAGTGTATCCTCTCCACCAGCCCCATATCCGCCGGCAGCCACTCCACGCTATCAAGCTTATCTTTGGTGATCCACCGTGCTTCCTGAGCCTCCAGTAACACCAAATCACCGCTGATTACTTCGCACCAGAAGCAGTCCATAGACAGGTGAAAGTCGGGATAATCATATTCTACCGTGTCAATAAGCTCGCCCACTTTTATCGTGGTGTCGAGCTCTTCTTTTATCTCACGGGCTAATGCCTGCTGAGGAGTTTCACCGGGTTCTATCTTACCGCCGGGGAATTCCCACATACCTTTGAAATCGCCGTATCCTCTTGCGGTTGCGAAAATGCGTGCCTTTGCTTGAAGTGAATCGCATATCACAGCTGCCACAACTCTTATCGTTTTCATATCATCCCACCGTCAGCTGATTCGTTTTCCTGAGATACTTCGCAGGTATGGGCTTGCGGAGCTTCCACACCACGTTCATAGGCTTCGAGCCCTCCGACTTCACATAGTCCGCCAGTCCGAGGAAAGTATACGGTGCAGCACCCAGCTTATTGCTCTTGTACTCACGGACGAATATCATCACGCTTGTACCCAAGTTGCGGTGATTGATATACCGCTGACCAGTCCTGCTTTCGGGAGTTGTGGTGCTCTGGCTCTGCCAGTGGAACAGCACGCTGTTGATGGAATAATCGTTGTACATGGTGGTAGGCGAATAGTCCTTGTCTGACTTGTTGAGCGTTACAAACAGCAGGTCGGCCTTTTTATCCTCCAGATACTTCACGCCCTCACGGACGGTATCAGGCTTCATGAAGTCCAGCGCAACGAGTATCTGATCTCTTGTGTAGCTGCAATGCACATCCAGCGGACAGTCATAATCCACCTGCACAGGCTCGTCAATAAAGTCTATCTTGTCGTACTTGTAGTACATCAGCTCAAGTATCTCATCACGCATCACAGGTGACTTTGCAATCTTGCGGAAGCCCTAAAGCAGGTCGCTGAAACCGCAGTCCTCATAGGACTTCTGCCATATTGTGAACTGTAACATCTGCCACATTCTCTGCTGAACACCGTCAAAGTCGTCGATAGTATATTTCTCTATCTCAGGCAGCTTGTCTATCACAAGTTCTATAAGGCGATGAGAGTCGATGTATGAAAGTCGGGGCAGTGCCTTTGTGATGACCTCTTCAATATCTTCGGTAAAATTCTCTTTTACCTCAGCCTGTACACACAGTCTTGCAAAGCTGTTTTTCGTGCCGTAAATTGCACTGATATCAAGGTTGTAGTAATCAAGGAAACTGGCAAGAGTAAGAGCCTTTCCGCTGTCATCAGTGAAGCTTGCAAGACGCTTGACAATAGCACTTTTGTTGCCCACAGCCTGTCTGATGTTGTCGAGAATGTACTTCTGAGCCTGCTTTTCCAGCTTGATATAACAGCCCTTGGGCAGCAGGGGAAAGCCGTTCTCTATCTCGTCCCTGACACTGCGCTGAGTGTTGCCGAGAAGTGCCGCAAACTTCGACTCGAAATTATACTTCATGTGTGCCTGTCCGATGAAGTCAAGCACGGTCAGGCAGTCCTTGCCCTCGCTGAGACGCAGACCACGTCCTAGCTGTTGTAGGAACACGGTCAAACTTTCGGTAGGACGCAGGAACATCACCGTATTGACCTGGGGGATATCAACGCCCTCGTTGTACAGGTCAACGGTGAAAATGAACTTTATCTCGCCTTTTGCAAGCTTTGACTGTGCCGAATCACGTTCGTCTTTCTTGCTGTCGGCGGTCAGGGCGATGGACGGGATATTGTTCTGATTGAAGCGCTGAGCCATATAATCTGCGTGCTCCTTCGACACACAGAAGCCCAGTCCCTTGACCTTGTCCATGTCCGCAACGTACTTGTTAAGCTCTTTCAGAATAAGCATAACACGCATATCGTTGCCCGTGTAGACATTTGAAAGCGCAGTCCTGTCATAACCTCCGCGAGACCATTTTATATCATGCAGGTCAACATCATCGGACACTCCGAAGTAGTGGAAGGGACACAGCAGCTTCCTGTCTATAGCCTCGGGCAGACGTATTTCCGCAGCGATACGGTCATCAAAATAGGGCAATATTCTCTTGCCGTCCATACGCTCGGGAGTAGCCGTCAGACCAAGCAGAATCTTCGGTTTGTAGTATTCAAGCAAGCGCTGATATGTAGGCGCAGCGGCGTGGTGGAACTCGTCCACGATGATGAAGTCATAGTAGTCGGGAGAGGTTATCCTGTCAAGGGCCTGAGAGTTGAAAGACTCAATGGAAATGAACAGGTTTTCAAGGCTCTCGGGCACGATACCGCCAACGCAGAGGTCGCCGAAATTGGCATTGTGGAGCACACCGCGGAAGCATTTTATACTCTGCTTCAATATCTCTTTTCTGTGCGCTACAAAGAGAAGTCTTGCACATCCGTTTGCCTGGCGAAAACGCTTATAGTCAAAAGCGGAAATGACCGTTTTACCCGTACCAGTAGCGGCAACAACAAGGTTCTTGTAATGTCCGCGTATCTCACGCTCGGCAGTCAGCTTGTCCAGTATCTCCTGCTGATAGGAGAATGGGCGGATATCAAAGCTGTAATTATCATCAGAGGAATGATACTTCTCGGCTTTCAGTGCCTGCATCAGATGCACTCTGTCATCGGGAGAATACATGGAAAAATCAGTGCTGTTCCAGTAGTTTTCAAAAGTCGCGTTTATCTTACGGATGGTGTGGGGCTGGTCATGGGCGGTTATTTTCAGATTCCATTCAAGGCCGCTGGTCATGGCGGCGTTGGACATATTCGACGAGCCAACGTAAGCCGTAGTGAAGCCTGTGTCACGATAGAAAACATAAGATTTCGCATGAAGCCTTGTGCGTTCGGTGTCGTAGGAAACTTTTATCTCGGTATGGGGCAGTTTGCTCAGCTCCTCCACAGCTTTCACATCGGTGGCACCCATGTATGAAGTCGTGATAACACGAAGTTTTCCGCCGCGTGCAGTGAACTCCTGCAATTCATCGATGATAAGCACCAGACCGCTCCACTTGATGAAGGACACCAGCATATCTATCCTGTCGGCTGAAACTATTTCCTTTTTCAGCTCAGTCATCATCTGCGGTTCGTGGCCTGCGCCTGTGAACAGGGAGCTCGATGCAAGGGAGGTTTCGGGGCGTGTCATGGTGATGCGGCGCTTCATAGTGTCCGCATTGTTCTGCATATTGGCAACCGCAAGGAGCTGTTCCGCACGTTCGTCCACGCTCATGCCGTCGAATTCATCATCGCCTGTAAGCTCCGTTACTGCCGAAACTATTTTGTTGGCAAGTCCCAGCTGACCTTCGATATCATCACCTGCAAGGCGTGAAAGTCCCTTCTCAATGACCTCAGAGAGATACCCTGCCAGCACCTGCGGAGCTTCCGCTTTGTCGATATTGCGTTTGTCGATAAGCTGCGCGGAATCATCTATTTTATCCGATAGTTCTTTGTTTATGACTTGTTCGTACAGTCCGGGTCTGAGCATAGGGGGCACCTCCGATGATTAGGCGTTTAGTTTTTTATACAACGAATTTATAAGTCCTATAATGCATTTTTCATATGGTTTACCACTTATTTTTCTATATATGTATTTTACTGCGAATGATGAATATGGAGTTTTTGGATCTATTTTGAGCTTGATTTGCTCAAGGCTTTTTTGAATTCCATCAGCATTATTATCCTGATAGAATATTTCAAACATTTCAATAGCTGTTTTGCTTTCTAATCGAGCTTTTTTTCTGCCTTCTTTAAACTCTTTCCAGTTGTATATTTTTTTACTTGTTTCTACACGAGAAACATCATACTTGTCCGTACTCATAGCAATGATATCACCATTCTCATCACTGTCGATTAAGTAATAATCATCTTGGTTACATGGATCTAATAATATGTTATCATCTGAACTCTGAGGATTAATTGCAGGAGTACTTCCTTGTTTTAACGGAAAACAATCATTTTTTCCACCACCATTATAGCAACGGTTACATTTTTCACAACTTAGTCTATAATTATTATAATCGTATGCTAACCACCAATATCCATCTGGGAGAATAGTCGTTCCATTTAAAGCTGTAGATTTGTTTTTAGGGCGGAAGTGATCTACATCTCCATAACTTCCATCAAGGGAGCATTCAGAATACCAGCATTTGCTACCATAAATATTTAATAATATAGGTTTAAAATCACTCCAAAAACTATTCTTTGAAAAATAATCTTTTCGATCCTTATGTGAAGATAACGTTGAAATGTTGCCTAAATGAACAGCCGCTTTTTTCTTCCATGCAATAACCTCTGGACTGTTTGGATTGATTTTTGATAAATCTATATACCTCATTCGTCTAATAATCCTCTCAATATTTCTTCTGCCGTTGCATTTCTTTCTTCAATTTCTTCTTTTGAAAGTTTTCCACTTGTTTTTTCACGATATATTTTGTGCATTGCTATGACGTACTCATCATAATAAATATCGGTGGGTATATTTCTTGAAAAAGTCATATCTTCAAGAATTTCTGTTAATTCTTTCAGCTTTTGCCTGTCTTTTTTGTTGAGTACATTATCATTTTCTTTTGCTTTAACCATGAGATCATATTTTTCATCAAGTTTTTTCTTGGTTTCTGTATCCAGAACAGTCGGTAAACCATAATACTCACTCTGCAACAAACCGTCTATGCCCATGCCGTCGGTATCACTTTCTGGTACAATAACCTTTGTGGCTCCTGTTTCATCATCACGTTCAAAAATGCGGATAAACTCTTTTGATACACCATTGATGACCAAAGGATCATGAGTAGCTATTATTGCTTGAGTATTAACAGTGGATTCTAATACTTTATCAATAATTTCTTTGATTTCATATTTCCACCTGGGATTCATATAGACATCAGGTTCGTCCATTAATACTAAGCAGTCCTCACTCTTACAAATTCCAAGCATTCCTACTACTTTTATAAGCTGACGTTGCCCTTCACTCAAATAATCAATATTAACATTATTGCCATCACTTTCGGCATAAACAGCATATTCAGCTTTGTAATATAGTTTTAGCTTTTCCAAGAAATTTAGTATTGATATAGAATCGAGATGCAAACTATCCAAAGCATAAATAGTGAAGAATACTTTATTATCAGAAAATGTCCAATTTCCTTTCATAAATGCTTCGATAAATCTATGATCGATATATTCAATGAAAGAAAACAATTTATTTTTTAAATTTGATGAATCAAATAAAGCTTCAACATCTATAACCATAGATATATCGATTTGATTAATTCTCGATAATTTACATTTTTCTTTTATAATTTCCTTTTCATAAGAATCATTTCCTGCAAGAATTGCGCACAGATAGATAGGAATCAATGATTCGTCACAATAAATATAGTTCCTTTTTGGAATACTTACAGGTGTAAATTCAACTCCGTTTGTCATTGAATTTATATAGTCTTCATAAATCTTCCTGCATTTTTTGTTGTATTGGCTATTTTGCTTTTTAATGCTATCATAGAAAGAATTGTTATTTCCAGAATAGAATGCAATTACTCTTTCCGGAAAAATTCTGGTTTGACACATTTCTAAACTAAGCTTAACAGTTAATAAACTTCCTTTGCAAAACCTATCACCATCAACAAAAACAGTATACTCAGTTCCACTTTTTTCAATGCTGATTTCTTGTTGTGCGTATTCGTATTCTAACAGATAATCATAAGTGATTTTATTTGCGATAGAATAAGACCGCATTGACAACATATCAAACGACATAATAATATCCAGAATCGCTCTAAGCATTGTTGATTTGCCTGAACCATTTTCGCCTATAATTACAGTCGAACTACCTCCGTTTATTGTTTGAAAACAAATATCAAAATCAACAAGACAAAGATGATTATCAATACAAAGCTTCTTGATTTGCATAAAGCTTACCTCACAAGTGTATATTTTGTATAATTTTTATTTCCGGATTTTATAATCAAATGTTGTTTTTGAAGTATTCTTATGGTATTTAGTATATCAAATTTCTTTGAACTTACAGCGATGATCTCCTCAGCCGTAACTTCACCTGTCTCACTTTTCAAAAAGAGCTTTATTATTTTGCGTTCAAGCTCTGTTTTCAGAAGATGATCAATTTCTTTGGGGATTACAATACGAGTTCGCTTTGGCTTTTGAGCTTTCTCTTCATTATTATTCCCCAACAGTATCTCCTTAAGCAGCTCCACCGCACTTTCTTCCTCGGGATCATTCGTCCCCAGCTCACCACGGAACGCACGGGCAAGTATAGCCTTTTTCATCGTATCTATCTGATCTATTACTACTTCAGCGGCTTGTTTAGATTCATTCTCCTTTTTTAGAAGGGAACTTATAATCTCGACAATTACCTGTTGTTCATTAATAGATGCAACAGGTATTACAAACGCACCTATTTTTTTAGCATTTATATTAGATTGATTTACTCCATCGGTTTTTACATTATTACAATACTCTTTGGCAGCTGGAGTATTCAAAGCATAGTTGAAATAATCCCCAATGATTTCATCATGTTTATAATCGAGCTTGATTAAATATCCTGCATAGATTGCTGGAAACTCCCCTCTATAAATTGAGGTTTTACCTACAAGAACAGCACTATTTGTTCTATTAAATAATACATCTCCCGGATACAATCTGTATTTTTCTATATCTTCCTTGTCATCTGTATAAGCCAAATCGCTCCAGTCAATTTCTCCTTGCTGAAGATTACCCATACGAATAACAATTACTGGACCTTCTGATTTTGACTTTTTAGAAGTACCATATTTTAACGAATGGCATATTTCATTTATTGACTTTCTTTCCCAACTATCAATACTAACTCCATTTTTTTCTCTCCACTTAGCCGTCAGCTCACCTGAGAAAGCTTTATGCAAGATGGCCGCCTTTCGTGTTTCAAAGCTGTCGATTACTTCCTGTGCTTTTTCTTTAGCTTCGTCAAGCTTTGAGAAGAGTGATTCTATGCGTTCTACTATGCGATGCTGTTCGTCTAATGGCGCAAATGCAATTCCTTTTTTTGATGTTATGTTTATAGTTATTTGAGGAATTGCATTTCCATGATAGGCAAACAATTCTTCTTTACGGCTTTTCATATAGTAATAAATATATTTGCTTGTATCTTTATCAATAGGCTTGAAAAACATAGTAGTTTGAGTACACGTTGCCTCTTTTTCATTGATAAGCTTAACATATCCAATTGAGTTTCCTCTTGCTGGAATAACAATATCATTGCACGAAAGGTTAATAGTGTTTTTGCTGGCAGGGATATACCCAAAAACTTTATCGTCCTCTGTTGCGCTGTAAACTGGAACGCCTTCATCAAATAATTGCTTGCTTAAAATAGTCTGTCCCATTCCAAAATTGCCAAGACTGTCCAGCGTTGTCCAACACCAATTATCAGGAATTTTATATGGTTCGTATCCGGGCACAATTAATGCCTGTTCCAGCTTTTCTTCAATTGAAAGATCAGCGGCTTTGGTTTTCTTCGCCATAATCAATCCTCCAAGGTCAGTGTTTTTAATTTACGGACAACGCTTTTCAGCAGGTCAACAGCCTCTTCAAGCTGAGCGATAGCTTCTTCTCCGCTTTCAATAGGGTTGGGGAGTTCCTCGGCATCTATGATCGAATCATCTTTGATAAGTCCGAGGTCAAGGCTGTCATCATGCTCGTTTTCGATCTGCTCACGGGTAAACTTACTCCAACGCTCACCTGTACGCTTTGAAGCATCTTTATAACCCTCTATAAATTCTTCAAAATCGCTCTTTTTAAGCTGTCTGGTCTTGCCGAAGCTCTCCATATTGGTTCGCATATCATAGAAAGCGACTTCTGTGGTGTTGTCCTTTTCGGTATTGCCACGGGTAAAGAAGAGTACATTGGTCTTAACTCCCTGAGCATAGAATATGCCCGTAGGCAGGCGCAGTATCATATGCAGATTGCAGAAATTCATAAGCTCACGGCGTACACTAACTCCGTCACCGCCTGCAAAAAGTACATTATCAGGCAGTACAACCGCACAGCGAGCCTTGCCGTCTGCCTTTAAACTGCGGTATATTACCTGTAAAAAGTTCAGCTGCTTATTAGATGTCTGGAAAGAAATATCGTCACGGGAAGTACGCTCACCGCCTTTTTTAGTTCCGAAAGGCGGATTGGTGAGTATAACATCAAATTCCTTGAATCGCTTTGCACTCGGAGCGAGTGAATCTTCACAATAGATCTCTGCAGGCACGCTATGCAGATATGCGTTCATAAGTGCAAGGCGATGTGCATCAGGAACAAGTTCTACACCGCTGAAAGCATCCTGGAATGCGTTAACTTCACTATCTGACAAGGCGTAGAGGTCTTTATTCTCAGTCGTATGCTGAAAAGCGGATATCATAAAACCGAAAGTACCGCAGGCAGGGTCAAAACATCTCTCACCAAACTGTGGGTTTGTAAGTTCGGTCATTACATCAATAAGCACACGAGGAGTAAAATACTGACCAGCGCCGGATTTCTTCTCATCGGCGTTTTTGGCAAGTAATCCCTCATAGAGATCGCCAAGACCTTCTTTTTTGGCTTCAAACCAGTCAAGCTTATTGATCTCTGAAATGACCTTTTCAAGGTTTTTAGGCTCTTCTATGCTTGATACTGCCTTAGCATAGATACTGCTGATTTTTGAAAGAGGAAGTTTTCCAAGCTCCGTTAAAACAGCGTTATAATATTTTTTTAGTTCAATACCATTAAGCGTAGTTAGATAAGCCCATGAATATGAATCGAGAACATTCTTTCTGTCGTTTTTCTCATCATCATCAAGATCATCGACAGTTTTTTTCTTGCTTGCAGCATATTT
The DNA here is from genome assembly GCA_002310115.1 of Ruminococcus flavefaciens. Lineage (GTDB taxonomy): Bacteria > Bacillota > Clostridia > Oscillospirales > Ruminococcaceae > Ruminococcus > Ruminococcus flavefaciens_K. Next base: position 15,092 of record DBYI01000003.1, read on the forward strand.
TTCAAGACGTTTTTTGTATGCCTGTTCAATTTCTTTCTGTAAAGCGCTTTCTTCGCCTGTTTCTTCAAGCATTTTCAAAAATAATATATAAGTCAGCTCTGTAACATACTGATGATAGGTGATACCGTCATCACGCAGTACATTGCAAAGATTCCAGAGCTTCTGTACGATATCTTGTGTGCTCATTACGCAACTCCTTCAAATATATAAGTATTGATCCGCTCTATTATATCATTGAGCTTCCCTGCAAATTTCTTGTCAAATCGAGAGAATCCGCCTTCCATTTTGAATACAGGAGCATCAAAAGTTTCCGCATTCAGAATGCTTTCATGCAGCATATATGTTTTTATCTTCTCCAGAAGATCAAGCTGCATTTTATTGAATTTTTCCTCGGATATGAGTTTCTTGAACGCAGTTTTAACACGTTCTTCATGGTTGTACACAGGCGTTTTCAATACAGCCTGACGCACATAGGCGATTATTTCAGCCACGATCTGCTCATTCTTCATGTTGCTTGTGGCTTCGTTAAGGCTGCTGATTGTGAAATTCTCTTTGTCAAGCAGTAGTTTCAGCTCTTTCAGCTGAGCCCTTGTCATGCTGCTCGGTTTTGTGCAGGCAAGTCGGATAGCCTCGATCTTATCTTTGTTTTCATTAATATAGGTCGTAAATGCTTCGAGATAGTCTTCCGGCTTATCAGTATTACCATATCCACGGGTAGTCGGTTTTAATGTATCTTCCTTCTCGGAATAATACTGTCCCCGCTTTTTTCCTTTCAGTGAATCAACCCAAAGGAGGAAATCCTTATCCTTCCGGCAGGTTTCAATAAAAGCAGCTTCGGTACTGTTTTTCAATGCCTTAGCATATGCTTTCAGATCCTGACCTCCTAAGCGTTCAGACACCTCGTATTTCTTTTCTCTTGAGAGGTTATTATATTTACGTTGTAATCGTGCGATAATGCGATCTTTGGTCTGCTGCTTGCTTTCGTCACTTGGACGGAAAAGGTCTTCTAATAATTCTGCCATATCCTTGCTGACAGTTACAGACTTCATTCCGGAAGTTGAATCAAGATCTTCATAAACTCTGACAGCATCAAAGATGTTAAAGTGTGTTTTCCCTATCTCAGGACAAAGACGAGTAGCACGTCCCAGCATCTGCTCAAAAAGAATACGGCTGTTGATCTTACGCATGAAAACAAGGTTGCATATTTTTGGAACGTCTATGCCCGTTGTCAGCAGATCTACTGTGACTGCAATATTAGGATACTGGTTATTTTTGAACTGTTTTATAACTTGCAGTATCTTTTTCTTGTTTCCTCCGGCAGTCTTGCCTGTTATCTTCATTATAGCATCGTTTGAGATACCATATTCCTTATAAATATCACGAAGAGTATCCACGATGCAATCTGCGTGACTATCATTAACCGCAAAGATAAGAGTTTTTTCATCGCTTTCGGGATTTATAAAGGATGAAATTTCCACTAATACCTTCCTTGTATGATCAGGCAAAACAATCTGACGGTTGAAATCAGACACATCAAAATCCAGTTCATCTTCAAGAACCGATCCATTGAGCAGCTCATTTGTGTTTGGGTCATACTCAGCTAACGATTCACCCTTTTTGAACTTCACATTATTTTCAATGAAATCTGTATTGATAATATATGGCGGATCATGGTCAACAAGCCAGCCGTCAATGACCGCTTCACGATAGCTGTATGTGAAAATAGGTTCTCCGAAAATCTGCGTTGTATGCAGTGCAGGTGTTGCTGTTAATGCGATTTTTACAGCATCAAAATACTCAATAACCTGCTTATACTTACTCATGTAATCGAGCTGGTCTGAATAGAGGATCTCTTCCTCAGTCATTTCTCTATCAAGAATATAACCTCTATGTGCCTCGTCCACAATTATGAGATCGAATGCACCAGGCATAAGGTTTGGCGTATCGGATAGAATTGTACGTTTCAGCAATCCCTGTACTGTTGAAATGCTTACTTTTGTTTCAAGATTGATCTCATTATCGTCAATATCTTTGATTTCATATATCTGGTTCAATGTCATAAGCTCTTTCAGCTTAACATCTTTGAACGTATCCATAGCCTGTTCTCCGAGAGAAACTCTGTCAACAAGGAAAAGAATTCTTCTGAAGCGCTTGGATTCCAGCATTTTATATATCAAACCAAGTACAGTACGAGTTTTTCCTGTACCGGTGGCCATAGCAAGAAGCGCTGTCTGTTTGCCTTCAATTATTGAATCTGTCGCCTTTCTAATGGCTTTTATCTGATAATCTCTTAAATTAAGCCCTGTGGTATCCTCCATAAAGGAATCATCAACATCATTCAGTGCTTTATTAGCTTTGTCAATATCTTGCTTGAGCTTTTCCTCAATATCATCAGGACTGAACCAATTCCTAATAGGGTAGGATTGGTTTTCAGCATTACGTGCATCTAAGAACCATATTCCTGATTTGGTACGAAGCTGTTCTAAAAAAGCTCTGCCATTTGATGCAAACAGAAACGGCACTTTATACTCGCCCCATCTATTTATAACATATTTGTCATGCTCTGTTCTAATGCTTTGTGCATAATCCTTTACTTGAACATCAATAGTTGAAGCAACATCTTCTCCCCATTTTTTTGCATCCATTACTGCAACCAGTTTTTCACCAATAAAGAATGCATAATCAGCAGCCCCCATACTGCACAACTGAGAATCAGTAGGCCACTCGCTTATTGCGATATTTCTCCCTTTAGCAGGACGAGTACCTTTACTGTACCGCAGATTATTGGTATCTGCTTCCCAGCCCGCTTTTCTTAACTGTTCATCAATAAGGCATCTTGTCTGGGCTTCACTCCACTCCATCATAGCCGATACAGTTAAGCCACGTTTCGCACGTTCTTTCTGAGTAGAGCCAGAAACAGATGTCTTAACTTCATCAAGTTTGTTTGTTAGTTCTTTTATCTTGCTTTCTTGCTCTGCTAAGATAGTTTTCATATCTAAAATGTCATTTTTTTCAGGAAGAACATAAGGTGTAGGTTTAAAATCCCAATCGCCATAGGTTTGCATAAACCATATAGCAAGATTATATGCCATAGAAAGGAGCATTTTAGCATCATCAAAAGAATCTGCTCCTGTATGAACAGCATCATTTTGGTTTTTTCTAAGTGCATAGAGTGCATTATCAATATCAAATGGTAATAAACCGGCACGTTTAAGAAGTCTTATGCGAGCTGCTTGTGTATTATCAATATCAGGCTCAGGAATTCCTTCAAAAACCATTATTTCTTGTACAAGTCGCTCTGCAAACATACCAATCTTATACATACAAGCATTTGGATCTGAGTGCAAATAGTTTTCTGCTGTACTTGATATTTGAGCTAATGCAGGCCAATATTTATTAAGAAAATCAAAATTAGACTTCATGTGCGGTCCTCCCATCTATTTATGATTATAAACGCAAAACGTGAAAAAGGAACACTATTTCATTTTATTAATTATACCATTATTTTTTGGAAAAATCAATCAAAAACTGATAATTTGACTAATTATTCTGATGCATGACAATTAAATAATTTTCACAATAAGAATAGAAATAAATGGTAACAGGCATTCCGTTTTGTTGCAATGGAATGCCTGTTTTTTTAAACATATTCTGATAGCCCGCAAATCATTTATATGTTGGATATTTGTCCTCTATTATTCTTTCACACTCACGGTTTATAAGCCTTTGCAGGATATCTGTCAGTGTTTCCTTGGCTTCAGTGTTGAATAATATCTGAACTTTATATGTCGTATGTCCTATCTTATATTCAGACACTGAGCCCAGGCGGTACTTTCCGTTATTTTCCATATCGTTGTTTGTTGCTTTGTTACTCATAGTACAGTATCCTTTCTGTAATTAGTTTTATGTTTTTAGTATATCACATCGTTGCTGTTGATTCAAGCTGTATATCGAAGAAAAACAGCAGAGCCTGTCATATAAGCTCTGCTGTGATCATATCAGTTATTATGAAACTCGCAACGTCAGAACAGCCGATTTGAATCAACGTCTGCTTTGACAGCAAATTTATTTGAGAAATGCAGTTCCTCAACGATTATAACTACGGTATTATCGGGGGCGTTTCTGAGTGAACCCACAAAAGTTATATGTCCGCCTTTAGAGTAAAGGAAGCTTACGGTGCTTGCGTTTTCACCAAAGGCGAGGCAGGTGAAAGAATCCTTATCTACAATATCATCCCCTTTGTTTTTCGGATGCTCAACATCAATGCCGAATTTACAATATTTTATATCATCTTTGGTTGTGACAGCAAGCTCAGTAGTGATCCTGCCTGACATCAGAATTTTATTTAACATATCATCTTTCCTTTCGTTATTGACATTGTTTTTATTGCGTGTTATAATCATGTACGCAAATGAAAATTTGCAAATAGAATTTATTCGACAAGAACAGCAAGCTATGAGGTAGAGCTTCACATCATCGGTGTGAAGCTCTTTCCTTCTTAGTCTTCATCACTGCACTCGTCCAGTCCGTGTATAAGCTGAATGTAAATGCACTCTGCTCTGTCACGTTCCTCGCCCTCGGTAGTCATCATCTGTCTGAGGAAGAAATCCAGTGCTTCCTCACGGTCATTCCAGACCTCTATTTTACCATTGCATACAGTCGTGACCTTGCGTGTTCTTGGCATCGCCAGTTCGGGTATACTCAGCATAAAAAGCACCTCCGTAATTCTTGTTTGTGACTCCATTATAATCGCTGAAAATCCGGAAGTCCAGCGATGTGGAATGATTGTAATAATTCTTGTGAAGAGCGCAGCGAAATCAACATTTTCCCCAGTGCATAGCGCATTAAACTTTTCAGTGTTTCAATCGCAGTAACTGTGACTGAAGATAAATCAGCGGCTGCCAGATATTATTCAGCATTTCTTTGATCTCGTCAAGATCACTTTTATAGACGTTGCCCGTGCTGTTTGCTCGATGTGCGATCTGATTGATATTGAACGCTGCATGCTCAAAGGTCACGCTGCCGAAGGATCATCACAACGAGAAAAAGATATACACTCCCGAACAGGTGCAGAGGTTTCTTTCTCTGCTGAATGATGAGCCTTTGAAGTATCGCACTTTCTTCAACCTGATGATCTACAGCGGGTTTCGCCGTGGGGAGATGCTGGGACTGGAATGGAAAGATGTGGACTTTGAGAACAACATCATCAGTGTCCGCCGTACAAGCAACTACACAGGCAAGAAGGGAACGTACACCGATACCACCAAGACAAATAAGTCACAAAGAACGCTGAAGTTTCCGCAGGAGATAATGGATATGCTCAGAGAGTACAAGGATGAGCAGGATATGCAGGCTCTCAAATGCGGTGACAAGTGGGTGGAGACCGACAGGCTCTACACAAAATGGAACGGACTGCCTATGCAGAACGGTACGCCTTACTTCTGGCTCGGTGAATTCTGCGAGAAGCACGACCTTCCGTTTTATGGCTTACATAGTTTCAGGCACTTGTTCGCTTCACTTCTTGTCAATCAGGGCGTGGATATAGTGACAGTCTCGGGAGCATTAGGACACTCGACAGTTTCAACAACGAGTAATATTTACTGTCATATGCTCGATGAAGCAAGGGCAAAAGTCTCCGAAGCGGTCAGCTCAGCACTTGATTTTTCGGGCAGTAAAAAAGAGCCAAGAGGTGCATGACCTCCGGCTCGGAAAACGACGTTTTTTGAAATAAAGAACAAACAAAGAACAAATGGCATTTTCGCATAAAAAGCAAAACTCGGAAACGGCGATATTACGCTGTTTCCGAGAACGTTGAATGGTGACCCGTACGGGAATTGAATATTACATTACAAAATCAACAATTTTTAAAGTATTAATTTGCAAAACTATCTCTCTACACGTGAAATATTATGAAGCAAGGACATTTGGATACTTTGATTAAACAACAAACGAGTTAGCTGTCGAATGTAGGTGCAGACCCATAAAAAAAGAATGTTGGAAATACAAATATATCTTATTTCATCAAGGAATTCTTGTTTAAATAGTCAGAATACCAGATCAAAAATACATCCTCCGCATAAAGCGGACTACTATCCGACTCTGGATGGGATGACTGTAACCGCCACCCAATCCCAGCCACCATGAAAAAAAGACCTGCAAATAAAAGTCAA
>DBYI01000082.1 GCA_002310115.1 Ruminococcus flavefaciens
CAGTTGTTCCAGTCCTGGCCGCCCTGGTTCCAGTCGTTTCCACCCTGGTTCCAGTTGTTCCAATCCTGGCCGCCCATATTACCAAAGTCGAATCCGCCTTGGTTCCAATCGTTTCCGCCCTGATTCCAGTCATTGCCGCCCTGGTTCCAGTCGTTGCCGCCACCGTTACCGCTGTCAGCTGCATTAGTTGTAACTGTTACACTCTTAACGTTTGCAGAACCGTTTGATCTATATCCCTCGATGTTGAGAGATACTTCATATAGAGTACCTGACATATCGAGACCAGCCTGTGACCATGCGTCAAAGTGCTTTGATACGTCTATTGTACCCTTCATATAGTTAGTCTGGTTATTAGCTGAACCGCTTGTAGTTCTGATGCTCCAGTACTGTGGGAATGTTGATGTACCGTCGAGAGAAGGCTGGTTGTAACGCATTGTCTTTGCAATCTCATAAGTATTTCCATTAAGAGTTACGTTACCCTTTCTCTCACCATCGTTTCCGGGTGGACGCCAGTCGCCCCAGCCTTCAACGATGTAATATTCCATAAGAGGATTTCTGGTCCATCCGTATACGCACATATACGAATTTCCTCTTGGTGTATACTCTACATCGTAAGTAAGAACGATATTTCCGAAAGCCTTGTAGTTCTGCTTCTGACTATCGAAATTCTTTCCCATACGTGCAAGGAAGTTTTCGATGTTACTCCATGAGCAGGTAAAAGAACCTGCGCCGGGATTCATGGAAGCCTGTCCCTGTCCATTCTGATTCCACATTTCGTAGTCATATCCGCCGATATTGCCTCTTGTCTGCTGATCAGCAGCTGAAGCAACTGCAGGTATGCTTGCTGCGATCATCATTGCTGATACAGTACCGCTGATGATCTTCTTGAATTTTTTTAGCTTCACTTTGATCACTCCTTTGATAAAGATATTAAAAGATATGATTCAGTAATCCCTTCAAAAACGAGCTCGTTATATATTTCTGATAATATTATAATATATTTGGTTAATATAAATCAAGTCATTTCTTGCTCTTGATATACAACTAGACCAAATATTGCTACTTTATACAAATTGTATTAGGCTATAAATCGCGGAATTCAGCGTATCACCTTACAAAAAGCGCAAATTTTGATACATTTTAAGCAATAGCAAACGCCGAAAATTCCATAGTAACTTTATGATATTATAACTTTTTTTCGAATAAAAATCCCTGTACTTTTTGTACAGGGATCAATTATTGCTATTTAGCAACTTTCAATGTGATGGTGGAGCAATCAGTCTGCTTCCTTTTTTCTCGGCTGTAACGAAAAACTCCTCATCAGAAGCAAGCAGACTGATTGCTCCACCGTTTTTGAGCTTTCCGAACAGTATCTCGTCAACAAAAAGTGGCTTTATCTCATTTCTAATAACTCTGTCAACCTCTCTTGCGCCGAATTCCTGACTGACACCCTTTTTCTTCACTAGCTCCTTTGCACTCTGCTCAGCTGTGAAATCTATCTTCTTGGCAGCAAGCTGCATCGTAAGTTCACTGAGCTTCTTATCAACTACCATAGCCGCCATTTCATCATCCATACTGTTAAAAACAACTATTTTATTTAGCCTGTTCCTAAATTCGGGCTGAAAGGTCTGCTTGACAGCCTCTGTTATGACGCTGTTGTTCATACTTTCGCTTTGAAATCCTATAGTATTCTTTCCTATACGATTCGCGCCTGCATTTGATGTCATTATCAGGATAATGTTCCTGAAATCTGCTTTTCTGCCCTGATTATCAGTAAGAGTTGCATAATCCATAACTTGTAACAGTACATTGTAGATATCAGCATGAGCCTTTTCTATTTCGTCAAGAAGCAACACTGCCGATGGAGTTTTTCTGACCGCTTCCGTAAGTAGTCCGCCATCCTCATAGCCAACGTAACCTGCTGGTGATCCTATGAGTTTTGCAACAGCATGCTTTTCGCCATATTCACTCATATCGAATCGTATAAGCTTCACGCCAAGTTCCTCTGCAAGTCTTTTGGCTATCTCTGTTTTTCCTACTCCTGTCGGGCCTACAAACAACAGACTGGCCAAAGGCTTGTTGTCCTCAAGAAGCCCCGCCTTCGAAAACTTCACTGCATTTACCACTTGCGTTACCGCTTCATCCTGACCAAATATCTTATCTTTCAGCTTACGCTCTAGTTCTGCTAGTCCCGTTGTATCATCAGTTGCAACAGTTTCTACCGGAACACGACATATAGTTGTCAGAACCAGATTTATAATAGCTTTATCCACAAGTTGTATCTTTCTTTCCGTAGGGTGGAGCTTCACATAGGCTCCAGCTTCGTCTATAAGATCGATAGCCTTGTCAGGCAGAAATCGCTCGTTGATGTACTTTGCGCTCATATGAACAGCATACTTCATGATACCCTTTCCGTATCTTACACCGTGATATTTCTCGTATTTCTGCTTGAGCCCGTCAAGTATCTTCTCTGTTTCCTCTTCCGTAGGCTCTTTTATCTCAACATTCTGGAAACGGCGTACAAGGCTCTTGTTCTTCTCGAAATACTTCTTGTACTCCTCAAATGTTGTCGCTCCGATAAAGCGTATGCGCCCGTCTGCAAGGTAAGGCTTCAGCATATTTGATGCATCAAACGAACCTTCTCCCACAGCTCCTGCGCCAGATAAATTATGAATCTCATCAATATAGATTATGGGCTTTTCTTCCTTACCTATCTCCGTGAGGACTTTTTTGAAACGTTTCTCGAAATCGCCTCTGTACTGTGTTCCTGCAAGCATTCCACCCAGATCAAGTGAAAATACCTTTGCCCCTTGAAGCGGCTCTGGAACTATACCGTCGCGTATCATCTGAACAAGTCCGTAGGTTATAGCGGTTTTACCCACACCAGATTCGCCGATGTGGAGTGGATTGTTCTTGTCCTTACGACAGAGTATTTGTATTGTCCTATCCAACTCCGCTTCGCGTCCAATGAGCGGATTTGCATCCCTGAGAGTTTCATTCAGACAAGGTGCATAAAGCTTCCAGCCGCTCAGACTTTCCTCTGCTTCGCCGAACTTTCCGTCAGTAGAACCATAAACGGCTTCGTTTTCCTCTATTTCAGCCATTTCCTGCAAAAGATCAGCTTCCGCAATTCCTTGCTTTTCCATGAAATAGATTGCATAGCAGTTATCGAGATTCCACAAGCCATGAATGATATGCCTGAGATGCACTTTCTGACTTCCACTGTTATATGCACTTCTAGCTGCATAATTCATAAGCATATTGACTCCATCAGAAAGTTCAGGCTTTTCTACATCTGCCCTGTCCATATATTCCTCGGCGTATTCCTTGAGATAGTCCTCAAGCATGCCTGCATTTCCACCGCACTCCTCAAAGGCTTCCGTAAAAGTCTTGTCCCTGAGCATCATTAAAAGTACCAACTCAGGAGTAACATATTCAAATTTCCTCTTCTTCGCATATTCCATAGCCTGATATATTATATCAAGCGCTTCCTTAGACAGCTCCATTTCAAGCCTCCTCTACGTTCATTCTGAACGGAAATCCCAGCTCTTTTGCCCTGTCAAGAGCTATCCTGACCTTTGTGACAGCAATATCATAAGGGTACTTTCCTACGACAGCCTGTCCGTTCTTGTGTACGTTCATCATAAGTGCCTGAGCAGTCAGCTCGTCCTTGTGAAAAACATCCACGAGTATCTCAATGACAAATTCCATAGTGGTGAAATCATCGTTTATCATTATCACATTGTATTGCTTCGGCTCTTTTAACCTGCTATCGGTACGCTCCTTAGCTGCACCCTTAACTGACATATAGTCACCCCCCGTTATATATAAGAATCTAACTTCTATTATGTAATCTAAAAGTATATTACAAGCATTTCTTCCTCTGATCTTAAAGACTCGGGAATTTCTTGATAACCGACTTTAAAAATGCTTTTTCACGTACATTATATCACATAACAAGACATAAGTCAAAGAAATATGCGAGTTTTATCCCTTTTTTAGACTAATTATATTGTTTTTTTAGATATATCATTCCTAAGTCTGTCACAGCCTCTTATATGTCAAAGTAGAAGAGCCATAAGGAAGCATAAAACAGCTTCTTTATGGCTGGTTTTTAAACTGTGAAACAAGCACAAATTTCAATCAATTATTCTGGTAAAGCCGCACTATAAAAATAATTTTACCATATAAATGTGAACTTTTCAAGTTTATCATTAACAATTTTTGAGGTTAATTATTGTACTTTTTAGCGATTGATTTTCCCCGAATAATAGAGTATAATTAAGAAAATGAATAAAAATAGGCAATTTATTCTTGATTTGAACTTTACAGACATAATTATCACTGTTTATTGGCGCTCGTAATGTAAACGGGCTGCTAAAATGGGACATAATAAACAGTGAAAAATAAGCGGTATTGCTATATAAGGAGGGGCGATATATCCGCATTAAATGGCAAACATAGTAAATTCAATATCATTGAGGAGAAATGGGATTTTCTTTTTTCACACCTTTTTATAGACTTTTCATCACACTACTTTTTATTTTTTCAGAGATAAGAATATTAAAACAAAACCAAAGAAATAATACTGATAATATTATCAGTATAATTTACGCAAACCTTATACCTCAGACGGCTCGTGATCATATACTTTCAGCATTTTAACATTTCGACCATCGAACTGCAAATTATTATAAGGATTATACGTATCATTTCCCACCCTGAACTCTGTTTATTCAGAGTTCAACACGAAAAGGAGTTTATTATGAGTTTTAAAGTAATGGGCATTACAGCAGGAAGAAAAAACAGCAACAGCGAAATACTATTGAAAGAGGCTTTACTTGTATGCCAGGAACAAGGCGCCGAGGTATCAATGATAAACCTTAAAGACTACAATATTATCGACTGTACAGGTTGCACATCATGCACTATAGGTATGTCTTGCGGAAAGAACACAGGCTGCGTTCTCGCAGACAAGGATGACAAGGACAGGATAATGCAGGTCATGCTTGACCAGGATGCAGTTATCTTCTCTGCTCCTACATACGCTCTTATGCCATCATCTATATTCCTAAAATTCATGCACCGCAACCTTGCTTATGAAGCTTCATTTCTTCAGAAAATAGGTGCAGTGCCTCATCACGACCGCGTAGGTGCTCTCATAGCGGTAGGTGGTTCTTATCGTTCATGGCAGTCTCTGAGCCTTGAATGTATGCAGATAACAACTGTTACCAACAGCTTCAAGGTTGTGGATATGTACATGGCCACGGGAGTTCCCGCACCTGCACAGGTACTTTTGTTTGAGGAAAAACTCGCTCGCGCAAGAGAGATAGGCCAGAACGTAATGAAAGCTTTGAACACACCTCCTGAAGAGCGAAAGTGGCTTGGTGATCCAGATGCAGGATGGTGTCCAAATTGCCATAGTAACAGCTTATGTCTCGGTGATACACAGTGGGGCGGACTAAGATATCCTATTGAGTGTACAGTGTGCGGTGCAGGTGGAGACCTTGAAAAGACCGCAGACGGAAAGTGGAAATTCGTCATTGCGCCCAACGGACTGGAACGTGACCGTACAACCGATGAAGGACGCGGAGTTCACTGCGAAGAAATAGCCACAGTACAAGGTGGTTTCTTCATGGATCCTGCCAAACGACAGGCTGTTGCGGAAAAGCTTCCGAAATATACAAAAATACAGTTCAAAGGACTTTAAGTCAGTATAATATATGCCAAAAGCGCTCACCTTTTCAAAATGCAAGGGTGAGCGCTTTTTATCATTCAGTTTTGCCTCTTTCTATGAGTTGCTCAAAGGTTATACCATATTTGTAAGCAATTTCATGAGCATAGCTCTTTCCATCCGGTTTTTTGTAGTTTATCTTGTAAGAACGTTTCCCATTGTCGTTTTCCATTACTACGCTTACAGCTCTATACTCAGAAGCTGCCATATCGCTTATCTTATCAGCATTTTCAGCAAGCTCATGCATATGTGTATTGAAACAGGTACGCGCACCGATACAACACAGATATTTCAGAACATCCTCAGCGATATACAATGATTCTGTATGACTAGTAGTAGCAAAGGATTCATTAAAGAGCAGAAGGCTTTCGTGACCAGCTGTCTTACATATATCGTTAAATCTCTCGGCTTCCTCACCAAGACGTCCGAGTGATACAGTCTTCTCTTCCTCAACAGGGAAATGCGTATATATACCGTCACATAGACGTATTTTTGCAGAAGCGGCAGGGACAAAAACTCCGCTCTGATACAGCAGAAATACAAGACCAATCCCCTGTGTGAGAATAGTTTTTCCGCCACGGTTGGGACCTGTAAGTATCTGGACTGTCTTTTCTTTTGTGAAAGCCATATCGTTACAAACCATCTCTTCCTCTACATTACCCTTCAAACGGCATATTGCAAGCTTCACATTGTAGAAATCACTTAGCAAAGTATCACTGTCAGAAGTCTCTCCACAACAGCATGGCAGCCCATGAGCGGTAAGTTTTTTTTCAAGCCCGATAAAGCGTAAATAAAACAACAGTTCATCAGCAAGGTTCGTAAGAGCTTTTCCACTGACATCTACATATCTATTAAGAACTCTTTTCAATTTTGAAGTCATAGAAGGCAGCATACGTTCCATTATAGTATTTAGATTGTTCATTAGCGGTGTATCTGTTGCACGATTAGTCGGAGATGGCAAACCATTGTACTTCTGATTTAGCCTATATATCTCTTTATCGTGCATCTCCATCGAAAACTGCATTAGATCCTTATCGTTCTTCTGATCTTTAAGATGAAATTTGACAAAACGCTTCAGAATATTCTGTTTGTCAAAATAAAACTTATTCAATGAAATTATTCCGGTTTCCATTGGATAAAACTCGTGATCAAGGTTAATGCCGATAGTTATACTCCTTACTTCGTTAACATCATCGCTTACAGCAGCTATATCCTTTGAAAGCTCCTCAAATCCGCTGTTATTATAGATATTGCTTATATATTCTGCAAATTTTTTCATTCCCTCTGATCTGAACTCATATCCTTCAATAACATCTTTGATCTTCAAAACAGAGGCAATATATCCCTCCAATGCTCTAAGGCGCATGAGAAATTCAAGCAAAGTAGAACTTCCGCCTATATGAGTTGGATGATCATTTGAATAAAACCTCATGGCATCGAAAATATTATAGAGCTCATTACAAAGCTCCTCGTTGTCCCTTAATTCTGAATATATCTCTCTGCGGTAATTTATGGTCTTATCATCAGTCGGCATTTCAAGAAGTATCTTTTTAAGAACTGACTGTTCTGAAGAGTTTCCAGAAATGCTTTCAGTAATAAAATCCACTGAAAGATCATTCAATGTATTGCGGCTCAGCCTAAAAGTTTCGCTGTTTCCATTAGGAGTAAGCAAACTGAAGCTTTTTATTTCAGATAGACTATTCTTTTTCATAGTTGATCTCCTAGACAGTAAATATACATTTATTATAGCACAAAGATACCTTTGCTGCAACAATTCAGAATACTTATAATAAAAAACAGTCCGAAGACAAACTTCGGACTGAGTTTTTTATTATCTTATCAGGACTTTTCTCCACCTGATACCTCATCAACGTAAAAGTCAGTAAGGCTGTCTGGAGACTCTACATATAGCTGGAGATTTTCAGCACCATCAGGAATAACATAAGCCGGATTTTCGAGAGTAATCCATTCACCGCTCTTTGCAGTTGCAAGAGCTACCTCGTCGTACTTCTCGCCATCCATATTATACTGCATGGTCATCTTCATAGTGACTTCCTCGCCGCTCTTCTGCATTACCTTTGCCTTGAAACTGTAAGCCTCACCAGGCTTGTAAGTATCACTGCTTAGTAATATAGTCGCACCATTCCAGTAATCAGTCCTTCCGCTTACGAACAGGCACTGACTGCCCTCTTCGGCGTTTTCCTTATCAACTGTTACCAAAGGACCGCCTCTTGTTATCCAGCCCTCAACACCTTTTTCAAAACCTATGTTGAAGAAGCCCACCTCCTCAGGGGTACCACCTGTTTCGGCTCCTGATAGCTTTTCAATAGCTTCTTCGTCAACTGTTACCTTGATATCATCAGCTTCTGCATATGTGCCCTCGACCTTGAGGTTGTTCTTGTAAATAGTTGCCTTGCCCTTTGACTGATAGCCCTCAATATTTAACGCAACTTCATACATCTTTCCCAGTTCAAGTCCGCACTTCTTCCATGCATCAAAGTGCTTGGAAACAGAAATAGTTCCCTCTATTTTTGTACCACTTGGAACCGGCTTTTCCTTTCTAACACTCCAATACTGATCAAATGTCTGTATATCATCAATAGATGGCTGTTCGTATCTTGTAGTCTTGTAAATATCGTATACAGCTCCATCGACCTCAACTGTACCGAGAGCCATAGGAGCTCCGGGCGGTCTCCATGTGCCCCATGATTCTACAATGTAGTACTCTATAAGAGGTTCTCTTGTCCAACCATAAACACACATATAAGAGTTTCCGTCAGGCTGGTAATCAACGCCGTAATCAATGGAAATGTTACCCATTTCCTCATAAGTCATAGTGCAGTCATATTTCTTTCCGCGGCGGAAAAGGGCATTATTTATATTGTCCCATTCACACGAGTAGCAACCACCGCCCGGCTCAACTGTAAACGTTGTATCTCCGTTGTCCTTCCATAGCTCATAATCATAGTCATCCGCAGTACCAGTAACATTCTCAGTAAAAACCTGAGGCTCTACTTTGGCATCTGTCTTCTTTGCTGTGCTGTCATCGTTTGTGTTTTCAGAACTACTGCAGCCGACTGACATAGCCAGCATACATGCAACTGTAAATACTGATAATTTCTTCAATAAACCTTTTAGCATTCAGTTTATAACCTCACTTTCATATTTGTTGGAGACAATAATATCCTATTTTGATTGTATCATATACAAAATTTTATACAAGTCATTTTTTGCGGTCTTCATTATCGATTATTGCGTTAACCATTAAAAAAAGGCATGATATCAATATCATACCCTTTTCCATGATTATTGAAAAATATCGATAACTCCGTCAATTATTTCAGGCTTTGCTTTCTTCTGTAGAACATCCCAGTTTGGCTTCCTGCTCCTCATATTATGTGAATCACTGCCAAAAACATAAGGATATCCTTCTTTTATCAGTGATTTAACAAACCTTTTTTCCTTAAAGCTCTCAAAAGCTTCGTTATTAAACTGCAGAACAGCACCTGATCTTAGAACTTCCTCTATCTCGGACTTACTGTAATACTCGAGATATCGGTGAATATGTGCAAGTATTGGAGTGAGGCCATAATCAAAAGCGATATCATTTACCTCCTCCAGCATCCACGGAGCAAAACTAGCATACTGAAACTCAAGCAGAATGTACTTCGTATTAGTGATACAAAGCTTTTCAATACCATCAAGCCTGCTGATACCATGTTCAATGGCTATCTCTGCGCCAAGGAGTATTTCCCCGTTTGTATTGTCAGCCTGAACCAGCTTGTCATATGCATTTTTTCTTTTTTCAATGAATGAGCTGACGTCTTTTTCGCGGTGCGCATAGAAATGCGAAGTTGCAACTATGCGCTCAACTCCCTGCTCTCTCATAGTTTTTATCATTTGCAGCGAGGTATCAACGCTATCTGAGCCGTCATCGATACCTGGAAGAATGTGGCAATGGTGATCAGTCAGCATTTACTTCTGAACCCTTCGTGTTTTTTACAGATTCGCCGTAGCTATAATCATACTTTGATTTATAATAAGAAGAATGACGATTCTGCTCAATCTCATTCATAACAAAGCCGAGCATATTTGCCTGTGCAAGATCGAGCTGTTTCATACAGTTGTCGACCTCATCAAATGTAGTCTTACCGTGCTTGATAACGACTAAAATACCATTTACGAGATTATTCATTACAAGCGCATCACTTACAACGTTGATAGGTGGGGTATCAATGATTATGTAGTCATAAACAACCGCGAACTGATTGAGAAGTTCTGCAAAATTCTCTGAAGCTAGAAGCTCTGACGGGTTAGGAGGGGTAGGACCTGAAGGAAGAAGGTCAAGCCCTTCTACTACGTTCTCTCTGATACACTTTGCAGTTGTGGACTTCTTGATTATAAGTGTTGAAAGGCCATCAGTATTCTTAACTTTGAAAGTCTTATGCTGAACAGGCTTTCTCATATCAGCATCAATGAGAAGTACTCTGCTGTCTGTCTGAGCAAATGCAATAGCAATATTTGCAGCAGTTGTAGACTTTCCATCGCTGGGATTCGGACTTGAAACAACTACCATTTTATTGTCGCTGGTACCCATTGCAAACATTACGTTTGTACGGATTGACTTATAACTCTCAGAAACGTTGAAAGGTGTTTGAGAATCGGAAATAAGCATTCTTGATTCTGTATCTTTTCTGCCGCCTTTACGCTTCTTAGGGTCATCAAATCTGTTTACTTCTCCAAGAATAGCCTTCTTGTACTTGTTACCAAGCACATCAGCTTCCTTGATTGTATTATCGAAGAAATCAAATATGAAAATCAAGAAAACTATCAGGAAAAATGCTGCAGCCGCACCAAGGAATGCATTCTTCTTTACATTAGGACCAACAGGATTATTGTAAACCCTTGCCTTGTCAATAGTATTTATTGAACCTACACCAACAGCATCCTGAACAAACTTAGGAGCAATAACAGTAAGAGCATTGCAGACTGCCGCAGAAACATTCGGATTCTTTGTGATTACTGAAAGCTTTAGAGCTGATGTATCGGCCACGGAAGTAACGTTTATAGTCTTTCTTATAGATGAAGGTACGATTCTTCTGTTGGATATTGTGAAATTACTTTCAATGGTATCCTGATCGAACATATCCATGAGGCGCTCACCAAGAGCATCCATAACAGCATCGTCCCTGAGAACTTCCATATATGTATTTACGAGTTGCTTAGAGTTGGTAATATTGTTGGTATTGCTAGCATTCTCGTTAACATTAGTATAGCTCTGTACATACATGGTGATATGCGACTCATACTGTAACGGAAGCATAAATTTTGAATAACAAAACGCCGCGACTCCACCAATTATCATAAAAAACAAAATGAGCCAGATTTTTCCCATTAAAAGCTTTATAAAGTCCTTAATAGTTAACTTATTCATCCCTGATTACTTCCTTTTCACAATTTCTCTAATATCACAAAAATCCATTTTCACCGTTACGTGTTTTTACTAATGAAAACTTCCCATTGTCTTATCAATTGTATCATACTTTCTATTCAAAGTCAAGAAGAATCTCCCGTATTTCGCATGATTTGAACATTTCGCATATATATTTTATCTCTTAGCAAGTGTCTTTTCACAAAACATCAAAAGAGCGGCAAAATCATGTAAGTATCAAAAAAAATAAGATGAATAGTATAAAAAATATTAAATAATATCATAGTGAAATGATATCTCTGCCATCATTTATTCTTCTTTTAACAAAAAGGCACAAAGAAGAACCTTCATTATGCCTTTTTATCTTTAATTATAATTTGTCAGCAACATCAAGTATAAGCTTTTCTGTCTTTTCCCAGCCGAGGCAAGGATCTGTTATTGACTTTCCGTAAATGTGCTCCTCAATCTTCTGAGAACCGTCCTCGATATAACTTTCTATCATAAAGCCCTTTACAAGTTTACGGATATCATCATTATATCTGCGACTTCCAAGCACCTCTTTCACTATACGCGGCTGTTCAAATGGGTGCTTACCCGAATTGCAATGGTTTGTATCAATTATTGTTGCAGGATTCTCGAAGCCTTTCTTAATATATAATTCGTTTAGAATTTCAAGTTGCTCATAGTGATAATTTGGCATACACTGACTGTGATTGTTCTCAAAACCTCTAAGAATAGAATGTGCAAGAGGATTTCCGCTAGTAGATACTTCCCATCCTCTGTAGAGGAAAGTATGTCCCGACTGAGCAGCTTCTATGGAATTCATGAGAACAGCCAAACTTCCGCTCACAGGATTCTTAAGACCTACCGGGATGTTAAGTCCGCTTGCGGTAAGTCTGTGCTGCTGATTTTCAACAGAACGAGCTCCAACAGCAACATATCCGAGGAGATCATTGAGATAACGATGGTTTTCAGGATACAGCATTTCGTCCGCACATGTAAAGCCAGTTTCCTTGATTGCGCGAAGATGAAGCTTACGAATGGCAACTATTCCCTTGTACATATCTGGTTCCTGATCGGGATCAGGCTGATGAAGCATTCCTTTATATCCCTTTCCAGTAGTTCTTGGCTTATTTGTATAGATTCTTGGTACGATAAGTATCTTATCGCTCACTTTTTCCTGAACCTCACGCAAACGGCAGATGTAGTCCATAACACTGTCCTCGTGATCAGCTGAACAAGGCCCGATTATAAGCAGAAGTCTGTCGTCCTTACTGCTTATAATGTCAGCTATCTGAACATTTCTCGCAGCAATAACCTTTTCTAACTCCTCAGAAACAGGGAACTCTCTCTTTACTTCGGCAGGAATCGGCAGTTTGCACTTGAAATTCATATTCATAAACAATCAACCTCTTTCATTTTATCCATTCTCTTTCTTATCCTTTGTTCAATGCATATATAACATCTTACTTATTATATCATATACCCTTTCAGAAATCAATATTACTCCCCTCCTAAATACATTAAATATTGCATTTAACATATACACAAAAATGAAAAGACAGCCGATATGCACCGACTGCCTTTCAGGGGATATTAAAATTTGGAGAAATCTTAATTAAGGTGCCGATCACCGATTCTGTGACCGGCACATAGTTTCTTTAAATACTCTCGTATTTGATTATGCTCTTGTATGAACCTGACCGCCTGCAAGTGTCTTGCCGTGAGCCTTTGCCA
This sequence comes from Ruminococcus flavefaciens, assembly GCA_002310115.1. Taxonomy (GTDB): domain Bacteria; phylum Bacillota; class Clostridia; order Oscillospirales; family Ruminococcaceae; genus Ruminococcus; species Ruminococcus flavefaciens_K. The sequence continues at coordinate 12,903 of DBYI01000082.1, forward strand.
TATCAGAGATGTTTACGTTCTGGTAACCATTCTGTGCGAGCCAAGGAAGAACTTCTTCCATAGCTGCTGCTGTTGTAGCATAGTTCTCGTGGCAGAGTACGATTGCACCCTCAAGTGAACCGTTCTGTGCAGCCTGCTTGATAGTATTTACGATCTGATCCTTTGAAGCATTGTTCCAGTCCTGAGTGTCGATTGCACAGCTGATAAGCGGTACATCGTTAAGAGCTGACTGAACTGTTCCATTGCTCTCGAGGTAAGGAAGTCTCATGAGGTGTGAAGGCTCAGTGCCGATAATGCTCTTGAGCTTGCTGTTGCACTGCTCCCACTCACTTCTGATCTGTGATGAACCCATTGAGCCAAGATGTGGATGTGTCTTTGTATGGTTAGCTACTTCCATACCATTCTGATACTCGTACTTGATCTGGTCGTTTGTCTTGATCCAGTCGCTTACGATGAAGAATGTAGCTGTCATATTATTCTTAATAAGAGCATCTATGATTCTGTAACCAGGATCTGACTTGCTTGAAGCTGAAGCACCGTCATCGAATGATATAGCACAGAGCTTCTTGGATGTATCAACCTTTGGCTTGTCATTCTGCTGGTCATTATTCTGCTGATTATTATTCTCCTGGTTATCATTCTGCTGGCTGTTATTGCTTCCGCTACCTGATGTGATCTCAAGCTTTGTTACGTTAGCCTTACCGCTGCTCTCCCAACCTTCTACGTTAAGTGCTACTTCTGTAAGATTACCGATATTCCAGCCTGCTTCCTTCCAAGCCTTGAAGTGATCTGAAACTGTGATAGTACCTGATGTTCTCTTAGACTTACGAACACTGAAGTACTGCTTGAATGTCTCATTTGTTCCAAGGATAGTAGGACCTGTATGATCGAGCTGGAAGATTTCATACTGAGCTCCGTCGATTGTAACAGTCTTACTCTGGCCGTTAGGAGATGGGCACCAGTTTACCCAGTCCTCAATAATGTAGTATTCTACGAGAGGATCTGTCATCCAGCCATAAACACAAAGACGTGAATTACCCTGTGAGCTTGCTGAGTATTCAGCAGCATAATCCATTACGATAGTTCCAACATCTGTTGCCTTCTTTGAACGATCATAATTTCTACCGCGACGAGCAAGGAAGTTACCTCTTGAAACCTGTGCACTCCACTCAGTACTGAATGTACCGCCGCTTCCAAGAGTCATAGAGCCGCTTCCGCCTGTATTATCAAGCCAAATCTCATAGCTGTAACCGTCAACGTCATCAGCCTTGTACTGATTTCTGCCATTGCCTACACTGAACTTCTGTCCGCTTGGTGTAGTACCCTTTGTTGTTGTAGTTGTAGGCTTAGCTGTTGTTTTGGTTGTTGTAGTTGTAGCCTTTGTTGTAGTTGTAGGCTTTGGAGCCTCTGATGTAGTAACTGTCTTTATATCGTCAGAATAGCTCTCAGGAAGTGATTTTATGAGACCTAAGAGGTACTTCTGGATAGCAGCTGCATCATTTGATGTAACGCCGCCGCCTGCCTCATAAACGTCTGCATTGAACTTGCCCTGATCTGAGAGCTTATACTTGTTCGGATTTGCAAGAGCCTGCATGATAGCCACAGCATCAGCCATATCTACTGAACCGTCGCCGTTAGCATCGCCCCATTTTGAAACCTTTGAATTAAGTTCTTCCTTAAGATCAACTGCTTTAACAGTTGTAGTAGTTGTTGTTGTCGTTGCAATAGTTGT
>DBYI01000069.1:0-528 GCA_002310115.1 Ruminococcus flavefaciens
ATCGTATTGACATTAAAAATATCGAATTACGATGATTTTATAGGAGTGTTCAAGGATAAGGAGGAAATAATTCGATACTTAAAAAACAACAGCTTTAGTTTTGAACGTGGTGAATACACAGGTTGGCAGATGAAAGTCGGTGATGTTTTAGGTCAAGGAATATATGATTTTGATTTGGGTATAACTTTAAAAGACGCTGTGCGTTGATGCAAAAAACATATAAATAGGAGGAATTATATCATGACGCATTCTTTAATCATTAGGGAGTGTTCAGGAGATTATGACGTTATAGTATTAACTCAAAGATACGCTGCACCTGATGTTAATGGCGATATATTTGTAGGAGTCTTTTCTAATATGGAAAAGTTGATGGAATATTATGAAGAGAATATAAAACACAAAAAAGCAGCACAGGGTGTATTTTATGCAAATCCAGTGCAGCTTAATAAAGGTGTTGTAATCTATGCTGTATAACAGGAGTAATAATTCAAGGTAGTTACGTTGTTACAAGTAGCAACGATATAAAAA
>DBYI01000069.1:590-3042 GCA_002310115.1 Ruminococcus flavefaciens
ATTTCAACTTGTCGTTTCACTGTTGCCGTTCAGGAGGACTACAAGAACAAAGACGGTTCAAGGGACGTTGATTTTATCAACTGCAAAGCATGGCGTTCTACTGCGGAATATGTAAGTAGGTATTTCAAGAAAGGCAGTAGAATAGCTGTAATCGGCAAGAACAAGTGTGACGTTTACGAAAAGAACGGTGAAAAGCAGTATTACAACTATGTCAAGGCTGAAAGTGTCGAATTTGCTGGATATAATAAGCCTGCATCTGGCACAGCAGATGAAGCTGACAGAGATTTCCCAGCAGAGTTTGATGAGATTATATCTGAGGACTCACCATTTTAAAGCCTAATACTTGACTTCACAGTGACAATATGATATAATTTTTAAAATATATTTTTTTCAAGGAGGTATTCAAATGAAAAACGCTGGTAAACAGATTAAAGATGTTGGAACACTCTTAATAGTAATAGGTGCTGTATTTGCACTCGCTGTTATCTACGTTCTGACTTTTGGAGACTCATCTCCTCTGGGTTACATAATTGAAAAGCATTTCATATTCGTTACTGTTGGAGGACTGTTATGCTTTTTGTTCGGAATTATAGTCCGTAGTAAAGGCAGAACAAAAGAAGATCAAGCAAATCAGCAAAGCAAGTAACAATTGAATACATATAAAAAAGCTTTAGTATAATTACTGAAGCTTTTTTTATACCCACACGGAGGTGATATGAATGAATATGAGTGACGATATAGCCGGAGCAGTCATTCAATATACGGTAAAAACAGCAGAGGAAGCAGTAACTATAACAAAGGCGTTGCTTGAAGCAATCTATAAGCTTCTGCATTTTCTTGCAGAAAGAGACAGGGAAAAAAGGCGGCAGAAAACAGATGTAAAAAATAAAGAGATCACTGAAATAAAAAATGGAAAAGTATCTGTAAAGGATTTGACATCATACTGTAGGAAAACAGGCGATATACTTGTAACATCGGAAATGCCATTAACCAAAGACGATATGCACTATGTAGCTGCACAAGCGAAAAAATTTGGTATTCCTGTTGCTTTCAGAAATGAAAAGGGAAAAGATAATGTTTATGCGCTTCTCAGGAAGGACGATGTTCCGATATTCTCTCAGATAATAACTGAACACATGAAAGAAAAGGTGGCAACAAGACCACAAGAACTTTCCAACTTTAAATGTAAAGCATGGGAAATTCCATTTATTAATGCAGAACTTTCAAGGCTTGACTTATCAGCACAGTTCGCTCAAATGAAAAATGGTGAATATATTGCTCTATATGAAGCGAAAGATGCAAAGGCAATAGAGATAGCACGTTCTGAATTCGTTCGTAAAGTTAAAGAAGTTGATAAAAATCTTGAGTTTTCAAAAGATAAAGACGGATTTTATATTATAAGGGATAAAGCAACCGGAAAAGACTATCCTTTTGATAATACTCCTGACCGCAAATTTGTTTCTCTTGCACTTCAAAAGCATTTCGGGTATGACGAAAACAAGGCTAACATAGCAGCTCAGAAGTTTGGAAATGAAATGCTCACGGGTGATGTAAAGCAACAGTATTTCAGTGATAATCCTCTCAATGATTTCTCTTATGTATCACAAGTAACATGGGACAAAGAAGATGTACTTGTAAAAGCCTATGAGTGCTATTATATTACGCCAAAGGCAGACGGAATATCGAGAGTTGTATATCAAAAAGATGATGGCAGCATTGCCGTTCTTAATCCACCTCGGCAAACCAAAGCTAAGATGCGTAGTATTCTTGAAAAAGAGCTTGGTGTAACTGATACAAAAGAACAGGATGCACTCATAGCCAAAGCCGAACACGTATCTATTGTAAATGCTAAATATCGGAATGTATATGGTAATACAGAAGATATACATATTCATAATGCGACATTTACAAAAGATGCCTTCGATATGACTAATACAGCTGTTGTTTCTGGTATGCTTCGGACCGATGCGGACGGAAATACATACACTAAGACACAGCCGATTGACAGTGTATCAACGGATATATCAAGAAAAGATGCCGATACTTTTGAAGTTAAAAGCACAGCAATAGCAACGGAGTCCGACAAAAACGGGCAACAGTATAGTGTGCCGCAAACAGAGCAGAGAATACTTTCTTTTTCAAACAAGAAAACAGCTCTGGAGGAACTGAAAGAGATGTACATATCTCAGGGAGTTCCTGAAACAGCTGCAAAGGATATGGCTAAGAACGTATATCATAAAGCCGAACTACAAAATGTTTCTCCAGTTATAGCCATTGAGAGAACTAAAGATACAACCGCAGTTTTCACAAGTGGCAATAAAAGAGTAGAAATTTCAGTCGTTGACAGAGCAGCAGCTACAGAAGCATTATCTTCGGAGTTCGGTATTTCCACAGAAGACGCTTCTGCAATCATTGATAAAGCTGACGAACTCGTTATTACATCTGAGTCACA
>DBYI01000051.1:0-34218 GCA_002310115.1 Ruminococcus flavefaciens
TTTATTCTTTTACAGGAAGCTCCTTTGTCTTTCGTAGGGATCAGTATCCTTTATATCAATAAAAAGTATTTGTCAGTGAACCCTGATGAAGTGGTATAACTTCTGGAAATACTGACTAAATTGCTTGACAAGAAACACATAGTTTCAATCCAAGATTTCCTATACGCTCCATAAGAACAGGATCAAATTCCATATTACATTGTTTATCGTAATAATAGATCATCCAAATTTGAGATATTGAAAAATCAACTCCGGATTCGAGCAATATTTCTTTATTATTTTCCATCAGATTCAAAAGCCAAGCGATTTCATCATAATGTGAATCACCAGGTAGATTTTCGGGCGGTCTGATAGTGAATTTATAACCGGCCTCCACCTTGGCTTGTAGAGCTTCTTCAATCTTAGGCAAGTTGAAATTTTCACCATACAAACTTACCCAAAAGCACATATGCGGTTCTCTTTTGCCAGGCATAAGGTTTTTCCTTTATTAGGCGTAATGTTGAGAATGGTATCCATGCAAATTATCGGATAATATTAGTTTATATAACTAATCATTGCTTACTCAATATAAATACGCGGTACACGCTTTGAGATACCGCAGACTACTTCGTAACCGATAGTACCGTAGATTTGTGCAAGGTCGTCGGCAGTGATTTGATCATTTCCGTCAGTACCTATGAGAATGACGATATCTCCTGATTTAGCTTTAGGAACATCAGAAACGTCTATCATGAGCTGATCCATGCACACTCTTCCAACTATCTTACAGCGCTTTCCATGTACGAGTATCTCTCCCTTTGAACTAAGAAGTCTCGAATATCCATCGGCATAGCCGATAGTTACTGTAGCAATACGCATTTCATGGTCGGCGACGAAGGTTCTTCCATAACTTATGCAGTCACCTGCATTTACAGTTTTTACGTGTGAGATAACAGCTTTGAGTTCCATAAGTGGTTCAAGTCCTTCAGGAATATCAAGGCTGATATCTGGGTGCAGGCCATAGAGAATGATACCAGCACGAGAAAGCGTACTACGTGGGCTGTTTCGGTAGCATGTAGCGGCACTGTTCATGAAGTGGAGGTGCTGGAGTTTTATTCCTTGGCTAATAAGTATATCATATGTATCTGTTATAAACTTCTCCTGTTTGTCAGTATAGGCGATATTATCCGGGGAATCACTGTCGGCAACAGCGAAATGTGTGTAGATTCCTTCAACTGAGAGCTTTTCTATCTTCATCATAGCCTCAATCTCTGCAGCGCACTGCTGAGGAGTATCGTGCTTGAGACCTATTCTTCCCATACCCGTATCTATTTTTATGTGGCAGCGGATAGGTTCTGCGCTGTTTTTTACGAGTTCTAGAGCGTATTCCGTTGAGACAACGCCCTGTATTATGTTGTACATGGCTATCTCATGGGCATATTCTGGTGGAGTGTAGCCTAGAATGAGTATCTCAGCCTGTGGAGCGAACTTCCTTACTGCTATTGCTTCGTCGAGGTTGGATACCGCGAAGTATCTGATATCGCATTGTTCAGCGAGGCAGCGGACGATATGCTCATCGCCGTGGCCGTAGGCGTCAGCCTTAACAACAGCCATTATTTCAGTATTGGGAGAGTTAAGTTCTTTTATTATCTCAACATTTTTTCTAAGCTTTAGTAGCGATATCTCCGCCCATGCTCTTTTCAGATACGGCTTCATTCCGATATCCTTCCTTTCGTATATTTACAAAATTAAAATTTAATTACAAGTCAAAAAACGTCTTGAAATAAAATATGATGTATGTTATAATTTAATGTGTGATATTTTCGGTAAATCGAGGTATGACATGCTTTTCTCACTTAATTCGGGAGTATTAGCGCTTCCATCGAATGAAGTGAAAAAATGACTCTGGAAACGATATCTGATTTGTGGCAGATTTGAGAATATCAGCATGCGATACAGATAGTTCTTTGCTGAGGTCGATTATTTCTGCAAACTTTTGTTAACTATGAATACTGATTCTGACGTAATCTTCGGAACGTGCAGATAGATTACTTTTTCAAAAGAATACACTGCAAACTCGTATTATTTGATAACGTTTTTGAAGAGCCTTACTAATTATATCACACTATTTTATATAAATCAATAATAGTATAAGCATATATGAATTAAAAAACAGACTGTTGAAAAGGCAGAATTGTTTAAAGAGAAAGTATCAATACTGAAAAAGCCTAAAGCTTTCGGAAATATCGTAGATTCCAGAAAGCAAGCACTAGCTTTTTGCCAATATATCGTCGTTTTGTTGGAACAGTATAACAGTTTGAAATGAACGGTTGTTCTGTTTCAACAGACTGTTGAATTGTGTGTTTAAACACTGACAAGCAATTCATTTATGTTGAAAATGTGGAAAACTCTGTTGACAACCGTATCTCAGCCATTTGATTTTAAACCTTCGCTATGGAAAAAACTTTTTATTCATTTCATGGCGGATATTTTTCAGAATTGCGTTATACGAAAAGTTGATATCACTGAGGTTATAATAAAAAACAAGAGAATGACAATGATCTGACGATCAGAAAAAACGAAAGGAGCCTTTAAAATGGCTAAAAAAACAGGACATGTAGCAGTACCTTTTCTTCTCACTATCTTTATCGGACTTATTATCGTAGGCGGCGGCGCGTTGTTTGCGTGGCGCTACTGGGGACTTGGTGTTATCGAAAAGCCCTCTGAGCCCGTACCTCGTGTGGACGGCGTTGTAACGAGTGAGGACAACCATACCATACTACTTATTCTTGATTCTTCAAACGAATTATGCCCACCGACTTTTGTGCTCATGCGCTCACAACCTGTTAAGGAGCAGCTTCTTCTCATAGGAATACCTTCAAACTCCATTGCGCTTGTTGATGATGAGCAGATAGGCATTTCAGACAAATACGCAAATCAGGGTTCTGAAGGAGCAGTTGACTTTGTAGAGAAAGTATTTGATATAAAAGTTGACAGATATATGAAGTTTGGCGATGAAGGCTTCAAAAAAGCATGTGATATATTCGGAGGAGTTTCGTATCCTGTTAACGCTGATATTGCAGGATTCAAGAACGATGGCAGCTCACAGTTCCTTAACAGCGATCAAGCGCTTATGTTCATTACCTATACAATGTTTAGTGACGGAGAGAGCGAAAGAGCATTCACAGCGGCTTCTGTTGTGGCTTCCATGATTAATCAAACGGATGGACAATACATTTCAGACACTATCGATAATAGTTTCAATTCTCTGATAAATATTACAGAGTCAAATATCACATCTTCCGACTATAAAGAACGTAAATCTGCTATAAAGTACCTATTTGAGCACGGAAACGCATTTGCAGTTGCGTTTTCATTAAACGGAACCAATGCAAGTGAGGACTTTATCCCTAGCAGCAGTTTTATAGCAAGTATAAAGGACGAGTATTTCTCGGAGAAGTGATAATGGAAATATTTGATACCCATGCTCATTATGCGGACAGTGCTTTTGACGAGGACAGAGAACAGTTGCTTTCGGAGCTCCCTGGAAAGGGAGTAAAGCTTGTAATGCTTGCAGCTTCTGGTCTTGATGATTCGCGTGAAAATGTTCTACTCGCACAAAAATACGGCTATATTTTTGCTTCTGTTGGGGTCCATCCCGAGAGTGTTGATGAAACTCCTGCTGATTATATTGAAACCCTTCGAAAACTTATAGCTTCCGAGCCTAAAATAAAGGCAGTGGGGGAGATTGGCCTTGATTATCACTACGAAGGTTATGACCGCGAAAAGCAGATAGTTTTTTTCCGAAAACAGTTAGAATTCGCAAAAGAGCTGAATATGCCTGTGATAGTTCACAGCCGCAATGCGACTGAGGACACTGTTGAGATACTGAAAGAGTATCGTCCCAAGGGGGTTGTCCACTGTTTCAGCGGCTCTGCGGAAACTGCCAAGGAAATAATAAAAATAGGTATGTATATTGGATTTACAGGAGTTTTGACATTCAAAAACGCAAAAAAAGCCTTGAAAGCTCTGGAAGCTGTACCTATAGATAGACTTCTCATGGAAACGGATTGCCCCTATATGGCACCTGATCCGTTCAGGGGACGTCGCTGTGACAGCTCGATGATAGCTTATACTGCGGCAAAGGCAGCAGAGGTAAAGGGAATGTCCGTGGAGGAGCTTCTTAAGATTACCTACCGTAATGGAATAAAAATGTATGATATAATATAATAAAGAGAGGAGGAGACCTGATGTATTACTGCTGTGGAGTGACAGACAAAGGTGTAATGCCGCACAATGAAGATGCAATGCTCATAAATGGCAGCGTTATGGATTCGGGCTCTTCCGAGCAGACGGTGAAAGAGCCCTTTTTAATGGCTGTTTCCGATGGGGTATCGGGTGAGCGCTCGGGTGAGCTCGCTTCAAAGATGTGTCTGGAGCTTCTGATGGAGAAGGGATTCGCAGGCGGCGTGGAACTTGAAGAAAAACTTCTCTCCGTACATCACGGACTTGCTGATTACAGTGAATCAGATCCTGAGACACATAATATGCAGGCTACCATATGCGGTATTGCTGTTGATGTTGATAAGAGGATATTCACCTTTAATGTGGGGGATTCACGGCTTTATCGCTACAGAGGTGGACGAATAAAGCAGATATCACGGGATCAGTCTCTTGTGCAGCTTCTCATTGACGAGGGAGCTATAACAACTGAAGAACGCAGGACGCACATTCACAGGAATATTATCTTCCCTGTGCTTGGCAATATCAAGTCCGAGCCGACTATTGATATAGTTGAGCTTGCAGGTGGGATGGAGTATGGTGATCTCCTCCTTTTGTGTACGGATGGTCTTTCAGATTATGTTTCCGTTCTTGATATGGAGGAGATACTTGAAATGCCTAAAAGTCTGAAAACACGGCTTCATCTTCTTGTGGACAAGGCTCTAGCAAACGGCAGTAAGGATAATATTACTGTTATTGCGATGATTTATTGTGAATAAAAGTAAGTAAAGGACGACTTGAGTTGTCCTTTTTTCTGTCGCAAAAAGCAGTTTTACAAATTTGTCCTACCAGTTTTCGTGGCTTTTGCCAAAAAAATAACAAACTTCAAAAAAATCGCTTTTTCATATTGACTTATTTTAATTAAAGGAGTATAATTTATATTGTATTGCAAATACTACCAATTTACATATCAATCTGGAGGTTTTTTAACATGGGCAGAGTTTATAACTTCAGCGCAGGTCCTGCAGTTCTTCCCGAGGAAGTGCTCAAGGAATGTGCAGAGGAAATGATGGATTACAAGGGATGTGGAATGTCCGTAATGGAGATGTCACACCGTTCAAAGGTTTATGACGAGATAATCAAGGACGCTGAGAAAGATCTTCGCGACCTCATGAATATTCCTGATAATTACAAGGTTATTTTCGTACAGGGTGGTGCTTCACTGGTATTCGCAGGTGTGCCTATGAACCTTATGAAGAAGGGGAAGGCTGCATATATTATCACAGGTCAGTGGGCAAAGAAGGCTGCTCAGGAAGCTGAGAAGTACGGTGAGGTTATTAAGGTAGCTTCATCAGCTGACAAGACATTCTCTTATATTCCAGACTGCTCAGATCTTGATATTCCTGACGATGTGGATTATGTTTACATATGCGAGAACAATACCATCTATGGTACAAAGTTCTGGGAACTTCCTAACACAAAGGGACATGAGCTCGTTGCTGATGTAAGTTCTTGCTTCCTCTCAGAGCCTGTTGACGTAACAAAGTACGGTGTTATCTATGGTGGTGTTCAGAAGAATGTTGGTCCTTCAGGCGTTCAGATCATCATTGTTCGTGAGGACCTCATTGCTGACGGTCCTGCACTCAAGTGCACACCTACAATGATGGACTGGAAGATACAGGCTGATAATGAGTCTCTCTACAATACTCCTCCATGCTATGGTATCTACGTATGCGGAAAGGTATTCAAGTGGATCAAGAAAATGGGTGGACTCGAAGCTATGAAGAAGCACAACGAGAAGAAGGCTCAGATCCTTTATGATTTCCTTGACAGCAGCAAAATGTTCAAGGGTACTGTTGAGAAGAAAGACCGTTCACTTATGAACGTTCCTTTCATTACAGGAAATGAGGAGCTTGATAAGAAGTTCGTTGCAGAGTCAAAGGCTGCCGGTTTTGAGAATCTCAAAGGTCACAGAACTGTCGGCGGTATGAGAGCTTCTATCTATAATGCAATGCCTATTGAGGGCGTTGAGAAGCTTGTTGCTTTCATGAAGAAGTTTGAGGAAGAGAACTCCTAATATTCTTTAATGCATTCCACACTATAATATAGAAAGAGGTTTACTGAAATGTACAAGATCCAGACATTAAATAAGATCTCAGCTATCGGCACGGATGTTTTTGACAAGAGCAAGTACTCAGTATCCGAGGACTGCGCTAATCCTGACGCTATAATGGTTCGTTCGGCTAAGATGCACGATATGCAGTTTGGCGATAATCTCCTCGCTATAGCACGTGCAGGTGCAGGTGTCAATAACATTCCTGTTGAGCGTTGTGCTCAGGAGGGAATCTGTGTATTCAATACTCCTGGTGCTAATTCAAACGCCGTTAAAGAGCTCGCTATTTGTGCGCTTCTCCTTTCTTCAAGAAAAATTGTTGAGGCAGCTTCATGGGCTGCTTCCCTTAAGGGAACACCTGACGCTCCAAAGACAGTTGAAGGCGGCAAGTCTAAGTTTGCAGGTCCTGAGATTGCAGGCAAGACTCTCGGTATCATAGGCCTCGGCGCTATCGGCGGTAAGATTGCAAATGCAGCTGAGTCTTTAGGTATGAAGGTGATCGGTTACGATCCTTACCTCTCTGTAGGTGCAGCTCTTCACCTTGAGCCTTCCGTAAAGATAGTTACAGATATCAATGAGATATACGCAAACAGCGATTATATTACAATTCATATGCCTTATACTCCTCAGACAAAGAATACTATCGATGCTGAGCAGATTGCTATGATGAAGGACGGTGTTCGTCTCATCAACCTCGCAAGAGGTGAACTCATCAACAGTGAGGCGGTTGTTAAGGCTATTGCTGACGGTAAGGTTGCAAAATATGTTACAGACTTTGCTGATGACGTAGTTCTCGGTGTTGACGATGTTATTGTTCTGCCTCACCTTGGTGCTTCTACTCCTGAGAGCGAAGACAATTGTGCAGTTATGGCTTCAGAAGAGCTTATTGATTATCTAGAGAACGGAAATATCAAGAACAGCGTAAATCTTCCTAATGCTTCTATGAGTGCAGTTGGCACAAAGATCTGCATTATTCATAAGAACGTTCCTACAACCATCGCTTCTATTACGACAGTTGTGGGTAACGAGGGTATCAACATCGAAAATATGGTGAACGCAAGCAAGAAGGATTTTGCATATACGATGCTTGATGTAGTGGGTGATGTTCCTCCTGCAGTTGAAGGCAAGATTAATGCGGTTGACGGTGTTATCAGAGTAAGAATAATCAAGTAACGACAATCCCATAGCTTATTCCGGCGCTTCTGTTTTTCAGGAGCGCCTTTCTTAATAAATGAGCATGGAACAGAGCTGGCATTGTATGGAACGGAGATGCCATGCTTTTTTATATGGGTTAAAATGCTTTCCATAAAGAGACAGTGATAATAACTATCAAATGATAAACATTTGATATCAATTATTATACGCTTTAGATGGACTTTGTGATTGCGTATGGCGGCATTTCGATATTCAGACAAATCAGAAGTTCGATGGCTTCTTTACTTGAAAGCTAACTGTGTGAATAACGGAGCTAAGCCGCTTTTTTATGTCAAGCGGTAATACTGCCAAAAAAAATCGGAAAAATTTGTAAGAAACGATAATTGATACTTTTTTCCGAATATGATATAATTCACTTGTGAAATTTTTTTGAACAGGTGGTGATGCAATGAGAGCAGGTATAATCGATAGTGCGAAGAAAACTAAATACTGGGAAAAAAATCTCGGTTCATGCTTTGACTGCGTGATAGCTCCTGATTCTAATGGGCTTCCTGATTGCTGTGATATCATCATTGTTTCCGAGTCGTATTGCAGCGGTTCTGTAGGCTCAGTCATTGAGAACATTCGCGCTACAGCGAAGCATTGTAATACACCTGTTGCTGCATTCACTTCCGAGGGCACGTGTGAAAATCAGGAGATACTTCTGGCTCTTGGCTTTGATGACGTTATAAGAACACCTATATGTGGTCAACTTCTTCTTCGCAGGGCTAAATCCCTTGCAACGGTAGTTCCGCATAACGATCTTCACAGATCAATTACTATAGATAGTCTCCTTAAGATAAAGGACGGCGAGTCAGGCGCGTACTGCGTACGTTCAGTTGATTTTACAAATATTTTTAGGTTTGTGCTCAGATTTCTTGAGCGTACACAGAAGCGTACACAAATACTTCTTTTTAACCTCAGCACTCACAGAAGAAGCTCCTATGATAAATGGGAGCAGATGATGGGAATCCTTTCAGAAGAGATACGCAAGTGTCTTCGCAGAGGAGATATTTCCACGGTATGCGGTGAGGACAGAATATTGGTGCTGTTAATTGGTGCTGATGACGAGGGCGGACATCTTGTGGCGGACCGTATCGTTAACAGCTTTTACAGCGAATGTGACGACGATTCTTTTGAGGTGACATATGATCTTAGAGAAGTCCATGCTTTAGGGCATTGAGCATTATTTCCTCAGATAACAGCATATCCTGAGAACTTTTATGGTTCTCAGGATTTTTGCTGTTTTGTAACTTGATATTTTGAATGATATGCAGTATAATGTAGTTACAATGTTTTGTCAGGAGGGCAGAGCGTGAAAGGAATAAAGATATTTGCTGTTTTATCGACAGCTGTGGTGCTTACTGCTTCGATATTTAGTGGTTGTAAGGATAATAATACGGCTACCGTAAAAACTGAAAAGGCTGCTATAACAACCACAACCATAGAGATAGCAGATTGGGCTATTCAGGAACCGTCTACAATTGCGTCAATCACAAAGAAAACCCAGACGAGTAAGACTACCTCAACAAAAGCAAATAAGACAAATACCACTACAAAGTCGGGGAAAAACAGCAGCAAAACATCAGAAACAAATACGTCTGCTTTTCCTTCGGGAGCTGACGCAGTTTTAAATATCGAGGACGGCACTTATGTTGAGTATCATTTCCGCAGCAAAAAGCTTCTAACCGAGCATTTTGAGAAACATGGGCAGGAGTTTGCAGATGATTTTGACTATAAATCAGCCAAGGATTATGAAAAGGGTGCGAGTGACGTTATCAACAATTCTGAAGCGCTTCATAAGACCGAAGCCGAGGACGGAGACTGGGTTTACTATATCGAAGCTACCAATGAGTTCGTCATACTGTCAACAGACGGCTATATCAGGACATATTTTCGCCCAAACGGCGGAAAAAGCTATTATGACAGGCAATAATATGACGGAGGAAGCATAATGGATAAAAGAGCTATTGCCGCAGCGGTCATGAGTTGTTGTGCGCTTTGGGTCTGCGGCTGTTCTGTAAATAAGAGCAGTCAAAAGGCGAAAAAGGATGACAAACCAAATACATGGCCTGTGGAGCAGAGATCGATAGATGAAATAACTCCTCTCAAGGGAGAGGAGGATGTATTCATCACACGTGATGAGAATGATAATGTAAGACTTATACAGGGAGTCCTCGGAAATGAGCCGATCAAGGATGAAAAGGCTGCACTTGACTTTATAGCGTCATTCTCGCAGGAAATGAGCTTTAATGATGTGTACTCCGAGATGAGATTCGGTGGTATCAGCGAATACAGTGATAGACTGGATTATAGGTTCGATCAGTATTACGGCGATATGGAGATTATCGATAGCTATATCGAGCTTACCGTTGACAAGTCCGACGGATTCAAGCCTATAATTATTAATAGTACTTATTCCGATACATGGGGGTTTAGTACGAAACCAAGGGTATCGTCTGTGGTGGCTGTGAAGTGCGCAGCTGACAACTACAAGGTATCAAAGGATGCGGTGCCGAAGCTTGCTATTTACAGTGGACCTGTACTTACGTGGATAGTTCCTGTCATTGACGATAAGGTCGGAGAAGTATATATAGACGCAAATAACGGAAATACATTCCACAGGGAACTGAAAATATCACAGTGAGTTGAATATAAAAAGGGATACATTCCTTTCGGAACATATCCCTTTTGCTTTGTGTTTATTTACATCGCTTTTAGATTACTTTGCAATAAAACGATCGATCTCTTTAAGGAACTTATCAGCATCATCTGTGTGTATGTCGAGTTCAATTGGCTTTGAGAGGTCGAGGCTGAAAATACCCATGATAGACTTAGCGTCTACTGCGTATCTGCCAGAAACGAGGTCGATGTCAAAATCGTACTTCATAACGATGTTGACGAAATCCTTTACGTCGTTGATTGCCTGAAGATTAACAGTTGTTTTAGTCATACTTTACCTCCTGGTTTCAGATGTCTGTGTTTTTTCTTGTTTATTTCTTTTTCTGCGGCCTTTTCCTTTACCGCAATAATATAATATCACGTATATGCACGGGTGTCAAGCTGTTTGTCAAAAATTCGTCAATATGGTGTAATTGCTTTGACACTGGCAAGAGGTTTTACACTAATTTTACTATGAAGAGTGCATAAAGAATGCTAGTGGAAATTGTGCATATTTCACATTGGAATGTGCAATATGATAGATTTTTAAAGGTGGTTTATGTATAAGATATCTTTTGTGACCTTTGGATGTAAGGTCAATCAATACGAGACAGAGTGCTTGAAGTCACTCTTTCGTGATGCGGGTTTTGTCATTGCTGAAAAAGTGCTTTCAGCCGATGCTGTGGTGATAAATTCATGCACTGTAACAGCTTCTGGAGACAGTCGTACACTTACGGCTCTCCGCAAGCTGAGAAATGCGTTGCCTGATGCAGTGATAGCACTTACAGGCTGCTATCCTCAGGCAAACCGTGAAGAAGCAGAAAAGATAGAGGAAGCTGATATCATAGTCGGTACAAAAGAACGCGGAGCTATGGTAAAACTGGTGGCAGGCTGTCTCAGAGAACGATCACGTATTGTTCAGATCTCCGATTATACAGCTGATGATGTGTTCGAGCCTCTTAGATGTGCTGAGTTTGAGAACAATACCCGCGCTTTTGTGAAGATACAGGATGGCTGTAATCAGTTCTGCTCTTATTGTATGATACCATATGCACGCGGACGCTGCCGTTCAAAGTCAATGGATCTGCTATATGATGAAGTTAAGGCTATAGCAGCAGGGGGAGTAAAAGAGATAGTGCTCTCTGGTATAAATCTTGCTTTTTATGGTAGCGATATCGAACGTGATCTTGCGGATGCTGTAGAGCTATGTGCCAATACAAAGGGGGTGGAGCGTATAAGACTGGGTTCTCTCGAGCCTGAGAAAATGTCTGGAGTTCTTCTCAGACGTCTTGCTGCTGTGCCTCAGTTCTGTCCGCAGTTTCATCTTTCTCTTCAAAGCGGTTGCGAAAAGACACTTCGCGCTATGAACAGGAAGTATACTGCTGCGGAATATCTTGCTCTTACGGAGCATATTCGCGGAGTTTTTCCAGAATGCTCTTTCACAACTGATGTTATGGTAGGATTTCCTCAGGAAACTGAGGAGGATCACAGAGAATCCGTTGATTTTGTTAAGAAGATAGGTTTTTCAAAGGTCCATGTTTTCAGATATTCACGTAGAAAGGGGACAAAGGCTGACCAAATGAACGGACAAATACCTGATATAGTTAAAACTCAGCGATGGCAGGAAATGACTGCTGCCGCAGAGGAAACGAGAGAAGGGTATCTGCGCTCGCTTCTGGGAAGGACTGTTTCTGTGCTTTTTGAGCGTGAAAATTCTACAGAATTTCATCACGGATATGCACCTGATTATACATTAGTAAAGATTTATCGGAAATTTCCCGAAAAAAGTTTGCGTAATCAGATAAGAAGTGTTATAATAGAAGAGTATGGTCATGACTGTTGCTTCGGCAGCCTTGTCACTGACAAATATTAATAATGCTTAATGCATTATTAAATGTGATTTGATTGAAAGGAGATCTGAATTATGTCCGTATTCAGAATTTACGTTGAAAAGAAGCCTGAATTTGCAGTAGAGGCTCAGTCAGTACTCAGCGATATCAAGACTGCTCTCAGACTTAATATCTCAGGTGTGCGTATCCTCAACAGATACGATGCAGATAAGCTCAGCGAGGAGGATTTTAAGGCTGCTGTAAATACAGTTTTCTCCGAGCCTGCTGTTGATGTGGTATATGACGAGCTTCCGCAGGTAAGCGAGACAGACAGAGTGTTTGCTGTTGAGTATCTTCCAGGTCAGTTCGATCAGAGGGCTGATAGCTGCGAGCAGTGTATACAGATACTTCGCCAGGGGGAGCGCTGCCGTGTTAGAAATGCAAGAGTATACATAATCTCAGGTATTATCAGCGACGCAGACTTTTCAAAACTTAAGGCTTATATCATCAACCCTGTTG
Organism: Ruminococcus flavefaciens; assembly: GCA_002310115.1. Lineage (GTDB taxonomy): Bacteria > Bacillota > Clostridia > Oscillospirales > Ruminococcaceae > Ruminococcus > Ruminococcus flavefaciens_K. Next base: position 12,517 of record DBYI01000051.1, read on the forward strand.
AGAGTCGTGAGGCTTCACTGGAAACAGTAAAGTCTCTTGATACAAATTATGATATCCCAACTACAGTTGAAGAGCTTGAAGGCTTTATCAATCTCAACGCATTCGGACTTCATGCATTTGTTGACAAGTTCGGGCTTGCTATGGACTATGATGATATCAAGTTTTGTCAGGACTATTTCCGGAATGAGGAAAAGCGTAACCCAACTATTACCGAGATAAGAATGATAGATACCTATTGGTCTGACCATTGCCGCCATACCACATTCCTCACAAATGTGGAAAACGTAAAAATAAATACTCCTTATATAAAGGATACATATGATATGTATGTAAATGTCCGTAAAGAGCTGGGCAGAACGGACAAGCCCATGACCCTTATGGATCTTGCTACACTTGCGGCTAAGAAGCTTAAGACTGACGGGAAGTTAAACGACCTCGATGAGAGTGAAGAGATAAACGCTTGTTCAGTAAAGATAAAGGTTGATATCGACGGACAACTTGAGGACTGGATACTCATGTTCAAGAATGAGACCCATAACCACCCAACAGAAATAGAGCCTTTCGGTGGCGCGGCAACATGCCTTGGCGGCGCCATACGCGATCCGCTTTCAGGACGTTCATATGTATATCAGGCTATGCGTGTAACAGGTGCAGCTAACCCGCTGGTACCTGTTGAAGATACTATCGCAGGCAAGCTTCCCCAGAGAAAGATAACTCTTGGAGCTGCAAATGGCTATAGTTCATACGGTAATCAGATTGGACTTGCTACAGGTCACGTTGCTGAGGTATATCATCCCGGTTACGTTGCAAAGCGTATGGAGATAGGTGCAGTTCTTGGTGCGGCTCCTGCTGAGAATATACGCAGAGAGCGTCCCGCTGCAGGAGATATTGTTATCCTTTTGGGTGGTAAGACAGGACGTGACGGATGCGGTGGTGCAACAGGCTCATCAAAGTCACATACACTTGAGTCTCTCGAGCACTGTGGCGCAGAGGTACAGAAGGGTAATCCTCCTGAGGAGCGAAAGCTACAGAGACTGTTCCGCAATCCTGAGGTAACAAGAATGATAAAGCGCTGCAATGATTTCGGCGCAGGCGGTGTTTCAGTTGCTATTGGCGAGCTTACAGACGGCCTTATAATAAATCTCAATGCTGTACCAAAGAAGTATGACGGTCTTGACGGAACTGAGATAGCTATTTCTGAGTCTCAGGAAAGAATGGCTGTAGTTATCGCTCCTGAGGATAAGGAAAAATTTATGGAGGAGGCTGCAAAGGAGAATCTTGAAGCTACTTTTGTTGCAGATGTTGTCGACGAACCTCGTCTTAAGATGGTATGGAACGGAAATACTATCGTTGACCTTTCGCGTGAGTTTCTCAATTCGAACGGTGCTCCCAAATACACTGACATAGAAGTTGAATCTCCTGAGCTTCTTGCAGATACAGATACAGCAGACAGCGCAGAATCATGGACGCAGCTTATGTCAAATCTAAATGTCTGCTCGCAGAAGGGACTTATCGAAAAATTTGACTCAACTATTGGTGCAGGAACAGTTCTTATGCCTTTTGGCGGTGTATATCAGATGTCGCCTTCACAGGCTATGGCTGCAAAAATACCTGTGCTTACAGGCGAGACTAACACCTGTTCACTCATGGGTTGGGGCTATAATCCTGATATATCAGAAAAGTCACCTTATCACGGTGCAATGCTGGCGGTTATCGAGTCTATCGCAAAGGTAGTTGCCGCAGGCGGTACATATAAGAAGTGCTGGCTCACATTTCAGGAATATTTTGAGAGAACACAAAATGATCCTAAGCGCTGGGGCAAGCCTATGGCTGCACTTCTCGGTGCATTCAAGGCTCAGCTTGAAATGGGCTGCGGTGCTATTGGTGGAAAGGACTCAATGTCAGGTACTTTCGAGAACATTGATGTTCCACCTACACTTGTTTCATTTGCAGTATCGACTGCTATGGCAGATAAGATTGTTTCCACAGAATTTAAAAGTGCAGGAAATACTGTTATTTCAATAGTTCCAGAGTATGACGAGAATGGACTTCCAAAGTTCGAAAGCATAAAGGCTTGTTTTGACAAGGTAGAGAAGATAATTGCTGATGACCGTGCTAACGCTATATGGACAAACGGCTACGGTGGATTTGCTGAAGGTATCTCAAAAATGTGCTTCGGTAACAAGATAGGTTTCGAGTTCACATCACGTCTAAGCGGCAAGGAACTCTTCAAGCCATGCTACGGTGCATTCATAATCGAGCTCAAGGGTGATGCAAAGAGCGGCGAGGACGTTATCGGTAAGACTATTTCCGATTACAAGATACTTTGCCTTGACTATATTGTAAATCTTGACAACCTTCAAAGAATATGGGAGGGCAAGCTCGAGCCTGTATTTCCATGCCGCATAAAGACTACAGATACAACTCCGCAGACATATTCATCGCCTAATCGCATTCAGCTTTCAGCTTCTACAAAAATTGCAAAGCCTAGAGTGCTTATTCCTGTATTTCCTGGTACTAACTGTGAGTACGATACAGCGAGAGCCTTTGAAAAGGCAGGTGCTAAGCCAGAGGTAGTAGTTATACGCAATCTATCTGCAGGGGATATCGAAGAGAGCGTAAGCTACTTCGAGAGAGCAGTAAGACGATCAGAGATAATCATGATCCCTGGTGGTTTCAGCGGTGGTGACGAGCCTGAGGGAAGCGGTAAGTTTATTACAGCGTTCTTCCGCAACCCTAAGATAAAGGATGCGGTTCACGATCTTCTCAAGAACCGCGACGGTCTTATGCTTGGTATTTGTAATGGCTTCCAAGCGCTTATTAAACTTGGACTTGTTCCTTATGGCGAGATAATAGATATGGCAGATGATGCTCCGACGCTTACATTCAATACTATTAATCGTCATCAGTCCATGATGGTGAATACACGTATTGCCTCTAATAAGAGCCCCTGGCTATATAGCTGTGAGGTAGGCGATATCCATACAGTTCCGATATCACACGGCGAAGGTCGCTTTGTAGCTCCCGCAAGCCTTATCCAGCAGCTTGCCAATAACGGTCAGATAGCAACTCAGTATGTTGACCTTGATGGTAACCCGACTATGGATATCCGTTATAATCCCAATACTTCTATCGAAGCTATCGAGGGTATCACTTCGCCTGATGGCCGTGTATTCGGTAAAATGGGACACTCTGAGCGTAAGGGCAGTTTCATTTGCAAGAATGTTCAGGGTGAAAAGGATCAGAAAATCTTTGAGAGCGGTGTGAAATATTTCACATGATAAAATGGCTGCTTCGTCATGATTCTATATTAAGAAGATATTGTAAATAAGGATAAATAATGGTAGTACGTTGAATAGTGTCTGTACAGCCCCTCTGAATGTATTTTCAGAGGGGCTTTTGATAACTATTTGTAGATTATGCTGCAGACATATTTAATCCACAAGTGGATATATTACAAATTGTATTGGATTTGTCATATTCTCCATTTTGTAGCTGAGTTAATAGTAGATAATATACAATTTGCATATCTTGTAAATAACTTCTATATGAAAAAATGACGATTTTGGTTATTGTACTTGACATAATATGCCGTAACGTAATATAATTATGAATGATATGAGATATGATTCTTATATTGGGATTAATAATTTTAACGGAGTTTATCCGGGGAAGGAAAAAATCATGAAAAAAGTAATATCAACAATTTTAGCTCTCTCTCTTATTGTAGGTGGCTTTAAAGCTACGTCTTATGAGCAGGTCAAAGACGGTAACAGTTATGTTATCACAGCTGATGCTGCAACAACAAATACAGAGGCTGGTAAAAATGCAGGAAAGTATTCCTATGAATTTGCGGATACTTCTATGTACACAACAACACTTTCATCTGTGACTGTTGGAGTTAAAGATAGTAACGGAAAAGTAACCAATCAGACCTCTTGGGAAGATTCTGTAAATGGTAACAAATATGGAATCATTCGTGTTCAGGTTAAAGACAATAACAATAAAAACGAGGTTGTTCTTGACGAATATAGAATTGGTCTCATCACTGCCAAGAATACAAATCTTGACGTTAAGATGAGCGACGAGGTTTCTATTCCTTCAAATGTTGATCTTTCTGTAGCTAAAATAACAGCAGATACTATTATTGGAAAGAATGCAACAGTTATTGCGGCATCAGCTTTTAATAATTCTTACTTAAAAACTATTGATCTTTCGGGTGTTGAGTTTATCGGTGCAAACGCTTTTCAGAAGTGTCAGTTTATCACTGAGGTAGCTATTCCTGCAACGGTTAAGTTTGTTGGTGAAGGCGTGTTTGGTAACAGTGGTTTGAAAAAGCTTACGGTAAGCAATGATATGCCTGTTGTACCAGCAAAACTTTGTACAGCTACAAAGCTTACAGAGGTATCGTTTGCACATCCTGATTTTATCAGAGTTATAGGAAATAATGCTTTTTCTAATACTCCTTTGGCAGCTCCTATTTTCAATTCATGGTCTGATATATCTGCTTATGAGGAACATATTGAAATTGAAGACAGCGCATTCCAGAATTGTACATCTTTCACAGGTACTATCAATGTTGCAGATAACATCTATTATCTCGGAAAGAACGCTTTCAGCGGTTGCTCAGGCGTTAAGAGTCTTATATTTGGTAAGGATCTTACTCATTGTGATCAGAACTGCTTTAAGGGTTGTACATCACTCAGTTCTATCAAGTTTAATAACTGCGTAGAGTCACTTGCTGGTGGATGCTTCCAGGGCTGTTCTTCTCTCTTAAAGGTCGAAGGTATTCCTGCAACTGTTTATGACTGGGTACCTGAGGATAGCTCAGTTGGTGCTGGTATAGGCGATGGCGTATTTGCTGACTGTACTTCACTTCAAAGTGCAGTTATCCCAAGATCGCTTACAAGAATATCACAGTCAATGTTTGAGAACTGTACAAGTCTTACTTCTGTAACATTCTGTAATCCTGGCGGTGAGGCTGTAACAGAAAGTCCTGAGATTGTCAAAATCAAAAATAAGGCCTTTTCAAATTGTCCGAAACTGACTGCTGTAAGCTATCCTAAGGCAGTTGAGATTGGTGAAAGCGCATTCAGCGGTTGTACTGGCGTTGTTTCAGTATCTATTCCAAGCAGCCTGTACATCAGAAAGAATGCTTTCTCTAAATGTACTTCAATGACAACTTTCAAGGCAGGAGAGTGTAAGATTGTTGGAAATAACGCTCTTGAAGGTTGTACTTCAATAACAGATATTACTCTTCTTGCTGATCAGTATGGCGGAGATGAGAAAAATTCACCTGATGCAACAGGTTCAACTCATGGTTATGTATTTAAGGATTGTACAGCTGCAAAGAAGATCACTATTAAGACTAGTGGCAAGGTAAAGCTTAGTGCAGGTCTCTTTTCAGGCTGTTCTGCACTTGAAAGCGTTGGCGCAGATCTTTCAAATATCTCTGTAATTGGTAAGGATTGTTTCAGTGGATGTGAAAAACTTCCAAAGGTAAATATGCCTGGTCTGGTAATTATTGAAGACAGTGGATTTGCTAATTGTTCAGCTCTCAAGAGCATTTCCGATAGCGGAAATGCTATATCTGCTCAGGACTATGGCAGCAGGTGTTTCCAGAACTGTTCTGCACTTGATATAGAAGTAACAGGTAATATCTCAACTATCGGTTCTTATGCATTCAACAAGAGCGGTGTAACTAAGGTTGCTATCGACGGAATGGTCGGCGGTACAATTGTAATTGGAGATAGTGCATTTGGTGATTGTGAAAAACTTGCATCAGCAAGCATTCTTTCAAGCGGTGTTGAAAAGTTCTCTGTAGGTTCAAATGTTTTTGCAAATTGTCCTATACTTACAAATGCAGTATTTGAAGGTCCTATTATTACAAAGGGAATGTTCCAGAATTGTGCTGGACTTACAAAGTTGGAGACAACTGCAGATGTATTTTATGAAAATGCATTCTCAGGTTGTACAAAGCTGCCTCAGGTAACTAAGAAAGGAGATTCAGCAGCTGTTGTTGCAAAGGAAATAAATGGTACTGCGTTTGTAAATTGTTCTGCTCTTACTAATTCATCATCTGATAAGGATACAGTATTCAAGGGTTCAGGTCAGTATAAAGGTTGTAGTTCACTTGCTTCTGCAGAGGTGAAGACTCTTACAGCTTCAATGTTCCAGAACTGCTCAAACCTTTCAAAGGTAACGCTCGGAGCTGATGTTGTAAGTGTTCCTAGCTATTGTTTCCAGAACTGTTCAAAGTTTGCTGATTTTGATTTCTCCAAGATAACATCAGTTGGAACGAGTGCATTTGAGAATACTGCTGTTAAGAAGGTTTCATGTGGTAGTCCATGCACAATTGATTCAAATGCATTTAAGAACTGTTTAAGTCTTGAAAGTGTAAGTGGTGAAATGGTAAATATTGGCGCAAATGCTTTTAATAACTGTTCAGCTCTTAAGGAAGCAACATTAAAGAATAATTCAAGCAATCCTCTTAAAATGGTTAATTCATATGCGTTTGCTAACTGCTCAAATCTTGATCATATTACAATCTTCGGTAATCCGACTATGGGAGCAAATGCTGTTGGTTATGCAGGTGGAAAGAAATTGGAGAATTTCTATATTGCAGGCGAGACTGATTCAAATGTTGAGAAATATGCAAATTCAAACAAGATTCCATTTGTTGATGCAAATACTGGTGAAAAGCCTATAATTACTACAACTACAACAACTACAAAGACAACGACAACAACTACTACAACCACCAAAACAACACAGAAACCTACAGGCAATGTAGTTTACGGTGACGCTAACTGTGATGGTTCAGTTGATATGTCAGATGCAGTAATCATCATGCAGGCTCTTGCAAATCCTAACAAGTACGGTCTTAATGGTTCTGACTCCAAGCACCTTACTGAGCAGGGACGCAAGAACGGTGACGTTGATCTTTCAAGCGCTGGTATCACATCAAACGATGCGCTCCGTATTCAGCAGTATCTGCTCAAGAAGATCGCTTCACTGGATCCTACAAAGTAATATATTATAAATAACGACTTTTTGAAGTGTTTTATGCGAATGTCTCTGTTTCAGGGGCATTCGCTTTTTTATATTTTACTTGGTGATTTTTGGTTAGGATTTGATACTTTTAACAATAAACGACTTGCTTTGTATAATACTTTGTTGTTATACTTAACATATAAATTTTTTAAGGAGGATTTTTATGAGAATGTCAAAATTTATAGCCGCAGTTTTAGCAATTACGCTAGTGGGCAGCCCATTGAACTGTTTACAAGGGGATTACTCTGATAATGTTATAATTGCAAGCGCGGCGGATTATGATGAGGTAACAGACGGGGATTTCTCTTTCAGAGTCTACAGTGATTACGCTGAACTCGCTGAGTTCAGCGCAAAGACAGTAAAAGAAGTCAAAGTGCCAAGTGAAATAAGTGGTAAACCTGTTACTGTTATAGGTATTGGTGCATTCAGTGGCAACACCGCGTTGACATCTGTTACTATTCCTGATTCTGTTAAAATCATCGGTGAAAATGCGTTTTATGACTGTTCAAACCTTACGGAGACAACTATCGGCGACGGTGTTACAACGATCGATAGCGATGCTTTCTGCAGCTGTAAAAATCTCGTTGATGTAACATTAGGTGAAAAAGTTGCTGAAATAGGTAGAGGTGCATTCAGTGGATGTTCTTCACTTACAGAAATTACACTCCCTGATAGCGTAAAAGTTCTAGGGGTATATGCTTTCGGTGGATGCTCATCTCTTGTTGCCGTCACACTTAGCAATAATCTCACTGTACTGAATAGCGATACATTCTATGGCTGTAAGTCGCTAAGGAACATAACTCTACCGGACAAGTTACAAAAAATATCGAACAATGTATTCAGATTATGTACAAGCCTTAAAAAGATCGTTATCCCTGACAGTGTTGCTGAGATCGACGACTGTGCCTTTTATGAATGCTCAAGCCTTACAAGTGCAGATATTGGAAACGGATTGACAGTTATTTCTGAATACGCATTTGGTTATTGTGATAAGCTTGTGGAATTATCCATAGGAGACAATGTGATTGAAATAAAGGACTCTGCATTCGCAAACTGTTCTTCTCTTACGGAAGTTAAGCTTCCTGACAATCTTGAGGTACTGGGTAGTTATGTTTTCTCGCGTTGTTCTTCACTTACAAAGGTAACTATGGGTAACGAGATCGCAACACTTAATTCTGAGGTGTTCTACGGATGTAGTTCGCTTAAAGATATAAAATTGTCAAGCCAGCTAAAAACCATATCAAGTAGCGCTTTTAGAGGTTGTAAACAGCTCGAAGCTATTACTATTCCGGGAAAAGTATCAGTTATCGGAGAGTGTGCATTTTACAGTACAGGGCTCAAATCTGTCAGTTTGCCTGTAAGTGTAAAGACTATAGGCGAATATTGTTTCGGTGATTGTGGATCACTGACCGAACTAATCGTATGGAATCCAAATATGGTATTCAAGGAAGACCTTGGTATGTCAAAGAATGTAACTATAATGGGACATGATGAATCTTTGGCTCAGGAATACGCAGAAAAGTATGGTAATCCGTTTGTTCTTCTTGAAAAATCAACTACAACAACTACAGTTTCAAATACCACCACCACAACTACAAAGGCAACTACTACAATTACTACAACAAAGGCTGTAACAACAACCCAAAAGATGCCTGAAACAACTACAGCCAAGCCTGTAACAACAACCACAAAGGCACCTGAAACAACTACAACAACAAAGCCTGCAACAACAACCACCACAAAGACGCCTGAAACAACTACAACCAAGTCTGTAACAACAACCGCAAAGGTGCCTGAAACAACTACAACCAAGTCTGTAACAACAACCACAAAGGTGCCTGAAACAACTACAACAACAAAGCCTGCAACAACCACCACAAAGGCGCCTATTACAACTACTACAACCAAATCTGCAACAACAACTGCAACAACGTCAGCTCAGACAACTACAACAAAGGTTGGTCCTACAAATGCAGATCTATTTAATAATGCAGATGTCAATGATGACGGAAAGGTAGATGCTATTGATGCAACTACCATACTTTCATATTCAGTTGGCAAGGGTGAGCCTAAAGGGACGAAAGGCGACGTTAACGGCGACGGAATGGTAGATTTCAGCGATGCAGTATATGTACTGCATTACTATACACTGATCTCATCAGCTGGCGATGTTACCGATTATTTCGTTGATCTTGCAAAGTTACCTGCATTCAACGGAAGCAACGTAACTATTAGCCAGGCTGAAACTACTATAAATGATAAGGCTGAATATGGTATGTTTAAGCTTGAATACACTTCTGATCTCAAGATATATGGCGTATCAGGTCAGATTTTATTCAACGGCAAGACATATAAGGAGGCAGGCTTCAGCAAGATAGAAATTTCTCTTGAAAGCGATCCAAATGCTCCTTACATAAATCCAGAAAACGGCAAGTTCTATGCTGTAACAAAGGGTAAGAACAGCAGCGATAAGCTTATTTTCTATATATACGGCGGAAAGCCCGGTAAGTACACTATCTCTTACAACGATCTTAAATTTGTTGACAACAATTATGTGAAGTTTACGGGGTATACAAAGAAGGATTTCAATCCAACTTTTAATATCGGTACGATTGAAGTGACAACGAATACCACTACTACAACAGCTCTATTAACTACAACTACTTCAAAATCGCAACCAACAACTACGACGACAACAAATAATACAACTGCAACCACTACAACAGATCCAACAACAACCATATCAACACCAGCTGAGATCACAGAAGAAATACTTCGCAAAAGAGCTGATGTTAATGACAACGGAGAGATTGATTCCATTGATGCTTCGCTTGTAGGCAAAAAATTCGTTTATGATAATTATAATCTCCCAGAAGGCAAGGGTGATGTCAATAATGACGGAGTAGTTGATTTCAAAGACAGCCTTTATATCATACATTATTACGCATATTTTACTATGGGAAAGGTAGAGGAAGATTTCTTCTTGAGTCTTTCTAAGCTTCCGAGAAATATCTACAAGAATGTTACTATAAGTCAGAAAGCGGCTTCAGGCTATGAAAATGATGAATACAATACATTTGAGTTAGAGTTCAACTCTGATGAGCCTGTCTGGGCTGTAACTGGTCAATTGTTATTTAACGGAAAGCCTTGGAATCAGGTTGGAATTGAATATATGGATATCGATATTGTAGATAAGAAGAGTGGCTTCATTCATAATCCAGAGAATGGAAAATTCTGTGTTTATAGGAATAATAGCGATTTTACCAGCGGAAAAATCATATTCCGCTGTGAGGGTATAGATGCTGGCGAGTATACTATTTCTTATGAAAATCTGAAGTTCTACGGCAAAGATTTCGCAGATTACAGCGGCTATGTGAAGAAGGATATGGATCCGCACTTTACTATAAAAGAAACAGCGTCAGTAACAAAGAAGAATCTCGGTGATATTGACGGAAATAAACGTCTTGATGCAGTTGATTCTTCAAGGATACTTGCTATATACGCAAGACTTTCAACAGGCGGAAATGCTACCGAAGAAGAAGAGATAGTATGCGACGTTGACAGAGATGGCTTTATCGACGCGGTAGACGCATCTAAGATAAGTGCTTACTACGCTCACGTTTCCACAGGCGGTAATCTAACATTCAAGGAGTTCCTTGACAAGTAAAAGCTTTATAAGGACGGCATATGCCGTCCTTATTCTTCTCATTAGTGAGATGAAAAGAGGAATTTTTAAATGCAAAGATGTTTAATATCAAAATATTTTGGGATTTTGACTTAGTAAACAAATTTTTGATAATACTATTGTTGATATTAACAGAGTTTCTGCCCGCTGTGCAATATTCATACTTTTGTGTTGACTAATACCTTAAATTAGTATATAATAATTATGAGGTTACAGGCAGGGGCTGTAACAAATACTATGGATAAGGAGATATGCTATGAATAATATTCTTTTCGCCGCTTCAGAGTGCGTTCCATTTATAAAGACAGGCGGTCTTGCAGACGTTGTAGGCGCACTTCCGCAGTACATCGACAAGAAAAACTATGATGTAAGAGTTATTATGCCTTATTATACCTGTATACCCGATAAATACAGGAATGATTTCAAATATGTACATCATTTCTACATGGATTACGGCATGAGAAGTGAGGGCGTTCATGTTGGTATCATGGAATATGAATATAATGGTATCAAGTTCTATTTCGTGGACAATGAGTATTATTTCAAGTGTGATACTCCTTATTCTCCTGATTTAAGGTGGGATATCGAGCGCTTTACCTTTTTCTGCAAGGCGGTGCTTGCGATACTGCCTGTTATAGGTTTCCGTCCCGATATAATCCACTGTCATGACTGGCAGGCTTCACTGATACCAGTATTCCTGCACTCCACCTTTGCGACAAATCCGTTTTTCAGTGCGACCAAGACTATAATGACTATCCATAATCTCAAATTCCAGGGAGTTTGGGATATAGATACATTCAAGTACAATACGGCTTTGCCTGATTATATGTTTACCTCTGATAAGCTGGAGTTCAATCAGGATGCTAATATGCTCAAGGGCGGTCTGGTTTATGCTGACTATATAACCACGGTTTCTGAGACATATTCAGAGGAGATAAAGTATCCTTTTTATGGCGAGCAGCTTGACGGACTTCTTCGCGCTCGTTCGGCTTCACTAAGGGGAATACTCAATGGAATAGATTACAAGGTATTTGACCCTGCTAATGACGATAAGATATTCGTTAAGTTCGATTCAAAGAGCGTTAAGGCTAAAAAAGCCGAGAACAAGCAGAAATTGCAGGAGCAACTTGGGCTTCCCGTTGATAAGAGTAAGTATATGATAGCTATAATATCACGTCTTACCGATCAGAAGGGACTTGACCTTGTTAATTACGCTATGGAGCGTATCTGTGACGAGAATACGCAGTTTGTAGTCATAGGTACGGGAGATCCGAAGTATGAGAATATGTTCAGGCACTATCAGTGGAAGTATCCCGAGAGAGTATCTGCGAATATTCTCTATGATGACGATCTTGCTCATAAGGTTTATGCTTCGGCGGATTCTATTCTAATGCCGTCGTTGTTTGAACCATGTGGATTAACTCAGCTTATTGCTCTAAGATATGGCACTCTTCCTATAGTACGCGAAACAGGCGGACTTAAGGATACTGTACAGCCCTATAATGAGTTTGACGGTACTGGTAACGGCTTCTCCTTTGCAAACTTCAACGGCGACGAGATGCTGACCGTAATAAACTATTCTAAAAATGTATTTTTCAATCATCGCAAACAGTGGGATAAAATGGTGCAGAGAGCTATGGGACAGGATTTCTCATGGAACAGTTCTGCACGTCAGTACGAGGGAATGTACAACTGGATGATAAACTGGTAATGATTCTCTTTATATTTTGAAGACAGGGCGGAATCCTTCCGCCCTTGCTTGCTTAGTAAGTAGTTATTAGTGGTGGCAGATATAAATCTGGATGCGGACTGTGACTGAGCAATAATATATAACAAGGAGCAAATAATGTTAAAAGGCGCTATTTTCGATATGGACGGTCTAATGATAGACACCGAAAAGCTCTATCTCAAATTCTGGATGCTGGCTGCAAAAGACTATGGCTATGATATGAAGCCTGAGCACGTTTACGCTATCCGCAGCATGGCGAGGAAGTATTCAATACCAAAGATAAAGAGCTTTCTCGGTGAGGATTGTCCAACTGAGGATATCCGTGCTCACCGTACTGAACTCATGAGGGATTACATAAAGGAGAATGGGATAGAGGTAAAAAAGGGACTTTTCACTCTGTTGAATTATCTTCGAGATAAGGGGATAAAAATGGCAGTTGCTACGGCTACTCCAAGTAACAGGACTGTTGAGTACCTTAATATCATAGGGGCTTATGACTATTTCTCAGCTATGGTTTGCGGAGATATGATAACAAATGGTAAACCTGATCCGGATATATACCTGACAGCCGCAAAGGAACTCGGGTTACCACCACAGGTGTGTGTAGCTTTTGAGGACTCACCAAACGGCATAACTGCTGCACATGCGGCAGGTTGTCATGCTATAATGATACCAGATATGACTAAGCCGGATAAGGAACTTGAACCAAAGCTTTCGGCGGTATATGAAAGTCTTGACATGGCGATTGAATATTTTGAAAGGAGCTTTACAGAATGAGTGTTTCTGAGATATTTGAGATACCAAAGTTTTATTATTTTGAGAGCGGTAATGACTTTTCGGGCAGTAAGGGAGATTTCGCCTATAAAATATGCAACGGCGAAAAGCTGAAATGTATGACCTGGCACGGCAGGCTTTGCTCTATGAAAGCAGAAATAGAGCATGAGGAGGAGTTTGAAAATAATCAGGAGGGCTTCGACACCATGATAAAATGGCTGGAGGAGCAATATAAGGCTCAGTGATTGGATACGGAAAAACGGGGATAATTCACTGTTTCTTAACACTCATTCTATTGACAAAAAACATTGACAGGATTATAATTATTATAAACTGGGTAATTGTATCTGTTGTTGCCCTTATTAATGGCTTTTGTAATCATATCAGTTATATATATATTCTGTAACGGAGGAACTATGGATATTATAATCGTAGGTTGCGGAAAGGTCGGCTCTTCACTGGCCGAAGTGCTCAGTAGCGAACACAATATCACTATTGTAGATAAGAAGGAAGCACTTGTTGAGGCTGCTTCAAATGATTTCGATGTCATGGGCATTGTTGGAAACTGCTTGCAGACTGAGATACTTGAAGAGGCCAATGTCTCAAAGGCAAATATCATGATAGCGGTAACAGCTTCTGATGAGGTGAATATTCTCACCTGTCTTATTGCTAAAAAAATGGGAGTGCGTCACTGTATCGCCCGTGTACGCAGCCCAGAATTTGACAAGCAATTGGTATTCATGCGTGAGGAACTTGGTATCAGCATGATGGTGAATCCTGATTATAACGCTGCAAATGAAATAGCAAAGGTACTTCGCTATCCAGAAGCAATAAACATAGAGTCCTTTGCAAAGGGCAGAGTTGATCTTGCTGAGATACGTATAACAAGCGGCAGTATTCTTGACGGAGTATCTCTTAGTCAGCTTTCACGAAGACTTAGACTGGACGTGCTCATCTGCGCTGTTCAGCGCGGTGAGGAGCTTACTATACCTAACGGTAATTTTGTGCTCCGCGCAGGAGATAAGATACACATGACCGCTTCACACAGCAATATGGTTAAATTCTTCAAGAGCATAAGCGCTGCGTACCGTGAAAAGCGTGTAAAGAGAGCTGTTCTTATCGGCGGAGGGCGTGTGGCTTATCACCTTGCACAGCAGCTTATAGAAATGGGTGTAAAGGTCAAGATCATCGAGATAGACCGTGATCGTTGCCTAGAGCTCTCCGACAGGCTCAACAAGGTGGACATTTCATGCGCCGATGGTACAGACCATGATATCCTTGAAGAGGAGCGTGTGTACGATGCTGACGCTGTTGTTACCCTTACGGGTATTGATGAGGAGAATATACTCCTTTCTCTCCTTGCCAAGAATAATGGAGTTGAAAAGGTAGTAACAAAGGTAAACAGAATGTCCCTCATGCAACTTTCTGACACATTAGACCTTGACAGTATCATTTCACCAAAGACTATCACTGTTAATCAGATATTACAGTACGTCCGCGCGAAGCAGAATTCTCTCGGAAACAACGTAACTACGCTGTACAGACTGGTAAATGACAGACTTGAGGCTATTGAATTCGTTGTCCGCGACAAAAAGGACTATGTTGAGGTACCATTGAAAAAGCTAAAGCTCAGAAGCGGTATCCTTATAGCAAGTATCGTAAGAGGCAACGATCTCATCATACCCAAGGGTGATGACTGTCTTATGCTAAATGACAGTGTTGTTGTCGTGACTACCACAAAGGGAATGCACGACCTTAGCAATATTTTTGATTGAGGAGTGCGTTTTACATTTTATGAATTACAGAATGATATCTTATGTTATGGGTCAGATACTGAAGGTTGTAGGACTTTTTATGCTTCTGCCCATAATCGTAGGGTTTATTTACGGGGAAAAACATGTTATCGCCTCGTTCGGTATACCTTTTCTCATAACGATGGCAATAGGCTTTAGTTTTACTCTTTCAAAGCCGAAAAATAACGCAGTATACTCGATGGAGGGATTCGTGAGTGTTGCAGCTTCATGGGTGACCATGTCCTGCATAGGTGCTCTGCCCTTCGTTATTTCAGGAGAGATAAAGGACTACCCCAGTGCTCTTTTTGAGACAGTTTCTGGCTTTACCACAACTGGAGCATCTATACTTTCTGATGTTGAAGCCATGTCGCGTTCATGTCTTTTCTGGAGAGCCTTTACCCATTGGCTTGGCGGTATGGGCGTCCTCATGTTCGTGCTTGCCATTATGTCCAGCAATGATTCAAGAACCATGCATATGATGCGTGCGGAGTGTGCAGGACCAAAGGTAGGCAGACTCGTTTCAAAATCACGCTTTTCTGCAAGAATACTTTATGGTATTTACATAACCCTTACCGTATCAGAAGCTATACTGCTCATGCTTGGCGGTATGCCACTTTATGATGCAATAGTACACTCCTGCTCGTCGGCAGGTACTGGCGGTTTCTCAATGTGGGGGAACAGCATAGGTCATTACAACAGCGTTTACATCGAAATGGTAGTTGCAACATTTATAATTCTTTTCGGTGTGAATTTCAACCTTTACTACTATCTTCTTATAAAAAAGTTTTCACTTGCATACAAAAATGAGGAAGTAAGGACTTATTTTGGTGTTATCATTGCATCTACTGTGATAATCGCCATTAATGTACACAAGCTCTATGACGGAGTAGGCGATACTCTGAGGCATACATTTTTTATGGTGGCTTCGACAATTACTTCGGCTGGTTTTTCAACCACAGATACGGCTAAATGGCCAGTTTTCTCGCAGACGCTGCTGCTTATGCTAATGTTTGTCGGTTCCTGTGCAGGTTCGACGGGCGGCGGAATGAAAGTCTCAAGAATAATGATACTCATAAAGACGGGTATCAAAGAACTAAAATACATCACTAATCCGCGTGCAGTAGCAACTGTCAAAATGGATGGGAAACCTGTCGAGAAGGACGTAGTGCGTGGAGTAAGCAACTATCTCATACTGTTCATGATGCTGATGTGCATCTCTGTGCTTCTGGTTACTCTTAACGGGTTTTCCATTGAGGAGTCAACATCGGCAGTGATAACATGTATGAACAATATAGGCTTCGGTGTGGGAAGATTTGGCCCTGCGGGCAATCTTGGCGGACTTAATGCCTTTTCAAAGGTAGTACTCTGTTTTGATATGCTCCTTGGCCGTCTGGAGATATATCCTCTCATTATGCTTTTCGTACCGAGAAAAAGGTGAGTATAGTATGACTGTTGCAGTTTGGGGAGGCGGCAATGGTTTGAAAAGGAGGAATAAATATGAAAAAAATAATAACTGCTATGATATCGGCAGCTGTCGGGGCGGCGCTGCTGACTGCTTTACCTGTTACGGCGTTGGAAACGTTCCCAGTTGATGTCGGGCTTACGCAGAATGTTACGGCAACAGCTGCCACATCCGGAAAATGTGGAGAAAATGTCTACTGGGAGCTTCAGGGAACAAAGCTTGTTATTACAGGTAGTGGAGATATGAATGAATTTACTACTTTAGCTGCAGCTCCGTGGTATTCTCAGCGAACTATTATAACTGAGGTAGATATTGGAGAGGGAGTTACTACAGTAACGCCTTGCGGATTTGGTAATATGAGCAAGCTGACGAAGGTGACTATTCCTTCTACAGCAACATATATTGGAAGAATTGCTTTTTCAAATTGCACTGCCCTTACTTCTGTGGAGATACCTGCAAGAGTTGAATTCCTTGGACAGGGAGCATTCAAGAACTGCTCTTCTCTGAAATCGATAACCTTTTATGGCAAGGATACCGAGATAAAAGGAGGAGTTGAGACCATAACCAATACTGGTTCGCAGTATGATTCAAATTATTCATTCAGCGGAATCATATATGGTGTAAGCGGCTCTAAGGCTCAGAGCTATGCAAATGAATACAATATAAATTTTCAGACTATAGGCTCGTCACAGAGCGAGACTACAACGACAACTACAACAACGACAACCACCACAACAACTACCACCACAACAACTACCACCACCACAACAACTACAACAACGACTTCGGCAACGACTACAACAACTACTGCACCGCCTGACAAGGACTACAGTCTCGGAGATGTCAACGGCGATAATTACATCGATGCGGTTGACGCTAGCATGGTTCTTTCGGAATATGCTAAAGTTTCATCGAATTTAAAGGGAAGCTTTAATGATAAGCAGAAAAAAGCAGCAAATGTAGACAACAACAGTTATATTGACGCGGTTGACGCTTCAAAAATTCTCTCATACTACGCTTATATATCGTCGGGAAGCGGACAGAAAGTGACGTTATCGGAGTTTATAAAAAAATAAACGTCTGAGAAATCAGATAAAAAGGTAAATACAGGATTGGAGAATAGAGCATGAAAAAGATAGTAGCCGCTTTATTGTCGGCGTTTATTAGTTTCTCGATGATGACCGATCCCTCTGTCTCAGCTTCTGGCACGAAGATAACAGATATCGGACTTACACAAAATGTGGCGGCAACAGCTCCCGACTCTGGGAAATGTGGAGACAACGTCTTCTGGGAGATACAGGGAGATAAGCTTATCATTACGGGAAGCGGAGAAATGTATGAATTTGAAACGATAGCAGCTGCTCCGTGGAAAGCGGACGTAAGTCATATAACCGAGGTCAGTATTGCAGAGGGGATAACTACAGTATCTCCCTGTGCCTTTGCCAATATGAGTAAGATGACAAAGGTGACTATTCCTTCTACAGCAACCTATATCGGCAGAATAGCATTTTCGAACTGCACATCGCTACGTTCAGTGGATGTACCTGAAAGGGTTGAGTTCCTTGGTACAGGAGCTTTCAAGAACTGTTCCTCATTGCAGACGATCACTATCTATGGTGTCAATACCGAGATAAAAGGTGGAAAAGAGACTATCAGTAGCGGCGGCTCACAGTATGACCCGAATTATTCTTTTAATGGAGTTATCTGTGGTTTCAATGGTTCGAAGGCTCAGAGCTTTGCTAAAACATATGGCTACAGATTCCAGTCTTTAGGCCCGGGGACTGTGCAGACCACAACAAGACAGAATGTAACTACCACACAATGGCAGCCTGTTACCACTACCACAACAACTGCGGCTCATGTCGTAAGCGTCAGCGCACGGCTTGATATAGTTCTCAAGCCGTATAAGACTGAATATAATATGGGTGAACAGCTCAACCTTAACGGTGGTAGGCTGAAACGCTCATATACGGAGAAGTACAGTGACGGGACTCAGAGAACTGTGGAGCTTGACGAGATAGGCATGGAAAATACTGATTTCGGTCGCTATGGTATACAGCTTGACAGGAACGGCTTTGATAGTATGCGTCCGGGAAAATACAAGCTGAAATTCAGCTATAACTATATGGGCTCTGTAGCTTATGCGGAGCTCGATGTGGAGGTAAAAACTCCGGCTTCGACTACAACAACTACAACTACAACAACTACCACAACGACAACAACCACGACCACCACGACGACAACAACTGCGCCTTATGTTGTAAGCATCATCGCCGGACTAGAAATAGTTCTTAAACCATACAAGACAGTATACACTATGGGGGAGCAACTCAATCTTAATGGTGGAAGGCTCAAACGATCATATACAGAGCGTTACAGTGACGGCTCGTCCAGAACATATGAGCTTGAAGAGATAGGCATGGGAAATACCGATTTTACTCGTTATGGTATACAGCTTGACAGAAATGGCTTTGATAGTATGCGCCCTGGAAAGTACAGACTGAGATTTACTTTCAACTATATGGGTTCTGCAGCTTATGCAGATCTTGATGTCGAGGTAACTTCACCTATAACTACGGCGACTACAACTACAACGACAACAACAAGGACTACAACTACTGCCATTACAACAACTACTCAGGCGCCGAAGCCGTTTATCGAGGTAAAAAAGGAGCCTGACAAGAAAGAATATGCTTACGGTGAACAGCTTGATATCAGCGGAGGAACTGTAACGATAGGACGTGTGGAGAGCGACGGCAGGAGGGTTTCTGAAATCGTTCCGATGAATGATAGAAGAGTTCAGCTGGAGACAAATTTTGATGCTACAACCCCAGGTTTCTATTATGTGAAACTTACATACCGTGATGGTAACCAATGGGATTCTGTTAGCTTCGATGTAAGAGTGCTGAGGTCTGTAACGACCACTACAAAAACAGTGAGGACAACTACGACCACGACCACTACCACACCATCGGCTCCGAAGCCGTTTATCGAGGTTGAATCGGAGCCCGGTAAAAGTGTATATGCTTACGGTGAGCAGCTCGATATCAGTGATGGAAAGGTGAGAATTGGCCATGTCACTGATGACGGCAGGAGAGTTTCAGAGATCGTTCCTATGAATGATAGAAAAGTTAAGCTGGAGACCAATTTCGATGCTACAAGCCCAGGTTTCTATTATGTGAAGCTTATATACAGTGAGGGCGAGCTAAACGATTCTGTAAGCTTCGATGTAAGAGTGTTGAGGCCTGTAACGACCACTACAACTACAGTGAGGACAACTACGACCGCGACCACGACCAAAACACCGGATCCGAAGCCGTTTATCGAGGTTGAATCGGAGCCCGGTAAAAGTGTGTATGCTTACGGCGAGCAGCTCGATATCAGTGATGGAAAGGTGAGAATTGGCCATATCACTGATGACGGTAGGAGAGTTTCGGAGGTCGTTCCTATGAATGATAGGAAGGTGCAACTGGAAACTAACTTTGACTCCACCAGTCCTGGCTTCTATTACATAAAGCTCACATACATTGAAGGTGAACTGAGTGATTCTGTTAGTTTTGATGTAAGAGTGCTCAAACCGGTGACGACTACTTCAACCACTACAACTGCGGTGAAAACAACAACAACAACTACTACTTCTACAAGAACGAACACTACTTCAACTACCACAAGAAGAACAACGACTTCTACCAGCAGAACTACGACATCTACGACCACAACGAGAAGAACAACTACTACTTCTACAACTACAAAGAGGACTACCACTACTTCTACAACTACAAAGAGGACTACCACTACTTCTACCACAACAAAAAAGACAACTACATCGACTACGACTAAAGCTTTGCAGACGACTACAACGACATCAGTAAAAGTTCCCAATCTGCCAGATGGCTGGAGAATGGGTGACGTAAACCATAACGGACTTGTTGATGCTGTTGACGCAAGTCTTATCCTTTCGGAATATGCTGCTTTGTCCTCGGGAAAAACAAGCAAGTTCAGCAAGGAACAGGTAAAGGTCGCTGATATTGACGGCAACGGAGTTACTGATGCTGTTGACGCTTCAAAGGTGCTTTCGTTCTATGCTTATCTTTCAAGCGGTGGAAAAGTCTCAGATATGCAGGAGTGGCTGAAAAAATAGCTAAGTATCCACGGCGAAAACGACGCTGTTAATGGAAAAAATGACAAAAAAGACGGCTTTTTGAGGTATACCCTTGACAAGCCGCTTTTTTTGGAGTATAATAATTCAGTGCGCTGATTTTATCCCCTTTTGAGGGTGGCGTCACATTAATTATAATGAAAAGGAGGAAAAATATGCCTACATTTAACCAGCTCGTTCGTAAGGGTAGAAAGGATCTTGAGACAAAGTCCACAGCTCCTGCTCTCCAGAAGGGTTACAATGCAAAGAAGAAGACACAGATCAACCAGAGCTCACCTCAGAAGAGAGGCGTTTGCACTGCTGTAAGAACTGCTACACCTAAGAAGCCTAACTCAGCTATGAGAAAGATTGCCAGAGTTAAGCTCACAAACGGTTACGAAGTTACTTCTTACATTCCTGGTATCGGTCATAACCTTCAGGAGCACAGCGTTGTTCTCATCAGAGGCGGACGTGTTAAGGATCTCCCTGGTGTGCGTTACCACATCATCAGAGGTACTCTTGACGCTCAGGGTGTTGCTAACCGTAATCAGGCTCGTTCCAAGTACGGTGCTAAGAAGCCTAAGCAGAAGTAAGAGCATACTTCGCAGCAGTCTGCGGCTGACTGTATGAAAAGCCGTTCATTCATTTAATAATAGGATAACTACTACCGCAGGGTAATGCGGAGATCATATAGATTAAGTTCGATAGATCCTCTGCATTGGCTCCTGACACACCTGTCGGCGAAGATAAGCCGATAATACGGCAGTAACCGACAAGGTTTGAGTACCTATGAATTCATCAATCTATATGAAGGAGGGAAGCGAAAATGCCAAGAAGAGGTAAAATCGCAAAGCGTGATGTATTACAGGATCCTGTATACAATTCAAAGCTCGTTACACGTCTTATCAACAATATCATGTTAGACGGTAAGAAGGGCGTAGCGCAGAAAATAGTTTACGGTGCATTTGAGATCGTAGCTGAAAAGACAGGCAAGGACGCTCTTGAGGTGTTCGAGCAGGCTATGGAAAATATCATGCCTGAACTCGAGGTAAAGGCTCGCCGTCTCGG
>DBYI01000051.1:34391-36959 GCA_002310115.1 Ruminococcus flavefaciens
CACTACCGCTGGTAAGCGTCATTGTAAAAGGAGTAAATTATGTCAAGAGATTGTTCACTTGAAAATACAAGAAATATCGGCATAATGGCCCACATTGACGCAGGTAAGACCACTACCACAGAGCGTATCCTTTTCTACACAGGTGTTAATCACAAGATCGGTGAAACACATGAAGGTTCCGCTACTATGGACTGGATGGAGCAGGAGCAGGANNAGGAGAGAGGTATCACAATTACTTCTGCTGCTACTACTTGCTACTGGGCAGGCCACAGACTTAACATCATTGATACACCCGGCCACGTTGACTTTACAGTTGAGGTTGAGCGTTCACTTCGTGTACTCGACGGCTCTGTAACAGTTCTTTGTGCTAAGGGCGGTGTTGAGCCTCAGTCTGAAACTGTTTGGAGACAGGCTGATAATTACAAGGTACCCCGTATGGCTTATGTAAATAAGATGGACATTATGGGTGCTGATTTCTATCATGTTATTGACATGATGAAGGACAGACTTAAGTGTAATGCCGTTCCGATTCAGTTGCCTATCGGCGCTGAGGACTCATTCAGAGGTATCATTGACCTCGTTGAGATGAAGGCTTATATTTATACAAACGATCTCGGTACAGATATCAAAGTGGAAGATATTCCAGATGATATGAAGGAGATCGCACAGAAGTACCATGATGAAATGGTTGAGCATGTTGCTGAGCAGGACGAAGCACTCATGGAGAAGTATTTCGAAGAGGGTGAGCTTACTCAGGACGAGATCAAGACCTGCATCAGAAAGGCTACCATTGCTAACCACATGGTTCCTGTAACATGCGGTACTTCATACAAGAACAAGGGCGTTCAGAAGCTTCTCGATGCTATCATCGACTATATGCCTTCACCGCTCGATGTTCCCGCTATCAAGGGCGTTAATCCCGACACTGAGCAGGAGGAGGAGAGACCTTCTTCTGATAGCGAGCCATTCTCAGCACTCGCATTCAAGATCGCTACTGATCCGTTCGTAGGTAAGCTTGCGTTCTTCCGTGTTTACTCAGGTGTCGTTAATCAGGGCGACTCAGTTCTTAATGCTACCAAGGACAGCAAGGAGCGTTTCGGACGTATCGTTCAGATGCACGCTAACCACAGAAAAGATCTCACAACTGTTTATTCAGGCGATATTGCTGCAGCTGTTGGTCTTAAGAATACAACTACAGGTGATACTCTCTGTGATGAAAAGCACCCTATCATTCTCGAATCCATGGAATTCCCTGAGCCTGTTATCCAGCTCGCTATTGAGCCTAAGACAAAGGCTGGTCAGGAGAAGATGGGCATCGCTCTTGCAAAGCTTGCTGAAGAGGATCCTACATTCAAGACATGGACTGACGAAGAAACAGGTCAGACTATCATCGCAGGTATGGGTGAGCTTCACCTCGACATTATTGTTGACCGTCTCCTCCGTGAGTTTAAGGTCGAGGCTAATGTTGGTGCTCCTCAGGTTGCATATAAGGAAACTATCAAGGGCACTGCAGATATCGACTACAAGTACAAGAAGCAGTCAGGTGGTTCTGGTCAGTACGGTCACGTTAAGATCCGTGTTGAGCCTAATGAGTCAGGTAAGGGATACGAATTCAAGAACGCTGTTGTCGGCGGTTCTATTCCGAAGGAGTACATTCCTGCTGTTGACGCAGGTATCCAGGGCGCTATGAAGGCTGGTATTCTTGCTGGTTATGAGGTAGTTGACGTTAAGGTTGAGCTTTACGATGGATCATATCACGAAGTTGACTCGTCTGAAATGGCGTTCAAGATCGCTGGATCTATCGCTTTCAAGGAAGCTCTCAAGCAGGCTAATGCAGTTCTCATGGAGCCTGTTATGAAGGTTGCAGTTATCGTTCCTGATGATTATCTCGGAACAGTTATCGGTGACCTCAGCTCACGTCGTGGACAGATTCAGGGACAGGAGTCAAGATCAGGTTCTATCCAGGTTGATGCCCTCGTTCCGCTTTCAGAAATGTTCGGTTACACAAGCGATCTTCGTTCAAATACTCAGGGTCGTGGACAGTACACAATGGAGCCTCACAGCTATGAAGAAGTTCCTAAGAGCATTGCTGAGAAGATCATGGCTAATAGAGCTAAGAACTAATTGATGTTTCAGCCCGTTTTATGCTGAATAATGCTTGGAACAGGCATAATCAATAAAACTACGTGTTTCTACTATAATTTTTTTACCGAAACACTTGAATTTACAAAAATAATCTGATATAATAATATATACAGATTTCTGAAATCTATTCTAAGGAGGAATTTCCCAATGGCTAAGGCTAAATTTGAAAGAACTAAACCCCATGTAAACATTGGTACAATCGGACACGTTGACCACGGTAAGACAACTCTTACTGCTGCTATCACAAAAACTCTTGCTATGAAGGGTCAGGCTCAGTATGAGGCTTACGATATGATCGATAAGGCTCCAGAAGAGAGAGAGCGTGGAATCACAATTAATACAGCTCACGTTGAGTACGAGACAGACAAGCGTCACTATGCTCACGTTGACTGCCCAGGTCACGCTGACTACGTTAAGAACATG